>JALFSO010000114.1 GCA_022778785.1 Dysosmobacter sp. | reverse complement strand
GTCCGGGCCGACATGGAGCTTTGCGCCGAGGCGCTCCAGCTCCAGCACCTCGGGATCGAGCAATTCCCGCGGCGTCTTATCACAGGCGAGCGTTTCGATACCGCGCGCAAGGAGCATGCGGATCAGCGGGCGGTTGCTCACGCCGATGCCGAGCACAGCGACGCGCTTGCCCTTTAAAGTATCAAAATAGGCGTTTACGGATGCATTCATACTCAAAGCCTCGATTCCTGAATTCCTCCCTATTATATCCGCCGGAAGAAAAAAAAGCAATCCGGTTTGACAAATCCGCCGCAATCCGCTACAATATTCCCGCGACCGGGCCGGACAGTCGCGGGCGCAGCGCCGAAAGGCCGCGCGTGAGGAAAGTCCGGGCTCCACAGGGCAAGGATAACGGGTAACGCCCGCCCAGAGCGATCTGAGGAAAAGTGCAACAGAGATATACCGCCGTCAGAGTTGTACTGTGCTGGTAATCTGCGATGGTCGATGACACTCCCGCAAGCGCATGCGCAGGGGTGTTGTGTGAAGAGGGACGAAGGGTCCCTCTTCGCCGCCGGAATCGGCCCGCCCGCAGGCGACGCCGTTCCGAAGGAACGGCTTACCGGCAGAGCACAGCTCTGACGGTAAGGGTGGAAAGGCGAGGTAAGAGCTCACCCGTCACATGGGAACATCGTGACGCTGTAAACTCTATCCGGAGCAACACCGGTATGGGAGCATGCAGGCTGGCCCGGCCGCTCCCGGGGTGGCTTGAGCGTGCCGGCAACGGTACGTCGAGATAGATGACTGTCAAATACAGAACCCGGCTTACAGTTTTGCTCGCACCTATAATACGGCCCCTCCCGCGGACAACGCGAGAGGGGCCTTTCCATTCTCCTCACATCTCTATTCACCGGACGGACGCAAAAGAAAAAAGCCGCTGGAAGCGGCTTTTTTCCATAGTCTTGCAAATTACTTGTTGCTTCTGCGCCAGATGTGCATCTTCTCCGCCTGGGCGATCAGCTCCTCGCGGAACTGGGGATGGGCGATGCCGATGAGGGCTTCGGCCCGCTGCCAGGTGGACAGGCCCTTCATGTTCACCATGCCGTACTCCGTGACCAGATAATGGACGCAGGAGCGGGGATCGGTGGCGATGGAGCCGGGGGTCAGGGTGGGAACGATGCGGCTCTTCACGTTGCCCTGCTTGTCCGTCACCGTGGAGGACATGCAGATGAAGCTCTTGCCGCCTTTGGACAGGTACGCGCCCATGGCGAAGTCCAGCTGGCCGCCGGTGCCGGAGATGTGCTTGATGCCGGCGGACTCGGCATTGACCTGACCGAAGAGGTCCACGTCGATGGCGTTGTTGATGGAGATGAAGTTGTCGATCTGGCTGATGACATGGACGTCATTGGTGTAGTCCACGGGAGCGCCCATGACCTCGGGGTTCCGGTTGACGTAGTCATACAGCTTCTTGCTGCCCGCCGCAAAGGCGAAGACCTGACGGCCCCGGTCCAGAGCCTTGTGACGGCCCGTGATCTTACCGGCAGCGGCCATGTCCACGAAGGCGTCCACGTACATCTCCGTATGGACGGACAGATCCTTCAGGTCGGACTGGGCGATCATAGCGCCGATGGTGTTGGGCATGCCGCCGATGCCCAGCTGCAGGCAGGCGCCGTTGGGGATCTGGGGAACGACAAGATTGGCCACGGCCACATCCACGTCCGTGGGAGCGCCGCCGGCGCCCAGCTGGGCGATCTCCGGATTGTCGCCTTCCACCACCATGTCAACGTCCTTGATGTTGACTTCCGTGCCGGTGAGTCCGTTGACCCAAGGCATGTTCTGGTTGACCTCCACGATCACGCACTTGGCACGGGCGATCATGTCCGCCAGATGAGAGCAGTTCAGGCCGAAGTTGAAGTTGCCGAATTCGTCCATGGGTGTGGTCTGCACCATCACCACGTCCACCGGGTCCAGATCCTCACGATAGAAGCGGGGCAACTCGGAATAGCGCATGGGGCTGAAATAGCCCATGCCCTTGGCGATGATCTTGCGGTCAATGCCGCTGCAGTGCCAGGAGTGCCAGGTGAAGTGATCGCCGGCGTCCTCCGCCTTGCAGATCTCAGGCATCCACATGGTCACGCCGCCGCGGACCTTCACATCCACCAGCTCGTCCTTCCGGGCGGCCAGGGCCTTATCCAGAGCGATCGGATGGCAGCCGCACCAGGTGTAATCCACCCAGTCGCCGGACTTCACAACCTTGACCGCCTCCTCGGCAGTGGTCAGCTTCTTCTGATATTCTTCCTGATAGCTCATGTTGTTTCCTCCCATATCTTGAATCTTACGCAGGATATTGGTCTTAGTTTTCAGCAGATATCGATTTATTATATCATGGGCTGTGTTTCAATGCAATCGAAAAGCCGTGAAAAAAATCACAAAACCGCAAAAGAGGCGGACCCGTCAGGGTCTGCCTCTTTTGATCGTATCCGGATGGCGGATTACTCCTCCACGGGGGCCTCCTCGGCCTCCTCAGCGGCGGGAGCCAGCAGAGCGCGGATGGACAGGGAGATCTTCTTCTTCTCCTCATCCACGGCGATGATCTTGGCGTCCACCACCTGGCCCTCGGACAGCACGTCCTCGGGCTTGTCGATGCGGCGGTCGGCGATCTGAGAGATGTGGATCAGGCCGTCCACGCCGGGAACGACCTCGGCGAAAGCGCCGAAGGTCATCAGCTTGACGATGCGGACAGAGGCCACGTCGCCCACGCTGTACTGATTCATGAACATCTGCCAGGGATCCACGCTGTGGTCCTTGACGCCCAGGGAGATTTTCTTCTTTTCGGGGTCATAGGAGATGACGTACACTTCCAGAGTGTCGCCCACCTTGCAGACCTCGGAGGGAGTCTTGATGCGGCTCCAGCTCAGCTCGGAAATGTGGACCATGCCGTCCACGCCGCCGATGTCCACGAACACGCCGTAGGAGGTCATGGACTTGACGGTGCCGGTGTAGTGCTTGCCCACCTCGATGTTGTTCCAGACCTCAGCCTGAGCGGCCTTGCGGGCCTCCTCGGTGACGGAGCGGATGGAACCGACGACCCGGCGGCGGGCACGGTTGACCTCGGTGATGCGCAGCTGGACCTTCTGGCCCTTCATGGCGGACAGATCGGCGCCGCGGGGCTGGCCACTCTGAGAGGCGGGAACGAACACGCGGACGCCCTTCACGGACACCACGATGCCGCCCTTGTTCTCCTCGGTGACGGTGCCTTCCAGCACGGTCTTCTCCTCAACGGCGTTTTCAATGTTCTCCCAGATCTTCTGGGCATCCAGACGCTTCTTGCTGAGCTCGGCATAGCCCTCCACGTCGTTGACACGGACGATGTAGGTCTCGATCTCGTCGCCCACGTGGACAATGTCCTCGGGCTTGGCGCTGGGGTCATCAGAAAGCTCGCTGAACTTGATGTACGCGGCCTGCTTGGCGCCCACGTCCACCTGCACCTCAGTGGGAGTGATGGCCGTGACGATACCAGTTACCTTCTCTCCTGTATTTAAAGTTTTGAAAGACTGATTCAGTAATTCCTCGAAGGACTCCTCTTTACCCTCGGCCGCTTTGATTTCTTCGCTCATCGTTGCATATACCTCCTTAATGATGCCCGCAGGGGTGGAAGCACCAGCCGTAAGGCCCGCAACAGAGCAACCATTGAACCAATCCGGCGAGAGCTCGTCCGCGTCTTCGATCTGATAGACACGTCCGCATCTCTCTTTACAAATTTCCGTCAAATGTTTGGTGTTCGCGCTTTTGCGGTCTCCCACCACGACCATCACGTCCGCTTTGGCGGCGATGGAAGCCGCCTCAGCCTGACGCTTATGCGTAGCATTACATATTGTATCAAATAATTTTGCGTTTGTACACTCTTTTTTTAGGATTTTTGCAGAAGATTCAAAAATTTCACGTATACAGGTAGTTTGGGCCACGATTGTGACAGGGACCGCCCTGTTTTCCGGGTCCTCCGCCAGCCACCGGCGCACCGCCTCCGGGCCGTCAAACACCAACGGATGACTACACCAGCTGGCCACGCCCACCACCTCCGGGTGATGGGGCTCCCCGATGATGACGGGCTGCCGTCCCTCGGCCTCCGCCTGGGCCACCAGCCGCTGGATGCGGACCACGTTGGGACAGGTGGCGTTGACGCAGGCCACGCCCCGCTTCTCCAGCGCGTCCAGGATGTCCTTCCGCTCGCCGTGGGAGCGGATGACCACCGTGTCCGCCGCCGTCAGGTCCTCTCCGTGCTCTGCCTTCCGGATGCCCTGGCGTCCCAGCGCCTCCACCACATGGGTGTTGTGGATCAGGTCTCCCAGCATCCAGCAGCCGCCGGTGCGGGCCGCGGTCTGCTCCGCCAGCTCCACCGCCCGCTTCACGCCGTAGCAGAAGCCGGCGGACTCCGCCAGGATCACTTCTCGCACAGCGGCTTCCCTCCTACCGCCTGGCCGCCCAGAGCATAGGCGTTGGCCAGGATGTCGTCCGCGATCTTCTGCATCTCCTCGGACGTTCCCCGGCGGCCGGTGTACACCGGCTGATAGGGGTCGCCGAAGATGATGCGGGTGCGATGGAACAGCTTCTTTTCGCCGTCCACGAACACGGGGACCATGGTGGCGCCGGTGCGGACGCCGATGACCGCCACGCCGGCATGGGCGTGGGCGGGCAGGCCGTCCACATGGCCGATGCCGTTGTGGATGGTGGTGCCCTCCGGGAAGATCAGCAGATTGTCGCCGGATTTGATGGCCTGCATGGCCATCTTCACGGACTGGATATCGTTGTTGCCCCGGCTGACGGGGAACACGCCCACCTGCCGCAGCAGCCATCCCAGTCCGGGATAGCGGAACAGCTCCTCTTTCGCCATGATGTGGAGCCGGTAGTTCTTGGGCAGCTTCAGGGCGATGAGGAAGGGGTCCCAGTTGCTGGCGTGGTTGGGGCACAGCAGAACGCCGCTTGGGGGCAGCTTCTCCATGCCCTCCACCGTGGTGGGGTGCAGGATGGCGGTGATGAAGCCCACCAGATAATAGATGAATACGTAAAGCGCACTGAACGGCTTCATGCTTCTGCCCTCCCCCGGATCAGTTCCAGCAGCGCCTGACGGCTCTCCTCGAAATTCATGGCCGTGGTGTCCAGCAGCACGGCGTCCTCCGCCTGGCGAAGCGGCGCCACCGCCCGGTGGGTGTCGTTGTAGTCCCGCTGCTGGATCTCCTCCAGCACCTTTTCATAGGACTCCGGCGTCCCACGCTGCTCCAGCTCCCGGCACCGGCGATGGGCCCGGGCCTCCGGAGACGCGGTGAGGAAGATCTTCACGTCCGCGTCCGGCAGCACCACGGTGCCGATGTCCCGGCCGTCCATGATGACGCTGTTCTCCCGGGCCAGCTGGCGCTGCATCTCCAGCAGATACGTCCGGACGCCGGGGTGGGCGGACACGGCGGAGGCGTACAGGGACACCTCCGGCAGACGAATCTCCCGGGAGACGTCCGTGCCGTTCAGCAGCATCCGCTGCTCACCGTCTTCCCCGTGGACCAGCCGGATGTCGAGGTCCGGCAGCGCCGCCATCACGGCGGCGCCGTCCTTGGGATCGATCCCTGCGGTCATGACGGAATAGGCGATGGTGCGGTAAATGGCGCCGGTGTCCACATACAGACAGCCCAGCTCCGCGGCGGCACTCCGGGCCAGGGTGCTCTTTCCGGCCCCGGAGGGACCGTCAATGGCAATGCTGATGGTCTTCATATAGCTCTCGTTCCTTCTTTGTGTAATCGTTCTCGCTGTCCGGACAGGCCGGTCATTCCACCGGAGCGGCGGCCGCCTCTCCTGCCGCCCTGCCGGTGGCCCAGGCGATCTGCAGGTTGAAGCCGCCGGTATAGGCGTCCACGTCAATGAGTTCGCCTGCAAAGTACAGATCCTTCACAAGCTTTGACTCCATGGTCTTTGGATCGATCTCCCCCACCTTCACGCCGCCGGAGGTGACGATGGCGTCCGTCACTGGGCAGGGTCCGGCGATAGCCACCGGGAAGTGCTTCAGCAGCCGCAGCAGTCCCCGGCGCTGCTCCTTGGTCAGGTCGTGGACCTTCTCATGGGGCGGGATCTCCGACCACTCCACCATGACGGGGATCAGCTTCTGGGGCAACAGATCGTCCAGGGCGTTGCAGAAATCGCTGTTGGCGTATTTTGTAAAGTCCGACAGCAGCCGCTTGTCCAGCTGCTGCTCGTCCAGCGCCGGCTTCAGGTCGATCTCGATGCGGTAGGCCTTCTTCTCAAAGTGCCGCATATGGGCGGAGGCGGACAAAATCAATGGGCCGCTGACCCCGAAGTGGGTGAACAGCAGCTCACCGAAGTCCGTATAGATCTTTTTGTCGTTCTCGAACACCGTCAGGCCCACGTTCCGCAGGCTCAGGCCCTGCATCCGGCGGCCCACGCCGAAGTCCCGCAGCGGCACCAGGGAACCCCGCAGGGGCGTGACGGTGTGGCCCGCCTCAGCGGCCATGCGGTGGCCCTCGCCGGTGGAACCGGTGGCTGGATAGGACACGCCGCCGGTGGCCAGGATCACCGCGTCCGACGGGTAGTCCCGCCGCTCTCCTTTCACGCCCCGGACGGCGCCGTCCGTCAGCGTCAGGGACACCGCCCGGTCCCGGACGATGGAGACGCCCAGAGCCTTCAGCCGCCGCTCCAACGCGGCGCTGACGTCGAAGGCTCGGTCGCTCACCGGGAAGACACGGTTCCCCCGCTCCGTCTTCAACGGGACGCCCAGGTCTTCAAAAAAGGCCATGGCGTCCCGCCCGTCGAACCGGGAGAACACGCTGTAGAGAAATTTTCCGTTCCGGGGCACATTGGACAGAAGCGTCTGGAGATCCGCGTTGTTGGTGACATTGCAGCGGCCCTTACCGGTGATGTTCAGCTTCTTTCCCAGCCGCTCGTTGGGCTCCAGCAGCGTGACGCATGCGCCTCGCTGGGCCGCCGTGACGGCGGCCATCATGCCGGCGGCTCCGCCGCCTACCACTGTGATCCGCTTACTCATCGTCCGCCCTTCCGAATACGCCGTACTCATCCCAAATGCTCTCCAGCTCCGCGAAGGTGGCGGAGACGTCCTGTCCCTTCCGGTAGCCCAGCGCCACCAGAAGGGCGTTGATCATGGAGATGGGCGCCACCATGGAGTCCACGAAGGAGAACATATCGCTGGTCACCAGCAGGGACACATCCGCCTGTTGGTAGAGGGGCGACAGCTCACTGTCCGTGATGGCCACGATGGTGGCTCCCCGGTCCTTGGCGAATTTCACGGTGTTCATGGTGACTTTGGAATACCGGGGGAACGTGATGGCGATCAGCACGTCGCCGGGTCCGATGCGGAACAGCTGCTCAAAGATCTCGCCGGCGGCGTTGGCTTCCACCAGCGTTACGTTCTCAAACATCAAATGCAGGTAAAAATTCAAATATCCCGCCACGAAGGTGGACGACCGGGTGCCCAGAATGTAGATGCGCCGGGCGGTCATGATCTTCCGGCAGACCTCGTCAAAGTCCTCCCGGTCCGTCTCGTCCACGATGCGGCGCAGCTTGTCGATGTCCGACTGGACCACCGCCGCCAGAACGTCCTGACCGGAGAGGTTATCTTCCGCCGACTTGATGCGCTGGGTGGAAGTCAGGCGGCTGCGGATCATCTCCTGCAGGGCCCGCTGCATGCTGGGGTAGCCTTCATAACCCAGTTCCGACGCGAAACGGACCACCGTGGACTCGCTGACCCCTACCAGGCTGCCCAGCTTGCTGGCCGTCATAAACGCCGCTTTGTCGTAGTTCTCCAGAATGTAAGCGGCGATCTTTTTCTGCCCCTTGGAGAAGGTCTTCATATTGCTCTCGATGGTATGTAAAACGCTTTTTGCCATAAGCGAGTCCTCCTGTGTGTGCGAAATTCCAGACGTGCCCTCATCGGACGGGGGTACTTTGCTATTGTACCACAGTTCCCGGGATTTTCAAACCAGTTTTGCAAGTTTTTTTCAGAAGACTGCAAAATTCTTCCGTTGAGCAGTCTCTCTGGCCCTGAGACATCAGGAAAGCCGGAGGAAACGTCTCCAGATGTCTCCCCCAGCTCTTCTTTCAGTTACGCTCCCCTTTCAGGGCCGCGATCTCCTGTTCCGTTAAGTATCGCCATGCGCCGGGCTTCAGATCTCCCAGCTCCAGCGTGTGCTCCCGCACCCTTTGCAGACGCCGGACCGTCAGTCCGCAGGCGGCGCACATCCGGCGGATCTGCCGGTTTTTTCCCTCATGGATGGTGACGGACAGCTCCGCCTGTCCGCCGCTCTGATAGACTGTCCGAACCTGGGCGGGCCGGATGGGCTCTCCGTCCAGGTCCCGCACCGCCTCCAGACGGCCGGCGGCGCCGGAGACGTCTCCCCGGACCCACAGGCGGTAGGTCTTGGAAACTTCAAAGCTGGGATGGGTCAGGCGCTGCATCAGCGCCCCGTCGTCGGTCATCAGCAGCAGACCCTCGCTCATCAGGTCCAGCCGCCCCACCGGGAACACCCGGACGCCCACATCTTTCGTCAGGTCCGCCACCGTAGGCCGTCCCCGCTCGTCGGACAGGGTGGTCACATAGCCCGCTGGCTTGTTCAGCATCAGATACACGTGCTGTTGGGGCCGGGCGATGGGCGTCCCGTCCACAGTCACCGTGTCCCGGTCCAGGTCCGCCTTGTCCCCCAGGGAGGCCGGGACGCCGTTGACCAGCACCCGTCCCGCCGCCAGCAGCTCCTCCGCCTTCCGGCGGGAACAGACGCCGGCGGCGGCCATCAGTTTTTGCAGTCGTTCTTCCAAAGGGTCTTCTCTCCTCACTCAGGCGGTAAACCGCAGCTTCAGACGGTGGAACAGGCTCATGGGCTCCGGAATGGCTGCCGGGGACTCCCCGCCGCACAGCAGATCCGCCCGGGCCACCTCTTTGCCGTTCAGCAGCACCACTGCCTCCCCCGCCCGGTCGCCCCGGCGCACAGGGGCGGTAAGCTTTTCAGGGATCTCCAGCTCCACCGTCAGCTCCTCCCCCTGGCCCACCGGCCAGGAGACGGTCCCGGCGGACACCAGCGGCACCGAGGCAGTCATGCCACCCTCCACCGGAAGCTCCGCCACGCTCTGCCCCATGGACAGCGCCCGCTGGGCGGGCCAGGCGGAGAAGGCGTACTCGTAGAGCTTCTGGTGATCCGTCCAGTCGTCGGGATCGTGGAGCGTCACCGCCACGATCCGCTGGCCGTTCCGCTGCACGCAGGACACCAGCGTCCGGCCCGCCGCCCGGGTATAGCCGGTCTTCAGGCCGATGCACCCCTCCACGTTGGACAGGAGCTTGTTGTGGTTCGTCATGGTCCGTCCCCCGATGGTGACGCTTTTGGTGGAGGCGATGCGGACCAGCGTCTCGTTGTTCACGGCGGCGCAGGCCAGCTTTGCCATGTCCAGCGCCGTGGAATAGTGGCCCTCAGCGTCCAGACCGTTGGGATTGGCAAAGGACGAGCCGGTCATTCCCAGCTCCTTCGCCTTGGCGTTCATCATGGCCACGAACTTCTCCTGACTGCCGCCCACCGCGTCGGCGATGGCCAGGGCCGCGTCGTTGCCGGAGCACAGCAGCAGGCCGTAGAGCATGGTCTCCAGGGTCAGTTGTTCCCCCTCCCGCAGGTACATGGAGGTGCCCTCTACCAGCGTCTCCGCCCGCTTCACCGTCCAGACATCGTCCAGGTCGCCGTTTTCGATGGCCACCAGCGCCGTCATGATCTTGGTGGTGCTGGCAATGCGCATCTGCGCCGTCTCATTGTCGGCGTACAGGACCCGTCCGCTGTCCACATCCATCAGGATGGAGGATACAGCGGACGTGCTGACGGCCCCCGCGGGACAGGGAAACACACTGAACAGAATCACACAGCTCAGGACAGCAGCCAGCCGCCGGAAGCACTTTTGCATCTGCGATCACCCTCGTTCGGTCCCCTCTCCGCAGAGAGGGCAGGATGACCATAGTATACCCCGCTCAGAAGTCCTCTTTTTCCTTTTTCTTGTCGAAATATTTTTCCACTTTATCCATCACGTCCGGGATCATGTCAATGACCCGGTCCGCCGTGGAGATGGGCGGCACCGCCACCGGCAGCACCCGGGTGGCGCCGTCCTTGATGACCAGGAATGCCACCGGGTCGATCTTCACGCCCGCGCCGCTGCCGCCGCCGAAGTTCTGAGCATTCTGGGCGGCCTTGCCGTAGTCGCCGCCGCCGGCGCCGAAGCCGAAGCTAACCTTGGAAATAGGGATCAGCGTCACGCCGTCCGGCGTGGTGATGGGCTGTCCCACGATGGTGTTGGTGTCCACCATCTCATGGATCTTCTCCATGGTGGAGCGCATCAGATCGTTCAGCGGGGTCTTCTTCTCCATGTTGTCCATACGGAAACCTCCTCTATTCTCTCAGGCGGCAGGCACTTTCTCCGCCGCCGCAGTCTCATTCTTCCCTGTTTCTCTCTGCTTGTCCGCTTTCTTGTGCCGTTTCAGATATCGCAGCAGCCACCGCAGCGCCGGAATGCCGATCTGGAGGCCCACCGCCAGCAGCGTTCCGATGCGGATGGAGATGCCCACCCGGCCCTGGATCCGGGTCCCGGCGCTTTCAAAGTCGGTCCCCAGGTGGATGGACGGGTCCGGAATGTCCAGCAGCTGCTCCAGCACCGGCATCCCGGTCCAGACGGCGGCGCTGGCATAGCCGCAGCTCTGTGCCGCAGCGGCGGGATCCTCCTGTCCGCCCAGCGTCAGCGACAGCTCCAGCGGATGGATGCGGATGCCTCTCCGGGTCCGGCGCAGCGCCCGCCGCGTGGGCGGCCACAGCTCGTCATACGCGGAGCGGATATCCGACAGCGTGGGCTTGGGAAAGGACTTCTTCTCCTTCCCGGGTTTCTCCTCTTTGGCCTTCTTTGTCTTTTTCGGCTTCTTCTCCTGCTCCGGTCCACCGTCCTTCTTCTTTTTGGAGGGGGCCACCTGAATGCGGATGGGTCCCACGGACACATACGCCTCAGCGGTGTCGGCGAAATTCACCAGCACGCCCAGCCGCAGCAGGCACAACAGAATGAACAGCAGTACGATCCCCGCCAGGATCCATAGCCACAGCAAGGCCCTCACCTCCCGCCAGAATGTCGCAGGTCAATTCTCTGTCTCTGGGGTCTCTGTCTCCGTCTCCGGGATCTCCGGTTCCGTCTGCCGCACGCCGCTGGGGTCCACCACGGCGCCGTCCTCGTCCAGACGCATCTGCTGGCCCTCGCCGTTCATCAGCTCTGGCATCTCCGGCAGATCCTCCAGGGAGGTGAGATGGAACGCCCGGAGAAAATTCTCCGTGGTGCGGTACAGCCGGGGCCGTCCCGGCACCTGGAGCCGTCCGCACTCCTCGATGAGCTTCCGGTCCAGCAGAAGCCCCACGGTATAGGCGCTGTCCACGCCCCGGATCTGGTCCACATAGGCCCGGGTGGTGGGCTGGTAATAGGCGATGATGGTCAGCACCTCCAGCGCCGGCTGGCTGAGCTTGGCAGGCTTCCGGATCTCAAACGCCTGCCGGATCACATCCGCGTACTCCGGTGCGGAGCAGAGCTGCCAGGCGTCCTCCATGTGCAGCAGCCGGACGCCCCGGCGCTCGTAGGCGTAATGATCCATCAGGGACTGGAGCACCTTCTGGGCCGTGGGACGGTCCAGCTCCAGCGCCGTGCAGATCCGATCCTCTTTGACCGGCTCTCCCGACGCAAACAGGATGGCCTCCGCCGCGGATGCGATCTCCTTGATATCCATATTTTCCATAAAGGGCGTTCTCCTTAAAATGTCAGGTCCTCCGGCATCTCCCGCTCCTGCCGGACGGTGCAGTCCTGCCCGGAGCCGGTGAGGCGGATGACGCAGGCCCGGCACAGCTCCAGCACCGCCAGGAAGGTGGCCACCACCTCGCTGCGGCTCCGGTTTCCCTGAAACAGCTTCCGGAAACAGGTCCCGCCGGTGGATTTCAGCCGCTGGATGATCTCCCGGGCCTTGCTCTCCACGGGGTAGGGCTCCTGGCGGATGATGCCGTCAAAGGCCGCCTGAGGCGGCGGCAGACGCCGTTCCAGCCGGCTCTGCAGATCCGCCAGTGTCAGGAGCAGGTCCGCCGGACGCTGGTCGTATTCATAGACCTTCCCCCGCTCCATGGGCTCCGGGTCCCGGGTGATAATGTTCCGTCCGAACTCCCCCATGGGGGCCAGCCGGCCTGCCATCTCCTTCACCTGGGCGTAGCTCTCGCTCCGGCGGCGCTCCTCCAGGGACTGGATCAGCGCCTCCATCTCGGACTGGGTCTCCTCGTCCTCCAGGGACAGGAGCATCCGGGTCTTGATGTACATCAGATGAGAGGCCATGAGGATGAACTCGCTGGCTACCTCCAGGTCCATCCGCTGGCGGGCCTCCAGCCACGCCAGATACTGGTCCAGAATAGTGGCGATGGAGATGTCCTGAATCTCCATCTTATTCTTCCCCAGCAGGTACAGGATCAGGTCCAGCGGCCCCTCGAAGTCCTGCATCTCCTCTTGAGAGCGGTCGTGGACCACTTTTTCCAGTTTGAAAATGGGGTTCTCCAACAATTTGTCACCTCAGAAGATCAGGGTATACAGGCCCGTCCACACAGCGGCGATGGCCTGATTGATAAGTCCGCCGCCCACGTTCATCAGGGACAGGACGATGAGCAGCAGCATTCCGTACCGCTCGTAGCGCATCAGCTGGTAATAGGCCCGGTCCGGCAGCACCGCCGCCAGGACCTTGGATCCGTCCAGCGGCGGGATGGGCAGCAGATTGAACAGCCCCAGTCCCACCGACAGCACCGATGTGTCCACCAGGAACATAAAGAATGTAAACAGCCCATCGGAATAGGGGGCGTAGAGGTCCATCCCCCGGCAGATCAGCAGCAGCACCGCCGCCAGCAGCAGATTGGACACCGGACCCGCCAGCGCGGTGACGGCCATTCCCTTTTTCGGGTCCTTGAAATACCGAGGGTCCACCGGCACGGGCTTGGCCCAGCCGAAGCCCACGAAGAACATCATGGCGAGACCGAACCAGTCGATGTGACGCAGAGGGTTCAGGCTCAGGCGATGCATGGACTTGGCGGTGGGGTCCCCCAGAAGATAGGCGGCCAGACCGTGGCTGGTCTCATGGATGGTAAGGCACACAAACACCGCGATCACCCGCAGCGCCGCGGAACCCATGGATTGGAGATCCAGCTGCTGGAACAGCTCCTGCAGATAGTTCATCAAGGTGGAAAGCTCCTTCTCCGGCCGGTGCCGGATCATACGCCCCCAGCCTGAAATGATAATTAAGGTTATTATAGCAGTTCCCTGCAAAAAATACAAGGTACACGGCTCCCGCATTTTCAGCGGTCCGCCGCGGCCGTTTTCCATCTGATCTCAGGAGGACAGAGCCAATGCCGTCCCGCCGCTTCCGCATCCTGCTGCTGACGCTTTCCATGGGGCTTCTGGCCCTCTGCGTCCAGCCCATCCCATCCCCACGCGCCATGGAACTGACTGCCCACCGGGGCTTCTCCGCCCGCTGTCCGGAGAACACCATGGCGGCCTTCCGGGCCGCGGCGGATGCCGGCGCGGACTGCATCGAGCTGGACATCCGGGAGACCGCGGACCATGTGTTCGTGGTCTGTCACGACGAGAGTCTGGCCCGGACCACCGGCGTCTGCTGTCCGGTGTCCTCCCTGTGCTATCGGGAGATCGCGGAGCTGGACGCGGGCGGATGGTTCTCTCCGGCGTTTCAGGGCGAGCATCTCCCCGCCCTGGAGGAAGTGCTGGCGCTGGCGAAGCAGCGGGAGATCCGGCTGAACCTGGAGATCAAGTCCCCGGCGTTCGGAGAAAACTCGGCTCAGGCGCTGGTGGCCCTTCTGCGGCAATATGGCGCGGAGACGCTGTGCAGCGTCTCCTGCCAGAGCTATCCGGTACTCACCCGGATAAAGGCCGCCGGTCCGGAACTGGCCACGATCCTGGTGGCGTCCTCGGTGCCGGAGGACCTGGGATCCCTCACCGACGCCGACGCCCTGAGCATCGCCCTCCGGGCCGTCACGCCGGAGCTGACCGTCCGGGTCCACCGCTGCGGGAAGCGTCTCCTCATCTGGGACGCAAATACCCCCGCGGAGCTGCGGAGAGCCGCAGCCGCGAAGCCTGACGGCATCATCACAGACGATCCCGCCCTGGCAAGGCAGCTCCTTTGGCCCAGGATATGAAGATGCCGCCGGAAGGGCCGTTCAAGACGGTCCTCCGGCGGCATTCCGCCCCTCACAGGTTCTTGCGGATGGTGTTGATGGCGCCCTTTTCCAGGCGGGAGACCTGGGCCTGGGAGATGCCCACCTCGGCAGAGACCTCCATCTGGGTCTTCCCCTCGTAAAACCGCAGGGACAGGATGCGCTTCTCCCGGTCATCCAGCTTCCGGATGGCCTCCTTCAGGGCGATGTGGTCGATCCAGCTCTCGTCGGTGTTGCGGTTGTCCCGGACCTGATCCATGACGCACAGGGCGTCGCCCCCACCGTCGGAGTACACCGGCTCGTAGAGGGAGACGGGGGCCACCACCGCGTCCATGGCGAACACCACTTCCTCCCTGGGAATGTCCAGCACTTTGGCGATCTGCTCCACCGTGGGCTCCCGCTGGTCCCGGGCGATGAGCTGATCCCGGACCTGGAGCACCCGGTAGGCCGTGTCCCGCATGCTGCGGGAGACCCGGATGGCGCTGTTGTCCCGGAGATAGCGGCGGATCTCGCCCACGATCATGGGCACGCCGTAGGTGGAGAACCGCACCGGCTGACTGGTGTCGAAGTTGTCGATAGCCTTGATGAGCCCCACGCAGCCCACCTGGAACAGGTCGTCCACGTTCTCGCCCCGTCCGGCGAACTTCTGGATGACGGACAGCACCAGCCGGAGATTCCCCTCGATGAGCTGCCGCCGGGCGTCCATGTCCCCGGCCTTGTACCGCCGCAGAAGCTCCATGGTCTCCTCGCTTTTCAACACCTTCAGCTTGGATGTGTTTACGCCGCAGATCTCCACTTTCCCCTGCATAAAAGCCTCCATGCGCCCCATGGGCGCGCGGTCTGGAATGTGAAGTCCCGGCGCGGGACGGCCCCTGCGGGCGGTCTTCTCCGCATCCGTGACTTCCTGTTTCCAGTATGGTCCGCAGGCGAATTTCCTATACTGTCTCGTTTTGTCACTTTCGCGGAGATCGATTCCCTCATAGGACATTCCGCCGGGCGCATACCCTGTGGCAAGGGGGGATCGTTATGCAGTGCAGGATGCGGGATCTGCGGTGCAAGGAGGTCATCAATATCTGCGACGGCTGCCGGCTGGGTTTTGTGGCCGATGTGGACGTCAAGATCCCGGATGGCCAGGTCTGCGCCATCATCGTCTACGGCCCCTGCCGGTTCTTCGGCCTGTTCGGCAGGGGCGAGGAGTTCTACATCCCCTGGGAATGCATCCAGCGGATCGGAGACGACATCATCCTCATCGACAAGCCCTTTCAGCGGCGGGACCCGAATCTGGAGCGGAAGCGGCGCAAGCGGTTCTGAACGGCGGCGAAATGCCGCCGTTTCGCCGTTTCTTCGTCATTTTTTCTTGC
The DNA here is from genome assembly GCA_022778785.1 of Dysosmobacter sp. Lineage (GTDB taxonomy): Bacteria > Bacillota > Clostridia > Oscillospirales > Oscillospiraceae > Oscillibacter. The sequence continues at coordinate 3,434 of JALFSO010000114.1, read as the reverse complement.
TTTTCCCCATGGTCTCAGTTATGATAGAGTTATCCCCCCGTTGATTGGGGGGGCGTCTATCCCTCTATCGGTCCCAGGATATTCAATTCTTCTTGAATACAGGAGGCAGAACATGGGAAAATTCGTCATTCGCAGAACCAATACCGGCATCAAGTTTGACCTGAAGGCGGGAAACGGCGAAGTGATCGCCACTTCTGAGGTATATTCCTCCGAGGATGCCTGCCGCAAGGGCATCGCCAGTGTCCAGAAAAACGCGCCCGCCGCCGCAGTGGAAGATCAGACCGTGGAGGGCTTCGCCCAGGAGAAGCATCCCAAGTTCGAGGTCTATAGCGACAAGGCCGGGGAGTTCCGCTTCCGTCTCAAAGCCACCAACGGCCAGATCATCGCCGTGGGCGAGGGCTACAAGGCCAAAGCGGGCTGCCTGAACGGAATCGCGTCCGTGCAGAAGAACGCCCCCGACGCGGAGATCGTGGAACAGGAATAAGGAGGAGCCATTTCAATGGACATCAAGGCAAAGATTGAGGAGATCGTGGGGAAGATCGCAAAGGACCCGGCCCTGAAAGCCCAGTTCCAGAAGGACCCCATTAAGGCAGTGGAGACCGTTCTGGGCGTGGACCTGCCGGACGACGTGGTGAAGCAGATCGCCGCCGGCGTCAAGGGCAAGCTCACCGCCGACACCGTGGCCGGCGCCATGGATTCTCTGAAAAAGCTGTTCTGAGCGCGAGACAGCCGCCCCCGAACGGGGGCGGCTGTGTTTGTTCTGCGCTATTGTCCCAGGAAGGCCAGATTCCGGTCCGTCACGAAGTTGGGGACACTGTAGAGCACCAGAATGCCGTCAATATCGTTTTCGGCAGCGTACTGGGCCACCGAGGCCCGGTAATACCGCAGGTCCAGCAGATGGACCTCCGAAAAGCTCTGGCTCAGGAAGGGCGCCAGGGAGTCGGAGTAGCTGTCCCGCACCAGCAGGAGCTTTCCGCCGTCCGGCAGCGCCTCGTTTCGGATGACACACAGGGGCTGGTTGCCCCCCAGGAAGGCGGAGTACTTGTCCTTTTGGTCAAGATACGTCCTGTCGTACAGCGCCGCCGTCTCCGGTGCGCCGGACCGCCAGGAGGTGACGGTCAGGCCTTCCTCCGGGACCCAGAACTGCATGTAGTCCGGCTCCATCCAGTGGACGCCGGACTGGGAGTACAGGGTGCCGTTGAAATCGCCGCTGACGGTCTCCACGCCGAAATGGGTAATGGGCAGCGTCCCATCTCCCCTTCCCAGGGCCTCCATGACAGCGGCATAGCCGTAATAGGCTCCCCGGCTGGTCCAGTGGTGGTCGGTGCGGTAGAAGATATACTCATCTGCGTGGGCAGACAGGATGGAACGGAAATCCACCACCGGCACGCCCGTCTCCGCCGCCCGCTCCAGAAACGCGGCCTGATCCCAGCTCTCCGCCCCGGCGGGCAGCCGGTCCTGCCAGATCTCCGCTGCGGAGGGGATCAGTCCCAGATACGCCGGGACGTCCGTCTTGTCCGTCAGGGCGGTCACGTATCCCAGATTCTTCTCCACCAATTCGGCGTCGGGCGTGTCCACTCTGGAGATCAGGGTACCGCTGTTGAACAGCGGATCGTCGCAGAGATAGACGCCGTGGAACTCCCGCTTGCCGATGATCTGCTCCGCCCGGGCCTTCAGGCCCGTCCACTGGTCCCGCAGGGGGAACTGGTCAGAGAAGTACTCCTCCACGGCCTCCGTATAGCTGCCGTCCCGCAGGGACGCCCAGGAGAATGCCGGCCACTGGGCCAGCGTCCGGTTCTCCGCCTCGGACCGGTCCCGGTCCGGCAGGAGCAGGGACCACACCAGCATCCCGCCCAAAAACAGGCAGAACACCGCCGCCACCAGGCGGCTGTATGCTTTTGTCATGGTCTCCCCTCCTCAAAACCGGAAATACAGAAATGGATTGTAGCTGCCATCCACCAGATAGGCGGTGCACAGCAGCAGAGACATCAGCATCAGCACCGGCGTCAGGACCTTCTCCGCCCGCTCCGGCAGTCTCCTCCACAGGTCCCGGCCCAGGGTGGTGGAGGCCACCGCCAGCACCGCCAGCGTCACAGCGTAGCTCCGCAGATGGAACAGGTCCAGACCGCTCCAGACCGCGCCGCCGCCGAAGCAGATCCGGAGATAGGCCCCGCAGCGGCCCAGATCGTCGATGGCAAAGATGCCCCAGCCCACCGCCGCCACGATCAGCGTGTACAGGTGCTTCCCCCAGCCGGGGGTCCTGCCCAGGACCTCTTTCAGCACGTACTTCTCCAGCAGGAGCCAGGCGGCGAAATACAGGCCCCACAGGAGAAAATTCCAGCTGGCGCCGTGCCAGAAGCCGGTGCACAGCCAGACGATGAGAATGTTCCGGACGGTCTTCACGGTGCCGCCGCGGTTGCCCCCCAGGGGGATATACAGATACTCCCGGAACCAGGAGGTCAGGGAGACGTGCCACCGCCGCCAGAAATCCGTCACCGAGTCCGCCAGATAGGGGTAGAGGAAGTTCTCGTCGAAACGGAAGCCCAGCATCCGGCCCATGCCGATGGCCATGTCCGAGTAGCCGGAGAAATCGAAGTAGATCTGGAAGGAATAAGCCACCAGTCCCAGCCAGCCCCCCAGCACCGTCAGATCCCCGGTGCCCTGGGCGGCCAGAGAGGCGTCCCACAGGGCGCCGATGGCGTTGGCCAGCAGCACCTTCTTGGCAAGGCCCACGCAGAATCGCCGGGCGCCCAAAGCGAAGTCCTCCCAGGTGTTGACCCGGTGGTCCAGCGCCGCCGCCACCGTCTTGTACTTCACGATGGGGCCCGCGATGAGCTGGGGGAACATAGTGACAAAGGCCCCGAAAGTGACCATGTTCCGCTGGGCCGGGGCGTCCTTCCGGTAGACGTCGATGGTGTAGCTCATGGTCTGGAAGGTGAAGAAGGAGATGCCGATGGGCAGGGGCAGTCCCAGGACGGGGATGTCCAGTCCGGGGATGCGGGACAGATTCACGGCGAAGAAGTCCCAGTATTTGAAAAAGCCCAGCAGCAACAGATTGAACGCCACCGACTCTCCCACGAACCAGCGGGCCAGACGGTCATTGGCCCGGTACTTCTCCACCAGCAGCCCGTGGGTGTAGTCGATGAGGATGGACAGCACCATGATGGCGATGTACACCGGCTCTCCCCAGCCGTAGAAAAACAGGCTCACCAGCAGCAGCACCAAATTCCGCCATTTCAGCGGCGCCAGAAAATACACCAGCAGTGTGACCGGCAGATAGAAAAACAGAAACGTCAGGCTGCTGAATACCAATCCCTTTCTCTCCTTTCCTGACCAAGAGCGTCGCAGCCCCCACCGCTGTCTGACAGCGGTGGGGACGCAGCTTGGCAAAAAGCTTTTTGCCAAGCTGCGTCCCCACCGCTGTCAGACAGCGG
>JALFSO010000098.1 GCA_022778785.1 Dysosmobacter sp. | reverse complement strand
GGGGAGTACGAGGGGGCGGGAGCCCCTTCGTATTGAATCGAATGTCTGCAAAAAGCCTGCGTTAGCAGGCGTTTGCGCCGCACAGCGGCAGATTTTCGGACCGCATAGCGGTCCGAAAATCGAGACATTAGTCAGGCTGTCGGAAAAGTCTATGGACTTTTTCGACAGCCTGAGCGGTCCCGGTTCCTCTGAACCGGGACCGCTGCTATCGGGTCATTCTGAGATTCAGCCAAACACTTTCTTTCCGCCCAGATAGGTGGCGTGGACGGGAATGTCCTTGATCTCCTCCACATCCACCGCGAAGGGGTTCTGGTCCAGCACCACGAAGTCCGCCAGCATGCCCTTGCGGATCCTGCCCTTCCGGTCCTCCTCAAAGCTGCCCTCGGCACCGCGGATGGTGTAGCTGTCCAGGGCCTCCTGAACGGTGAAAGCCTCCTCCGGCAGATAGGGGCCCTTGTGGTCCCGCAGGGTGCTTCTGGTCACGGCGCACTGCATGCATGCCATGGCGTCCGGCAGCTCCACCGGGCAGTCGGTGCCGTTGCTGACGGAGATGCCGTTCTTCATCAGGGTCTTCCAGCTGTAGCTGGTGGAGGCCAGCTCTTTGCCCACGCGCTCCTCCACGATGTGGATGTCGTAGTCCAGGAAGATGCTCTGGGCATAGATATGCAGCTGCATGTCCTCGATCTTCTTCAGCTGGTCCGGGCGGGTGATCTGGCAGTGGACGATACCGTGACGATGGTCCTTTCTGGGATGGGCGGCCAGCGCCTTTTCATAGGCGGACAGCACCCGGTCCAGGCAGGCGTCGCCGATGGCGTGGACCGCCACCTGCATTCCGTGGGCATTGGCGTAGTCGATCATCTCGTCCATGGTCTCCTGGGTAAATACCGGGATACCGCAGGTGGACGGATCGTCCGCGTAGGGACGGCTGAGATAGGCGGTGCGGGGACCCAGAGCGCCGTCGCCCAGCATCTTCAGAGGGCCGATCTTGAACAGCTCCGTGCCCACGCCGGTGTTGCAGCCGGATTCCACGAATTCCTTCAGGCTCGGCAGGTCCGTGAAGTTGCTCTGCTCATACACCCGCACTGTCAGCTCGCCGGATGCCTCCAGCTCCTGATAGGCGGCGTTGACCTCCTGCCAGGGGATCTTGCGGTAGACGCAGTAGTCGTCGGTCTGGCTGCTGGTGACGCCGTAGGCGTTCAGCGCCTTGCAGGCGGAGCGGATCATGTCCTTCAGCTCCTCCCTGCTGGGCTCCGGGATGGCGTCGTAGACCCGGTCCATGGCATTGTCGAAGAACCGGCCGTCCGGCTCGCCGTTCTCCAGGCCGATCCGGCCGCCGTCCGGCTGGGACGTATCCGCCGTCACGCCCAGCAGCTCCAGTGCCCTGCTGTTGACCACCAGACAGTGGCCGCAGGCCCTCACCGCGCAGATGGGCACCTCGGTGGACACCTTGTCCAAGTCGTAGCGGTTGGGCATCCGGTGGACATCGGTGAAGTAGTCCTGGTTCCAGCCGCGGCCCAGCAGCCATGCGGAGCCGGTGTGGGGATGGGCGGCTTCAAACTCCCGCAGGCACCGCAGAAGGTCCTCCAGACTGGCGGTGTGGGCGGCCAGCTGGGCGGTGTGCAGCGCGTTGCCGAAGTTCAGCAGGTGCATGTGGCTGTCGTTGAAGGCGCTGCACACGAATCTGCCCTCCAGATCCACGATCTCCGAATCTCCCTCCGCATAGGACAGTGCCTCCCGGCTGCTGCCCGCGAACAGAAATTCATCGCCCTCCACGACGAAGGCCTCCGCAAGGGGAAGCTCCCCCGTGTAAACCACGCCATTGTGATAAATGGTCCTCATTTTTTCTGATACCCCTTTTCCAGTTTTCCCAATGCCAAGGCCAGCTTTTCGTAAAGTCGCTCGATCCTTCACGAAAAGCTGGCTTGCTGGCGTTATTATTTGCTTGTCTTTCCGGCTGCCGCGGCATCCTCATAGAACAGCCGCATGTTCTCGTCCACCTTGCCGATGCCCAAGTAGCGCGCCTTGTAGTCCTTCAGCAGCTTGAAGTACTGATTGGACAGGATCAGGATCACGGCCACGTTGACGAAGGTGGGGATGGCGGAGGTGATGTCCACCAGCGTCCAGATGAAGCCCTGGTTGTCGGTCTTCACCAGATAGATGGTCCACAGCAGGCCGGGCAGAACGCGGATGGCGTAGAAGATCTTCATGATGATGGTCTTCAGCAGGCCCTCCTTCTTATAGAGGTGCTCCAGGATGGCCAGATAGTAGGTGAACCAGCCGCCGGAGGTGGTGACGGTGAAGATCACCATGATGACTGCCAGCAGCAGGCTTCCCACGGTCCCGAAGCTGCTGGAGAAGGCGCTCAGCGCCAGAGTGCCGCCGTTGGTGCCGTCGGTCCACATGCCGCTGAGGATCACGGACAGAGCGGTGATGCTGCAGACGACGAAGGTATCGAAGAAGACCTCGAAGGAGCCCCACAGGCCCTGCTCCACCGGATGCCGGGTCTTGGCGGAGGCGTGGATCATGGGAGAAGTGCCCCAGCCGGCCTCGTTGGAGTACACGGACCGGGCCATACCGACGCGGACCATCTGGCTGACGGCGCAGCCGGCGAAGCCGCCGACGGCCGCGGTGCCGGTGAAGGCATTGGTGAAGATGGAAGCCACAGCGGCGGGAACAGAGGTGATGTTGGCCAGGATCATGGCAATGCCCATCAGGATGTACAGGGCGCTCATGAAGGGGACCAGCTTGCTGAAGATGTTGGCGATCCGCTTCGTGCCGCCGCCGGTGATGACGAAGGTCAGTGCGCAGACCAGGATGCCCACGATGATGACGCCCTCGATCTTCATGCCGCCGATGGTGATGCCGTCAAAGTGGAAGGCACCAGCCACCACCTGAGAGGCGGTCAGCGTGGAGGAAGTCACGAAGAAGGTGGAGAAGATGCCGATACCGAAGATGACAGACGGGATCAGCCACAGCTTGCCCCAGTGGCGCTCCTCGCCGAGGCCGCGCTCCATGTAGTAAGTGGGGCCGCCGTAGTAGTCGCCCTTCTCATTTGTCCGGCGGTAGTAGCAGCCCAGGGTGACCTCCACCTGCTTCAGGATCATGCCGAGGCACGCGGTGAGCCACATCCACAGGACAGCGCCCGGGCCGCCCGCGGCCACTGCGGTGGCGACGCCGGCGATATTGCCGAAGCCCACCGTGCCGCCGATGGCGGTGGAGATGGCCTCGAAGGCGCTCAGCATACCCTTTTCGTTCTCATTTTCCGTATCCTTCTGGAAGATCTTTCCGAAGGTACGCTTCATAATCCAGCCGAAATAGCGGAACTGGAAGAAGCCGGACCGGACCGTAAAGTACAGTCCGGTCACGATCATGAGTACAATGAGCGGTAATCCCCAGAGAATACCGTCAAGCCAATTTAAAAAATCAATCACAATTTTCTCCTCTTTTCACACTTGTTTTGAGTTTTCCCTTTCCTTTGCACGGATCCGTTCAGCGAAAGGGCCGGCTTCCTTTCGTCAAAGAGGAATTTCGCACAAAAAACAGAGCGGTGGTTTCCGCGAAAAGACCACTGCTCCAATAAACAAATGAAACAATAGCTCCTCCACCATGCGGTGAGAGTGCACAGCCTGTTCGACTGTACCCCAACTGCGGTGACACATGGGATGCCACCGGTTTCGGCGAAGCGTCCTTTCCCCGTCCATCTCCGGCCCCATTGCCTCCGGACAGGTACTGATACGATCCGCGCCTCTATTGCTGAATCTTTATTTAATTCTTTAATTCGATAGAATTATACAATCAATTCTCCCGTGTGTCAATAAATTTATTGGGACGGTCAGGAAAAACTTGCCGCAGCGGGCGCGGCGGCGTCCATCTCCGGGCCGCTTCCGGCGTCGTGGATATGCAGAATATGCAGCATCAAAATATACGGATTTGCTCTGATGCGCTGCCCTCGGTTCTTGTGAAGGCGTTTTATGTGCCTGATGTTTGCCTAGATATGAAACGCGTCTGCCGGAGACGGCAGACGCGTTCAGCAGACTTTCGCCGAATTTACGGAGTTTTTCACCGCACATCGCTGTGCAGGGAGGCAACTGAATACCTCCTACGGTTTGCCGCAGATCTGTATTTCTCCGGCGGGTGATGCGGCCTGACCGACGGTACTGCCTGCGGCGGCACTCCCCGATGCACACAGGCCCAGGATCAGCAGGGGGATCAGCAGCAGAGCCAGGAATCGTTTTACGCGCTTCCCGGTTGAACTCTTTTGACGCGGCATGTTTTTGATTGCTTCGGCCTGCCGGAACATCCGATCCAGCAGAGTCTCAATTGTTTTTCCCAGCAGCCAATTGAGAAGCTACCTGCCCCAGTATTGAAGCACTGAGGCAACTCTTACCATATTTTTCATATGATCTGTTCAAGTTGTTGCGCCGTGGAATACGGCGGTCACATCATTTCTGTGTGACTCTTGCGGTCGCCCGCAAGTTCAGACTGTGCCTTCATCCGCGTGGGATGCTCCGTGTCCAGTCGTTACACCTTCCCAGAAGGGCTTGGCCCGGCGTTTTCTGCTGTGGAGCCATCATAGCAGACAGGCTCCTGATTTGCAACAGGCCGGGCATCTGAAAAGGCCCGAAGGATACGGAACAGAAATACTTCTGCCAGTGCGTTTCCGGAACCGCCGGTCAGTTTTTCATCGCTTTTCCCTGAGACACCAGTTCTTCGATGTACTCGTCAATAAGCCGGAGTCCCTTCTCCAAATCATGGGCATGGGAGAGCGTGATCCGGAACGAATGCGGGATATTGAAGCAGTCACCGTGGCAGACCAGCACGCCCTTCTGATCCAGCAGACCGTCGCAGAACTCCTCCGCCGGAACCTCCAGGTCGTAATGCACCAGGCAGGTGGTTGCATACGAATCGGCATATTGGTGCAGATATGGATTATCCGCGATCCATTTGTCGATGACCGCTTTATTGGCGCTGACGATCCGGCGGGATCGCTGAAAGATCTTGTCCACATGCTCCAGGGCGATGGCAAAGATCCACTCGTCAAACACACCCCCGCAGATGGAATCATAGGAACGCCAGTTGAACAGTTTGAACCGGGTATCCGGATCGTGGCAAATGATCCAGCCCACCCGTGTACCTGCCATGGAGTAAATCTTGGAAGAACTGGCCGTAACGATGGCCTTTTCGTAGAGGTCGGCGAAGGAGGGCATGTACTCTTCCTTCAGGCCCCGGTACATCTCGTCACAGATGACCCATGCGTCCACGGAGCGGGCAATCTCCACGATCTCCTGCATTTCCTCTAGCGTGAGGAGAGAGCCGGTGGGGTTGTTGGGGTTGGTGAACAGGATGGCTTTCGTATTCTGATCCACCGCCCGCCGGACCTCTTCGATATCCAGACGGTATCCGGCCTCGGGCTTCAGGTCAATCTTCCGCACCTCGGCGCCGATGGACTTGGGAATGGAGAAGAACTGCTGGTAGTTGGGCATGATGGAGATCACATTGTCCCGGGACTCGATCAGGGCATAGCACACAGTACTGTTGGCTCCCGTGCCGCCGTGGCAGAGGATCACTTCCTCCGGCTCTACCTTCCGGTATAGCTTTTCCGCGATGGCCCGTCTGGTCCGCGGTGTCCCATCGAACCGGCCATAGCCCAGATCCATATGCCGCAGTTCCTGAAAGAAGTCCTCCATGCTCTCGCCAGTGAGCTGGAATAGTTCCTCCACTGTCATAGGCAGCACGCAGCTGCCGCCCAGATAGATTTTGTTCTTCTCACTGTCGCACGCCGGATTCAGCCAGTTTTCCAGGGTGAAATCATCAATCTTCATATTACGCTCCTTTCCGCACCTCAGCCCGGGCCGTTGTTACAGGTCAATGGCGTGGGCCGGATCGTCCCCTGCCCCTTCAACGACCATCTTCGCCACCGCCAGATCCAGCAGCGCCAGACCCGTGGCGTCAAATACCGTAATCTCCCGGTCACTCCTGCGGCCGGGCTTCGTTCCCAGCAGCACCTCACCGATCTGACCGATGATGCTCGCCCGGGTGATGAAGCCGCCTTTCACAGCAAGCTCGCACTCACCGGCGTTGACGCACTGGTCCACATCATCCACATAGATCGCAGCATCCCGCAGAATGGCGGGGTCGATCTCCTCCTTGCCGGGCATATCTGCGCCAATGCAGGAGAAATGGGTGCCGGGTCTGACCCATTCCCGTTTGATGACAGGAGCGGTAGCCCGGGTGATGGTGATGATGATGTCGCTGTTGCCGACGGCTGCGGTCAGGTCTTCCACAGGGAGAAACTCCACGCCGGAGGCGTCAATGCCGAAGCCGTCCCTCAGACGGCCGGGTGCTTTCTCCGCGTAGCCTGCCGCAGCAGACGGATGGATGGGCTCGGCACAGTACACTTTTTTGATCTGCGGCAGAGCGGTCAGGGCCGCGGCGATCATAAATATGGACTGACGTCCGGTCCCCAGGACCAGCAGCGTCTCACTGTCCCGGCGCGCCAGAGCACGGGCGGCCACCGCTGCGGCGGAGCCGGTACGCATGGAGGTGATATACGAGGCGTCCATGATCCCCAGCGGCAGCCCCGTTTTCCCGTCCATGGCCACAAGGATGCCGCTGAATGGAGGCAGCCCCAGCTGTTCATTCTGCGGGAATGTTGCCAGTGCCTTCAGGCCGTATACCTCACTTCCGCGGTCATAGCCGGAGCGGATATCCATGACGCCGCCGCGATCCTCAAAGTGGTGGGTCACAGTAGGCCAGACAACGGTCTCCCCCCGTGCCTTGGAACGATAAACGCCCTCCACAGCTTCGATCACCTCCGGCAGCCGGAGTCTTTGTTCGAGAACAGCGCGGTTATAGAAACTGACTTTCATAACGACTCCTCCCTGTTGAAAAAGATTAAGCGCACAGGTTTGTTTGCAATCAGGATATCGTTTTGATACTCCAACTGCAACGATATTTTTAGCACAGACGATAAAAGTATAGAAATTCAAATTAACGGGATTTTTTATTATTCAAACATCGAGTCCGTCAATGAATCCTTGATGGGTGATTAGTCGCTTACATTCAATGCAGGTTATCGTTCCCTGTCCGCATTCACTTTCCGGAGAGACTGCGCCTGCCCGCCGCAGCCTGCCGCTTCAGCTGCTCTTCATATTTCGAGACCAGCTTTTCCTTCTGCTCTTTCAGATACGCCTTCTCCTCCTCGCTGTACTCTTTGCAGTCAATCGCCGCCGCCTGAATGATCTTCAGATCTTCCCGATTCAGGTCGCACCATCCCCGGCTCTCATAAAAGCAGTACAGGATCGGAAAGTCCAGAATCCGGAAGCGGATGGCTTTCTTCTTTTTGGACTGGAAGCGGTCAAGGCGGGCTTTCCGCGCTTTCGGCCACGGTGCGTTCTCCACGTCCTTGTATTGATGCGGTTTCCCTTGCACATCCCCAAAATAGGCGATCGTCCATGAGCGGTGCACCAGATCCGCCTCGGAGCCGGGAATCAGCGTCTTTGCGTATTCCAGTGCGATCCTGGAGGGGCCTGTCAGAACCGCGCCATACGCCAGGTCCAGCTTCAAATAAGGGTCCCGCTCACATTCGTAAGCCTTCTCCACAAACTCTGGAATGTCCTTTGACAGCATGGGAAGCCTGGTCACAAAATAGAGCAGCTCATTTTTCAGGGAGAATAGCCCCTCTCCGGACAAGTTATCCAGAAGACTCCGCGTCTCGGCGTCCAGGCTCGACTCGTCCGGCCGGACCGTGTATAGATAGATGTCCATCAGGTTCTTTTGGAGCCTGCGCAGTTCTTCCTCGTCCCGGATGGTACTGATGGCTCCCCGCACATAGTCGGTGATATCATTTCGCAGCGTCTGCCGCAATACCCTGACCACCGCCGCGCCGCCTTGCTGGAATGCGGTGAAGACGCTCTCGGCGTAGAAATAGGCACAGAGGCTGCGGTGATAAAACCCGGTAGCCGTCTTCGCTCCGTCTTCGGAAAATCCGGAGAATGTCAGCAAGCCTGTAATGGCAGTATCCTGATATCGGACGCTGCAGCACGGCCCATAGTAGAGCTCCTGCGCAATTCCCTGCAACGCATCCATGATCTTATCGTCCGTCATACAGCTTGTCTTCCGGGCCCGCTCCTTTTTCAGCCAGCAGCGGAAGAACGCGTGGTACAACAGATAGAGCGGCTGATCCGCCGTGACCAGGCTCTGGACAACGCCGCCGGTCAGTCCGTCATTTTCCAGAAGATAGATCAGCAGCGTCAGCTGGAACGGCGTCTCCGTAAAGCCGGTCATCGCCGGGTTTACGTCCATTGCCTTGTTGAAATCCTCCAAAAGCTTTTCATTCCGGGTCTGCTTGGCATAGTTCCTGGCATATCGCTCCGCCATACGGAAATCCCACTTTTGCAAGGTTATGACATTTTCAATATAGCGGCTCAGGTCCGGGGATTCCTGGTGGTAATAGTGCTCCGTCCGCCAGCCGAACCAAACTGTCGTGTTGGAGCCCGGTTCCGACAGTCTGGAGAGCAGCTTCGGCAGGCCGTCAAAGAACCTGGTATCGCTCACCTCATCCATGCCGTCCAGCAGGATGATCCGATGCTGTGAGGGCCTGGCCTCTCCCCGCAGATAGCCGGCGACGCACCGCTCGTAGGGGGTCATCTCTTCCCTTTGCAGGGCGGAGGCGTGGAGGTACAAAAATTCCCGAGACTGGTTCTCAAAGAGATACAGGTATTTCAAAAGAGTCGTCTTTCCGAAGCCGGCGTCGCCGGAGATCACGATGTGCTTGTTCCGATACTGCTCCCGAAGGCTGCGGTAAGGGATGCTCCTTTTGACCTTTTGACCTCTCAGGTTGGGCGTGATGAACAGTTTGGGAAACAGTCCCCGGAAGGACGCGCTCTGCTTCATCCACGGAAGGAGGAGATCGTTTTTCAGCAGTTCCTGGTTTTCCGTGACCATTTTTCCGGTCAGGCGGACACGGGTGGGCAGAGCGGTTTTTTCGCGGATGCTGTCGTTAAACTGTCCATACTCGCTCCAGCCTGTTTTGGCGCCGAACTTGCCGTCCCACTGGTATGCGGTATATGTCTGTGTCCGGGTGTCGCCATAGAGGAACGCCGCCTGGGCGCCGGTTTCCTGCTTCAGGCACCCCATGGTGATCTCCAGGTGATTGCCGACGGAACGCCACCAGACGTTGTGGGCGTCTCCGCAAAGATACAGGCGCACAGGATAGTCTTGGAAGATGCTCTCTACTGCCTGCCGTTCCTCCGGCGACAGATACTCCAGGGCGTGGTGGGCCAGTACGATGATGGGACATTGGGGATGTTGCGCTTTGATCTCCTCCAGCAAGCAGGCCAATTCGTTGTTGCCGATAATCAGCTTTCCCCGGCTGCTATCACTGACGTGCATGACGGCAGTGTTCAAGGTCAGCAGGATCATATTCCCAACCACTTCGTACTGGTGGAGCGGCTGGTCCTTCCACGGATCCTTCGCTCCATACAGCCTGCCGCAGACCGTGTAAAAGAATGAGAACTCTGATTTCAGGAACTTCAGATCCTCAGTGGAAAAGGTGCCTTTCGCATAGTCATACGCTTTTTGGATCTTCTCATACCGTTCCGCCGCAGCTCCTTCGCTGCGCCTGCGGTCATGGTTCCCCGGCGCCAGATGGATATGATCCGCCTCTGTGATCCCGGCGGCTTCCGCGATCTTCCAAATGTACTCCACCGCATTTGCGGCCGTCTCCTCCTCGGGCGCATCCTTTTGAAAGAAGGCATGGCGGTAATCTCCGGTGACGAACAGCTCGTCCGCCTCCAGTTTGTTTTTCCGGATAAACTCCGGCAGATAGTTCCGGAGGTTCCGTGCGGAACGCCCGTCCCCTTCCGGATTGTAATGGATATCTGATATGTGCAAAAACCTCATAGCCATCCCTCCCACACAGGAAATACACACCGTCCGGACTGGCCGCACAAAATTCAAATGCCCAGTCGCTCTCTGGGGACAGTTTATCACAAAATTTTCCTCAATAAAAGGTACAGATTCATATGAGGGAGCATTCTGTTTCCAGATAGATTTTCTTTCGGTCTGCGTGCAGCAGCCTGATTGCTTACCTGTAATTGCAATGCGTCTCCTCATAGACTAGCACAGATATAGGTACGAGTCATTACATTACCATATCCAACCATGCGCAGATGGCCAGCTTTGTGGCACTGAACAGAACCTTCTATAACAGTCTCAGTGATGATGAGGACAAGGCCATTCTGGACGCATCAAGGGCGAGGGCTTTTCTTCAGACTCGCCGCTCTGCGGAATGGCCCTTCCTCGAAAAAGCACTTGTGTTTTTCCAGAGAATGGCGTATAATCACTTTGCCAAGGAGAATAAAATGCAGAAAAAGGGAGCTCGCAAACGGGCTGAGAGGAAGCTGTGCGCTTCGACCTGTGACCTGATTTGGGTAATGCCAACGTAGGGAGATAAAGCACCGGTATCAAATGCCGTGGGAATGTCTTTCCTCACCCTGCGAAAGACGCCCACGGCATTTTTCTATCATGCGGCCCGCGGAGGTCCTGCGTTTCTTCTCCGGCCGCGGCGGATCGGGGGCACCACCTTCCGCCGCGCAAGAAAATTCCATTCTGTGCAGAAAAGGAGACCTCTATGAGAACAGCATGGAACAGCGCCGGGATATCCGGTGCAGGCGCCGGGAATCTGACGGACAGCAGAAGGCCCCACAGAATGGCCGCTGCCCAGGCACCTCCCGGCGCTGCGTCCAGGCTCCTGTGGGAGCCGCGGGACACGACAACAGCGAATCAGAAAACTTTGGGAGGAATTTGAAATGGATCGTACTTACACCACACAGATGGACGCCGCCCGCAGGGGCATCGTCACGCCGGAACTGGAGACCGTGGCCAAAAAGGAACGGATGACCGCCCAGGAGCTGCTGCCCCTGGTGGCGTCGGGCAAGGTGGTCATCCCCGCCAACCGCCTGCATACCTGCCTGGACCCCGAGGGCATCGGCTCCATGCTCCGCACCAAGATCAATGTCAACCTGGGCGTCTCCCGGGACTGCAAGGACTACAACGTGGAGATGCAGAAGGTGCTCTCCGCCGTGAACATGGGGGCGGAGGCCATCATGGATCTGTCCAGCCACGGGGACACCGGTCCTTTCCGCCGGAAACTCACCGCGGAGTGCCCGGTGATGATCGGCACTGTGCCGGTCTATGACAGCGTCATCCACTATCAGCGGGATCTGGACACCCTGACCGCCAAAGACTTCATCGACGTGGTCCGCCTGCACGCCCAGGAGGGCGTGGACTTCGTCACGCTTCACTGCGGCATCACCCGCAAGACCATCGACCAGATCCGCAAGCACAAGCGGAAGATGAACATCGTCTCCCGGGGCGGCTCCCTGGTGTTCGCCTGGATGTGCATGACCGGCGAGGAGAACCCCTTCTACGAGTACTATGACGAGATCCTGGACATCTGCCGGGAGTACGACGTGACCATCTCCCTGGGCGACGCCTGCCGTCCCGGCTGTCTGGCCGACGCCACCGACGTGTGCCAGATCGAGGAGCTGGTGCGTCTGGGTGAGCTGACCAAGCGGGCCTGGGAGAAGGACGTCCAAGTGATGGTGGAGGGTCCCGGCCATGTGCCCATGGACCAGATCGCCGCCAACATGAAGGTGCAGCAGACCATCTGCATGGGCGCCCCCTTCTATGTTCTGGGCCCCCTGGTGACCGACATCGCCCCCGGCTACGACCACATCACCGCCGCCATCGGCGGCGCCATGGCCGCCATGAACGGTGCCGCCTTCCTCTGCTATGTGACGCCGGCGGAGCATCTGGCCCTCCCCAATCTGGACGACGTGAAGCAGGGCATCATCGCCAGCAAGATCGCCGCCCACGCCGCCGACATCGCCAAGGGCGTCCGGGGTGCCCGTGAAATCGACGACAAAATGGGCGACGCCCGCCGCGCCCTGGACTGGGATGCCCAGTGGAAGTGCGCCCTGGACCCGGAGACGGCCAAAGCCATCCGGGATGACCGCTCCCCGGAGCACGACGACACCTGCTCCATGTGCGGCAAGTTCTGCGCGGTGCGGAGCATGAACAAGGCCCTCAACGGCGAACACATCGACATTCTGTGACGGTCCGGGGTGTTTCCCAGCGGCTCATGAGAAAATAACCGTGCCGGGATGCAGCGTTGGCTGCATCCCGGCATTTTTATGGAAACGTCTCCCCTTCCGGACCGGTCACACCACCCGGCGAGTCAGCAGAAGACCGCTGGTGATGGCCGTCAGGGGCGCCACCGTCACCAGGCCGAAGGAGCCCACGATGGTGTGGACGATCTCCGCTGCCACATACTTGTAGTTCAGGATGAACTCCACCGGCGTGCCCTGGGCCATGAACACCATCAGCAGGGCGATGTAGCTGCCGGAATAGGCCAGCAGCAGCGTGGTGGTCGTGGAACCGCAGGCGGCCCGGCCCACGGCGAAGCCCGAGGAGATGGCCTCTCGGGCGCCGATGTCCGGCCGCTTCTGCACCACCTCGTACACGGCGGAGCAGATGTCCACCGACAGGTCCATCACCGCGCCGGAGGAGCCGAGAAAGATGGAGGCCATGAAGATCTGCGTCAGGTCCAGATTCTGATATCCGGCGTACAGCAGGCTCTCGCTGGACTCCATGACGGCGCCGTGGATGCGGAACAGGTTCGTGAACACCACGCCCAGCACCGCCGTGACGGCGATGCCCAGAGCCGCGCCAGAGGTGGCGGCCAGGCACCGGCGGTCAAAGCCGTAGATCAGGCTGAGGATCAGCGCCGTCAGCGCCAGCACCATGGCAAGAGCCAGCCATACCGGGTTCCAGCCCCGCAGCAGACAGGGCACCAGCACCTTCCACATCAGCAGAATGGTGTCCACGAAGGAGAGGATCGCCCGGACGCCGGTCCATCCGGCAAACAGCACCAGCAGCAGCAAAAACAGTCCCGCCAGAAGCGCCTCCTTGTCCAGCCGGTAGTGGTCGGTCATGGAGACCACGGAGATGACGCCTCCGCTGTGGCTGACGGTGACAAAGGCGATGTCGCCGGGGGCAAACAACTTGTCCTGGGCCAGGGAGCCGTTGAGCCGGTTGACGGCCTCCACCGTCTGTCCCTCAAAATGGCCGCCCAGCAGCTTCACCGTGCACCGCTGTTCGCCGGTGCGGATCAACCCGGTGTCCACGATGTCGCTCTCGTCGGTGGCCAGCACCTCCGCCCGGACGCGGTCGGCGTTCTGATAGGTCAGCCTGCCCTCAAAACCCGTGGGCAGCATCAGCAGTACCGCCAACAACGCCAGAGCGGCCAGCACCGGACCGTGGGTCTGCCGGGAAAACGCAGGGAAATGGTTCTTCATAAAACCTCCAGAAAACAACGGGACAGGGAGCGGCTCGTCCGCTCCCTGTTTCCCGAGGGGTGGTATCGTCACTTGACCTTCAGCATGGCGGCCAGCTTGGTGTAGATGGCGGTGTTGTCGTAGTAGCCGCCGAAGTTCTGGGCCCCGGTGCCGTCGGCGAAGACCGCCACGGGCAGGCCGGTGTGGGAGTAGCTGGTGAAGTCGATGCCGGATTTGTTGTTCAGGATGTGAGTGACGGTGACGGAGAAGGGATTGTAGGTGCCGTACAGCACATACTGCTCCTGGGTGTACTTGCTGGAATCGTAGTTGCTCATGGCCAGCTCATAAGCGGTTTTCAGTCTCTGGACCTCGTAGTCGGTCAGCACCAGCTTATCACCGGCCTCGCCCTTCAGCTTCAGGCCAAACAGCTTTTCCACGTCCTTCATGGCGTCCTCGAAGGATGTGTTGTTCTCCTTGAATTTGGCCACATACTGCTCGTCGAACTGGGCGTAGGAGATGGTCTGGCTGGTCAGGTTGGTCAGGTAGGTGTCGTAGTCGGTGCCGGCGTAGCCGATGGTCAGGCCGCCGGTCTCGTGGTCGCCGGTCACCAGGATCAGGGTGTCCTTGGGATGCTTCTTGGCGAAGTCCACGGCCACCTGGACAGCGTCGGCCAGGGCCAGGGTGTCGCTGACGGTGGAACCGGCGTCATTGGCGTGGCAGGCCCAGTCGATCTTGCCGCCCTCGCACATCATGAAGAAGCCCTTCTTGTTGTTTAGGACCTCGATGCCCTTCTTCACATAGTCGGCCAGGGCCCACTCGCCCTGCTGACGGTCCAGCTCATAGTCCATGGCGTCGGAATCCGCCAGATGCTCGTCGATGAGGATGACCTTCTTGTCCTTGGCAGTGACCTTGGCGGCATCGGCCTGGGTGTAGGTCACCTTGTAGCCGGCCTCTTCTGCCAGGTCGTAGAGACTCTCCTGATCCTTGTTGCTGCCGGTGGGCTTCTTCAGTGCTCCTCCTGCGAAGTACTCAAAGCCGGACTCCACCATCTCCACGCCGATCTCATAATAGTTGTTGCGGCTGGCCTGATGGGCATAGAAGGCGGCGGGGGTGGCGTGGTTCAGGTTGACGGAGGAGATGACACCCACCTTCCAACCCTTCTGGGCATGGAGTTTCTCTGCGATGGTCTCATAGGTCTTGGTTCCGGTCTCGTCGGTGTTGATCATGCCGGAATAGGTCTTGTGACCAGTGGCAATGGAGGTGGCGGTGGAGGCGGAGTCGGGAGCGAAGCTGCAAGAGTCATAGGTGACGGCGGATCCGGCCACATCGAAGTTCATGAAGTTCAGCTCCTTGGGACCGTCCAGCTTAGCGCCCTGACGGTCCTTCACGCTGGGCTCGGCCTGCATGTAATCCGGGTCCGCCACAGCGCCCAGATAGTCGGAGGCGGCCTGGAACTGTGGATAGCTCATGCCGTCGCCGATGAACAGGAACACGTATTTTGGGGCCCGTCCGGACAGCAGCGAGACATCCTGCACGGAGCTTTCGGTGAGGGTGACGGTGCTGTCAACCATGGCGGACATCTTTTCCGCCTGAACGGCGGACTTGGCGGCAGGCGCGCCGCAGGCGGTCAGACCCAGTACGGTCACACCGGCCAGCAGGCTGGCAAGGAGTCGTTTCATCATGTTGTTTTCCTCTCTTTTCTCAATTTGGATTTCCCGGGGGACATGTCGAGTATACGGCAGCCTTGGTTAACTTCTCCACCGGCCTTCTGCAAAAATCCGGTAAAATGCGGAGATGGCCCGAAACACGGAAGAACGCCGCCCGGCTGTGCCGGACGGCGTTCTTTCCAGGGAAGGGGTTCAGAATGAAAAAACTCTTGCAGATGCTATGATACGGAATTCCAGGGTCATATTCCACCGCAATTCTGTGAAGTCTGTGTAAAATCCGGAAGAACCGGCATCTTTATCACGCAAGGTCCTCCGACAGGGACGGCTGGATCTTCCGGCGGAGATAACCCTCCCGGACACCGTAGTGACTGACGGTGATGCTTTCCACGTCAAACCGGCCGGCCAGATACCGCAGGATCATGATACCGGGGACGAGAGTGTGGATGCGCTCCGGCTCATAGCGCAAAATCAAATCTGCCGCGTCCTTATCGCTTTTGCACAGCTGCTTTGCCAGGGCATCCAGCTGCGCCCGGGTGAAGGTGCGCTGATCATCCGGCAGTCCAAAGAGCTTCCGGCACAGCCGCAGAGACGCCCGGGCCGTGCCGCCCACGCAGACCATGCGGTCCCGGCATGGGATGTCCTGCAGCGCGTCGCTGTTGAAAGCAGCTTGAATGGTTTCTTCAATGCGCCGCCGGGACTCCTTTCCCGGCAGAATTTTTTTCACGCAGTCCCGGTACAGCTTCAGCGACCCCACCGGCACGCTGACCGCCTCCTGAAGCTGCCGCCCGGTGAAGAGCGCCAGCTCCGCGCTGGCACCTCCCACGTCCGCGAACAGGCCGTCATCCACCTCCACATCGCAGGTGGCGCCGTAGAAGCCACATTCCGCTTCCGCCTCGCCGGTCAGCACTTCCACCGCGATGCCTGTGGCCTGTTGAATTTGCTCCACCGCCTGCGCGGTGTTGGAGACGTTCCGCAGAGACGCCGTGGCAAATACCGCCAGATGGTCGATCTGAAGCAGCTCCAGCGTGTTCTGAAATTCCCGGAGGCTCTGGCAGGCGCAGTCGATGCCGTCCTGGGTCAGCCGCCCGTGTTCCACATACCCCGCCAGCCCCGCCATGAGCTTCTCCTTGAACAGGACTTTGAAGCTCGTCCGGTCCATGTCGTAGACTGTCAGGCGGATGCTGTTGGAGCCCATGTCGATCAGTGCATATTTCATGGATTCACTCCCTAAAACATTTTACCGTTTTCCCACCGCGGCCCGGAGCCAGTTCAAAAAGCCATGCCGCTCCCGCACCGGAGCGGCAGCGGGCTGCTCCGGCTGCTCCGCCGCCTGGCAGTAGGCCTCCTGATAGAAAAACTCCTGAGAATCCAGCGGTTCCTCCTCATTGTGTACCCGCACATATTCTCCCGTGGGACGCAGCTCCCGGGCCTGCCGGTTGTCCCGCAGCATGGTCCGGAACATCCCGGTCAGGCGGCGACGCAGGTCCGGGTCCAGGATGGGCGCCGCCACCTCCACCCGCCGCAGGGTGTTGCGGGTCATGAAGTCCGCCGAGGCGATGTACACACTCTGCCGGTCCTCCGTCCCGAAGATGTAGATGCGGGAGTGCTCCAGAAAACGGCCCACGATGCTGATGACCCGGATATTCTCCGTGGCCCCCGGCACGCCGGGCAGCAGGCAGCAAATGCCCCGGACGACCAGGTCGATCTTCACCCCCGCCCGGGAGGCGTCGATCAGGCGGTCAATGATGGTCTTGTCTGTCAAGGAGTTGATCTTGATACCAATATAAGCTGCCTGACCCTGCTGCGCGTATTGGATCTCCCGGTCCATCAGCTCCAGCACCCGGTTCTGCAAGCACTTGGGAGCCACCAGCAGCTGCCGGGAGGACTCCACCGTCTCCCCTTTCGCCAGCGCCTGGAACACCGCCGCGGCCTCCAGTCCGATGGAGGGGTCCGCCGTCACCAGGGACAGGTCCGTGTACATACGGGCCGTTTTTTCATTGTAATTGCCGGTGCCCACCTGGGTGTAATACTCCGTCCGCCCGTTCTCCCGGCGGGTGACCAGGCACAGCTTGCTGTGGACCTTGTAGCCGTCCAGGCCGTAGATGACCTGGCAGCCTGCCTCCTCCAGCCGGCGGGACCACTCAATATTGTTTTCCTCATCGAAGCGGGCCTTCAGCTCCACCAGCACCAGCACGTTTTTGCCGTTCTCCGCCGCCTCGATAAGGCTTTCCACCACCTTGCTGTGGCGGGCCACCCGGTACAGCGTCATTTTGATGGAAACCACGGCGGGGTCATTGGCCGCTTCCTGGAGGAAATCCAGGAAGGGCTTCATGCTCTCGAAGGGATAGGACAGCAGCTTGTCCTTCTCTTTGATCTGCTGCAGGATGGAGTAGCCGGAGCGGAACTGGGACGACTTCTGGGGGAACCGCTTTTCGTAAAACAGCTCCGTGTGCTGGCGCAGGGTATCCTGAATCTGAGACAGGAAGCTGAGATCCAGGGGCGAGCGGCAGCGGAACACGGACTCCGGCTTGACGTCCGCGTAGGCGCACAGGGTCTTGACAATGTCCCCGTCCAGCTCCCGGGACAGCTCCAGACGCACCGGCGCCAGCCGCCGGCGGCGGCGGATGAGCTTTGCCATGAACTCCCGGTAGTCCAGGTCCTCGTCGTAGAGGGCGTCGGCGTCGATGTCGGCGTTCCGGGTCAGCCGCATCAGGGACTTGGACACCACCCGGTAGCCGCTGAACACCTTGGGCAGGAAGTGGAGGATCAACTCCTCCGACAGCATATAGGCCCCCGGCTGTCCGGGCACTTCGATAAGGCGCGGGATCACGCCGGTACCGCAGGGGATGATGCCCAGCTTCTCACGGCCGCTCTTGCCTGTCAGAACGCCCACGGCGTAAATTTCTTTATTTTGCAGGAACGGAAAGGGCTGGCGGCGGCTGACCATGGTGGGGGAGATCAGCGGTGCGATCTCACTGTCAAAATACCGTTCCAGTTCACCGCTCTCCCGGCTGCCCAGCTTCTGAAAGTTCACCAGACGGACGCCACAGTCCTCCAGCCGGCTCATCAGCGCGGCATAGACCGCGTCCTTCCGCCGGTTCAGCCGGGCCACGTCTTTCAGGACGGCTTTGATCTGTTCCTCGGCGGTCATGTGGGTCTTGTTGTCCCGCATTTCTCTGGACAGTAGCATCTGGTCCGCCAGGGAGCCCACCCGCACCATGAAAAACTCGTCCAGATTGCTCTGGTAGATGGAGGCGAAAGTCAGCCGCTCACACAGCGGCACGCTTTCGCTCTCCGCCTCCTCCAACACCCGTTCATTGAATTTCAGCCAGGACAGTTCCCGGTTCAAATAGGTATTCATCCCTCGCCCCACACTTTCTCCATGATTCTCAGACTCTGCTCAGTATAAAAAAAGCGGCGGCACTTCGACACCGTTCTCCCGTAAAAGCTCCGTTAAATCGTCGTAAAGTGCATCGGCGGCAGACGCACTTTACACACACCTTACAAACCTTTTACAGCCTGGCGGTGGCTGCCGGCTCCTCCCCACGGTAAAATATCTGAAGCAGAAGAAAGAGAGGTCCACGGAATGGATATTCGTCTTCAGGACATCACCAAATCCTACGGCGGGAAGGCTGTGATCCGGCCCACTACGCTCCGGATCGACAGCGGCAGCTTCACCACCCTCCTGGGGCCGTCGGGCTGCGGCAAGACCACCCTGCTCCGCATGATCGCCGGATTGGAGACACCGGACACGGGCGAGATCTTCTTCGATGACCGCTGTGTCTTTTCCCAGGAGAAAAGGATCAGCGTACCGCCGGAAAAGCGGGGGCTGGGATTCGTGTTTCAGGACTTTGCCCTGTGGCCCCACATGAGCGTCTTTGAAAATGTGGCCTTCGGCCTGCGGGCTTCGGGAGACACCAAAGACCTGGACCGGCGGGTAAAAGACGCGCTCCACGCCGTGCAGCTGGACGAATTTGCCCAGCGGTATCCCCATCAGCTCTCCGGCGGTCAGCAGCAGAGGGTGGCCTTTGCCCGGGCTATCGTCATCGAGCCCCAGTGCATCCTGTTCGATGAGCCCCTGTCCGCCTTGGACGCCCTGCTCCGGGAGGAAATGCGCACGGAGTTGCGGGAGCTGACCTCGCGGCTGGGCATCACCTCCGTCTTCGTCACCCACGACCAGACGGAGGCCATGAGCATGAGCGACCGGATCGCCGTCCTCTCCGGCGGCGCGGTGGAACAGTACGACAGCCCGGAGATCATCTACTCCGCGCCCAAAACAGAATTTGTGGCCCGTTTTGTGGGAGCCTCCAACTGGATCGACGATCACCACATGTTCCGCCCGGAAAAAGCCGCTCTGCGATTCGCGGAGCATACCCAGCGGTTCGACGCCCAGGTCCAGTCCGCCCAATTCCTGGGCAGTTCCTATCAACTCCATCTGAAATACCGGGGCCAGAACTGGGTGCTGCCGTCTGCGGAAAAAATGTCTGTCGGGACATCCCTCCCGATTTACATAGAGGAACAAAACATCATCACACTTTAAGGAAACGAGGTTTGAACATGAAAAAAATGCTCGCGTTTTTGCTGGCCGGTGCCATGTGCCTTGGTCTGGCCGCCTGCGGCAGCAGTGCCGCACCTGCCGGTACCAGCACCGACAAGCCCGCCGGATCCCAGAGCGCCGATGTGCAGGAGCCTGCCGGGACCAAGGAGCTGTCCGGCAAAGTGACCGTCTACATGCCCTCCCCCGCCGGTCTTGCGGACAAGATCGCCGCCGGCTTCACCGCCGCCACCGGCGTGGAGGTGGAGCAGTTCCAGGGCACCACCGGCGAGATCCTGGCCCGTCTGGAAGCGGAAGAGGCCAATCCCGTGGCCGATGTGGTCATTCTGGCCTCCTGGTCCGACGGCCTTTCCATGAAGCAGGACGGCAAGCTCGTCTCCTACACCCCCGCCAACGCCGACAAGGTAGCGGACGGCTGGATCGACGAGGATTCCACGCTGTTCGGCTACAGCGCCTCCGCCGTGGGCGTCATCTATAACACCTCCGTGATCCCCGAGCTGTCCGCCGACTGGTCCGAGCTGGGCGACGCCCAGTACAAGGATCAGCTGGCCATTCCCGACCCGGAGAAGTCCGGCGCCTGCAAAGATTTCGTGGCGGGATACGTCAACGCCAACGGCTGGGATGACTTCCAGGCCATGGCCGACAACGGCATGACCGTCCCCGGCGCCAACAAGGCCGCTCTGGAGGCCGTCACCACCGGTGAAGTGGGCATCCTGGTGGCCGGCGTGGACTACAACGCCTATTCCTCCATCAACAAGGGTGAGCCTCTGAACATCTACTATCCCGCCGGCGGCACCGTGGTCAATCCCCGTCCGGCCATGATCCTGAACACCGCCCCCAATATGGACAATGCCAAGGCCTTCATTGACTATCTGTTCTCCGACGAGGCCCAGCAGCTGGTGGCTGACGCCTATCTGCTGCCCGGCCGCAGCGACGTAAAGTGCGAGGGCCGCACCAACCTGGAGGACATCCCCCAGATCGAATGCGACTGGAGCAAAATGATGGCCATTGCCTCCGACTCCGCCGCCAAGATCAACGAGATCTGCCAGTAAGCGGAGGTATCCATGGACATCAAAGTCAAGAAACAGCTGCCTCTCGCGCTGCTGGCCGCTGTACTCTGCTTTCTGATTGTCTGCCC
This sequence comes from Dysosmobacter sp., assembly GCA_022778785.1. Lineage (GTDB taxonomy): Bacteria > Bacillota > Clostridia > Oscillospirales > Oscillospiraceae > Oscillibacter. The sequence goes on along the minus strand of JALFSO010000098.1, from coordinate 8,237 downwards.
TTTGATCATGATATTTGCCAAGGCGGTCATTGCGGATGGCCGCCTTGACTTCTATTCGGCGTGGCAGACTCTGACAGAAAGCGAAAACGCGGTGATGATCGGCAATTCCCTTCTGCTGGGCATTTTGGTGGTACTCCTCTCCACGGCCATCGCCGCGCCCCTGGCCTATCTCTTCTCCCGGACCTGCTTTGCCCGGTACCGAGCCTTTGATATCATCTTCATGATCCCCTTTATGACGCCGCCCTATATCGCCTCCATGGGCTGGATCTTATTCATGCAGAAGCGGGGCCTGCTCCAGCAGCTCCTTCCCGCCGCCGAGGGCTGCGAGAACTGGTTCTTCTCGCTGGGCGGGCTGGTGCTGGTCATGAGCCTTCATGTGTTCCCTTTCATGCTCACCATGCTGAAAAACGCCATGCTGAACATCCCGTCCAGTCTGGAGGAATCCGGAGCGGTGTTCGGGGCGGGCTTCCGGCAGCGGATGGGTCAGATTTTCCTGCCCCTGCTCAGTGGAAACTATGCCATCGGCGCCCTGCTGGTGTTCGTCAAGACCATCTCCGAGTACGGCACCCCCTCCACATTGGGGCGGCGCATCGGCTTTGAGATGTTCACCACGGAAATTCACCGCTATGCAACCGTGGCCCCCATCGCCTTTGGCAAGTCGGCGGCGCTGGCCTCCGTGCTGGTGGGCATCTGCCTGTGCATGTGGATGCTGCAGAACTACATCACCACCCGGAAAAGCTACAACCTGGTTAGTGGCAAGGGAAGCCGCTTTACAGAAATCAAGCTGTCGAATCCGGTGAAGGCCGTCTGCTGGAGCTACATCGGCGTGGTGCTGCTGTTGTCCATCGGCGTGCCCTACTTCTCCGTCATCTCCACCTCCCTCATCAACCTCCGGGGCTACGGCTTCACAAAAGGGAACTTCACGCTCCAGCACTACATCGAGCTGTTCACGGAGAACACAAAAGGCGTCAGCGCCCTGAGCAACAGCCTGATTTTGGCGGTATCCTCCGCCACCATCTGCGCGGTGCTGGGAACGCTGGTGGTGCTGGCGGTGCGGAACTCCCGCTCCCGGCTGCGGAAAGTGGTGGAGGCCATGGGCCTGCTGCCGGAGATGCTGCCCGGCATCGTGCTGGTCATCGGCATCATGCTGTTCTGGAACCAGATCTATCATATTCTTCCGCTCTACAATACGCTGGGGATCATGGTGCTGGCCTATGTGGTGCTGTTTCTGCCCTACACGGTGCAGTACGTCACCTCCGCCTTCACCCAGATCAGCGACAGCCTGATGGCGGCGGGGCAGGTATTCGGCGGCAGTCCCTTTTACATCTTCCGCCGCATCACCCTGCCCCTCATTCTGAAGGGCGTGGCCACCGGCTGGATGATGACCTTCATCATCGCCTTCCGGGAACTGGTCACAGCCAGCCTCATCGCCCCGCCCAATACGCTGGTGGTATCCACTTACATCGTCCGAGAGTTTGAGCAGGGCAGCGTGTCGGTGGGCATGGCCATGGCGGTGCTGTGTGTCCTGTTCACCACCACGGCGCTGCTGATCCTGAACCGGGTCATTGCGAAATCACAAGTTAGGTGATGCGCACGATTTTGTGCGCTGCCACTGGGAGGTCAATATGCGTCACTTAAAATCATGGTCCATCCTTGCATCTGTCATCTATTTTGCCGGATGCCTCATCTTTGGGATCATCTGCTGTCTGACGGGCCGGATTCATCCCGCCTCTGTCATTGGGCTCATCATCAGCGTAGCAGGGATCATTGTCGGCGTTGTAAAAATTCGCTGCCCCTTTTGCAGGAAATACCTGGGTATCTTTTATTCTGGAGACTTCTGCCCATACTGTGGCTCAGAAGTAGACCGATGAACGAGGTGATAACATGAGATTGATCATCGCCGGAGGCTGTGGAGAACACGGCCGCAACTGCTTTCTTGTGGAAGGCGAATATGCAAATTTTCTGGTGGACTGCGGCATGATGGCAGGCGAAGAAGGCGGCGGCTGTCCCCGGCTGTCCGCCGAACAGATCCGGCGTCTACGCTGCGTGTTCCTGACCCACTCCCACGCCGACCACACCGGTGCGCTGCCCTGGCTGCGGCGCATGGGCTATACCGGGCCGGTCATCGCCTCCCGGCACACTCTGGATCAGCTTCCCTTTCATCTGGAGGCCGGGCTGGCCCTGGAGGAGCTCTGTCCTAGCCGGGAGGGCTCCTATGATGGCATCCATATCCGGTGGGGCCGCAGCGGGCACTGCGTCGGAAGCGTCTGGTACCGGTTCTCCATGGAGCAGAAAAGCATTTTGTTCTCCGGGGACTATACAGAGGATACCCAGGTGTACGTCATCGAGCCCATCCGCGGGCAGACGGCGGACGTGGCCGTGCTGGACTGCGCCTACGGCTCTGACCGGACCGGCTATGAGGACGCCTGCGCACATTTGATGGAACGAGTCAAAAAACTTCTGGCGCAATATGGGCTGCTGGCCTTCCCCGTCCCTCGGTACGGCCGGGGGCTGGAGCTTCTCCAACTGTTCCGGCAGAGCGGTTTGGAGGGGCCGTTCCTGGGAGACAGCCATTTTCTTCGTGAGACCGGGAAACCGGAGGAATACCACGGCTGGATAAAAACGGACCTGACATTCCTGCAAAACGAAGTATCTCTGTACAAGGAAGCAGAAAAACAGGGCATCCTGTTTGTCAGTGACCCGCAGCTGCGGAGCCCCGCTGCCAGAGCGGATGTCCGCGCCGCACTGGCAGCCGGCGGCCATGCCGTCATGACCGGTACCGTGGAACGCGGCAGCTTCAGCGCGCAGCTGGTGGAGGACGGTCAAATGGAGCTGCTGCGCTATCCGGTCCATTTGAACCTGGAACAAATGAAAGCTCTGGCAGAAAAAAATTCCTTTGCCAAAGTCATTCCCTATCATTCCGCGGAGATCACCGCGGACCCAATCTGTTCATTTTAGGAGGCAATATGGAACACACATTGGACTTCAACCAGAAGCACGGCTTTATCTGCGACATGGACGGCGTGATCTATCACGGGAACCAGATCCTGCCCGGGGTGGCGGAGTTCATCCAATGGCTTCAGGACGAGAACAAGGAATACCTGTTTCTGACCAACAACAGCGGCTATACCCCCCGGGAACTGCGGCAGAAGCTGAGCCGCATGGGACTGGATGTTCCGGAGGAGCATTTTTACACCAGCGCATTGGCCACCGCCGCGTTTTTGAAGGAGCAGGCCCCCGGCTGCTCCGTGTTCGCCATCGGCGAGGCGGGACTACTCAATGCCCTCTATGACGCAGGCATCACCATGAACGACGTGAATCCCGACTATGTAGTGGTGGGCGAGGGCCGTTCCTACTCCCTGGATACGCTGACGAAGGCCACGAATCTGGTCCTGGGCGGTGCGAAGCTCATCGGCGCCAACTCAGACGTCTCCGGCCCCATCGAAAACGGCATTGCCCCCGCCTGCCGCGCCCTGGTAGCGCCCATCGAGATGGCCACCGGCACCCAGGCGTACTTCTGCGGAAAGCCCAATCCCCTGATGATGCGTACCGGTCTGCGGCTGCTGAACTGTCACTCCGCCGACGCCGTCATGGTGGGCGACCGCATGGACACCGACGTGATCTCCGGCCTGGAGAGCGGCATGTCCACCGTTCTGGTGCTCTCCGGTGTGTCCACCATGGAGACCCTGAAGACCTACGCCTATCGTCCCAGCATCGTCCTGGACGGCGTAGGCGATATCGTGAAGCTGGCCCATGCCGCCGGCCGGTAAAAGCGGAAGCGGAAAGACCCCGGAGCGTATCGCAATACGCTCCGGGGTCTTGTGCACTGTGAATCTGTGTCTGTCAGGAAAACGATTGGGCTTTCCCATTCAGGTCATGCAGAATACTCTCGCTGTCTGTCCGCGGCTCCGGCTCACTCCGCCAGATCCCGGTACAGGAAGGTGACGATCTGGGCGCGGGTGCAGTCGGCGTTGGGGCTGAAGGTGGTGTCCGTGGTGCCGCCGGTGATGCCCTCCTGGTAGCACCAGGCAATGGCCTCATAGGCCCAGTCCGGCGCATCGGTGAAGGGCAGCAGGAACATCCACTCGCCGGTGAAGCCGCCGCCCTGGGCCTGCACGCTGCGGTAGATAAAGGTGACGATCTGGGCACGGGTGCAGGTGGCGTTGGGGCTGAAGGTGGTGTCCGTGGTGCCCTTGGTGATGCCCTGGCTCACCGCCCAGCGGACGGCGTCAGCGTAATAGGCGTCGGCGGACACATCGGTGAAACTGATGGTCTCATCCACCACGGGGCTGCCGGCGGCGCGCCACAGGAAGGTGACGGCCTGGGCACGGGTGCAGGCGGCATTGGGAGAGAAGTGGACGGCATCCGTGCCGCCGGTGATGCCCTTGCCCGCGGCCCACAGCACCGCGTCATAGTAATAGGCGCCGGCGGGGACATCCACGAAGTAGTTCAGCATGGAGTTGTCCTCCATGAAGGTTGCCTCCACAGTGACCTTGGAGGCGGGCATGGTGAAGGTATACTTGCCGTCCTTCTCCGTGACAGCAATCTCTTTGCCGTCTGTGCCGGAAACGGTGAGGGTCTCCAGGGTATAACCCTTGTCGGGCGTCACGGCGATGGTGATAACGGTGCCCCTGGAGGCGCTCTTGGGGCTGACGGCGACGCTGCCGTTCTCGGCGCTCTCAACGCTCACCGCATAGGTGGTGGGAGCGGAGGAACCAGAGGAAGAACCGCCGGAGGAGCCGCCGCTGTAGGTGTTCTGGGTCCACACGGCGTACAGAACGGTGTCGTCCGTGATGGTGAAGCTCTCACCGGCCTTGACGACCACTTCATCGGCGCTGGCGTCGGTATCCCAGCCCCGGAAGACGTAGCCGGTGTGCTGCAGGGCCTCACCGGCGGTCAGCACCTTGCCGGGCTGATAGAACCGGGTGCTGTCCACCTGCTCTCCGCCGTCCATGTAGGTCAGGGAGACGGCGGTGTCGGGAGAGGTGACGTAGTCGATGAGCTCCAGGCCCAGCTCATGGGCCCGGCGTGCCATATCCATGCCCACCTCGGTGGTATCCTCGGGGTCCATGGCCTCGAACTCGTTGTAGAACGCGTGCTGGAGGGCGCTGAGCTGATCCAGCACGTACTGCTTGTCCGCGTCGCTGACGGGCGCGCCGTCGATCTGCTCGGCGTACAGAATGTAGCCGCCCAGACCCTCAAAGGTGAAGTAATAGGAGTCTCTCCAGTTCTCGGGATACACCTTGTAGCCGGAAACTCTCTGCCACTTGCCGTCGGCGTCCTGCACATAGCCGGAGCCCCAGGTGCAGAAGCCGTCGGGCTTCTCGGTGCTGATGGAGGCCACCTCGGTGCTCACCTGATAGCCCTCATACATGTCCTCCAGCAGCATGGGATAGTAGGGCACGAAGACGTTGTTGGACATGTTGCCGACGCCGACCCAGCCCACGGTGCCGGTCTCCACCGGGCGGTCCTTGAACAGCTGGAAAATCTCGATCTCCTGGTTGCTGGGCTTGCCGACGCTGCTGAGCTTGTAGAAGTTGAACACGTCATCCTTGGTCAACTGGCGGTCGGGGGTGATGTTGGTGTACATGGGGACGATCCCGCCGTCCTTGACGTTGGAGATGGTGAACTTGGTGTTGTCCTGGTACAGGTCGTCCTGGGTGTAGTCATAGGCGCCGTTCAGGAACTTCAGACCGTCCACCATACGGGGCGCGCCCACCCGGGGAGACGCCTCGGTGCCCAGATTGGCGTAGGAGGCCCGGAAGTCGATGATGTTCTCCTCCTCGTCGCCCACGAAGGTACCGGCGGCCTTGGCCGTGGCGATGAGGCCCTCGGAGGCGATGACGTTCTCATCGTCCAGATCCACCTCACCGATGACGGCCAGGTTGGGCTCCAGGAAGACGATGTCGTCATTCAGGCGGATGGCCACATACTGATGGCCGGAGCAGTTCTCGATGTACCAGACCTCGTTCTGGTCGCAGATGAAGATGCCGGAGTCCGCATAAGCGCCGTACTCGTCATAGATGCGGGCCAGCAGCTCCACGCCCTCGCGGGCGGAACCGGCCTCCGCCAGGATGATGGTGGGGATGTCGGTCTCCTCGATGCCCACGATGCCGTCCACCTTTTTCTTGACGTTGGGGTCGATGGCCTTCACAGCACTGCTACCGGAGATGGTCTCCGTGGCGGAGACGGAGACACCCTTCTCATTGGTACCGAACTCAGTATAGGACCAGTGGGTGGGATCTTCCTCGCCGCACTCGGGGCAGGTGCCGTTGAACACGTCGTTGGTGAAGTAGGTGAAGCGGTAGCTGTCGTGGGTGAAGGTCCACTCAAACTCGCCGTATCCGGGGCAGCCCAGATAGAGGTCACCCTCCTGGAAGTGACCGGCCTCGCTGATGAACCACAGCTTGTTCATATCAGAGCCGTAGTCCTCGGTGCGGGCCACGAAGGGAGTCCCCTCCTCCGTCAGGTTGCCGCCTACGTAAATCGTGGTGCAGGCCGCCGCGCTCACCGTCGCCACAGCGGAAACCGCCGCGGTGATGGCAGCTGTGACCAGCAGCTTTTTCAGAAATCCCTGTTTCATATCTTTCTCCTTTGTCGTCCGGAACTGTCCGTTCCATGGGAATTCGCGCAGAAAATGATGGCTTTATACAGCAGGACCCTGTTGGGACCGGAACATGCTCTTCCGCCGGTGCGCCCTCCCCTGTTTTCACCTCTCCGCACCACGTTTGTCCCTCGGACAGAGCCGTATAAAAGTCAGGCTCCGCAGGCGAAGGATATCCGCCCGTGGAGCCTTTTCAGCCGTTATGCTAGCAAATACCGGTAAAAATGTCAATAGATATTCATCCCAGCTGCATATTATTTTTCCAGATGGTTTCACCGGCATATCGGAAAGCCGGTGCAGCGCACGGCGCTAACAACAAAAGACGCTCCGGCATAAAGCCGGAGCGTCTTGCTTTGATGGGATATTCCGGAACGGGATCCGGGACGCGGTGCTCTTACTGGAGAGCGGTCCAGCGCTCCACGCCGCTGGTCTTGCTGCAGGTGTGGGCGTTGGTGGCCTCCATGATGTCATAGTAGGCCCAGTAGCTGGTGGTCACGTCCTTGAAATCCACGATCTTGCTGGCGTTCTCATCCACGAAGCCCTCGTCAGAGCTGCGGCCCAGCATACGGTTCACGATGGTGGCCACACCGGCGCGGGTCACAGGCGCATTGGGACGGAAGGTGCCGTCCTCGTAGCCGTTGATCCAGCCGTACTTGATGGAACCGACGATGGCCTCATAGTACCAGTCGTTCTCATGGATGTCGCTGAAGATGTTCTCGCCGCTGTTGTCCACTTCCGCGAACCGCATGGCAATGACGGTGAACTCCGCACGGGTCACGGCCTTGTAGGGCTTGAAGGTGCCGTCGGTGTAGCCGGTGATGATGCCCAGCTCAGACAGGGTCCGGACCGCGGTGGCATACCAGTCGCCGTCCTTCACATCCGTGTACTGGACGTCGGAGGTGATCTCCTTGTTCAGCAGCAGGTTGTAGAACATCTGCGCCACTTCGGCACGGGTCATGTTCCGGTTGGGGGCGAAGGTGCCGTCAGTGTAGCCGTGCAGGTAGTCGATGTGATCCACTGCGTTCAGCCAGTTGGCAACGCCGGTGGTGTTGGGATCCATGACCGTGGAGCTCCACTTGGCGTAGAGGGTCACCGTCTTCTGATTCACCGCCACGTCGCCGGTAACGGCCTTGGTCAGCGCCTGGTCATAGAACCAGCCGTCGAACTGATAGCTCTTGCGGGTGGGAACGGGCAGGTCCTCATAGCTCTTGGTCCACTTCTCGCTCTTGCTCTCAGCGGCAATGCTGCTGCCGCCGTTGGTGTTGTAGACCAGTCGATAGGTCGTGGTGACGGAACCGCCGCCACCGCCACCGCCGCTGTAGCCGGGGTCAGTGGGCTTGGTGGGCTCGGTGGGCGTGGTAGGCTCAGTCGGAGTGGTGGGCTCAGTGGGAGTCGTCGGCTCAGTCGGAGTCGTCGGCTCGGTGGGAGTCGTCGGCTCAGTCGGAGTCGTCGGCTCGGTGGGAGTCGTGGGCTCAGTCGGAGTCGTCGGCTCGGTGGGAGTCGTGGGCTCGGTCGGAGTCGTGGGCTCAGTGGGAGTCGTCGGCTCGGTGGGAGTCGTAGGCTCAGTAGGAGTCGTCGGCTCGGTGGGAGTCGTAGGCTCGGTGGGAGTCGTGGGCTCGGTCGGAGTCGTAGG
>JALFSO010000026.1 GCA_022778785.1 Dysosmobacter sp. | reverse complement strand
TTCTCTTTTTCCTCGGAAAGGGGCACCCCACAAAAGCCCAGCGAAGCGGGTTTTGTGGGGAAGAGGAGGGGCAACGGAGCGGTATGAGGGATGCCCTCTCCCGCAGGGCGTCCCGAATATAGCGCAGTTTGCCCCGACGACGAAAGGGGGTTTTGAAGCCGCCGGGCTTCCCCGGCACCCCCCCACGCCCCGGGACGGGGCGCACCACCAGTCCCCCGCGAGGGACCTCGCAACCTCCCCGCCCCGCGCTGCGGAAAAGCGCAAAAAGAAAGGAGCCCCTATGGATTGGTATCCCCTCTGGAACTCCCTGCGGATCGCCGCCATCTCCACTGCGGCGGTGTTCTTCCTGGGTCTGTTCGCCGCCTATTACATCGCAAAGCTGCCCCGGGCCGTGAAGGGCGTGCTGGACGTGGTGCTGACGCTGCCGCTGGTGCTGCCGCCCACGGTGGTGGGCTGGCTGCTGCTGTGCCTGCTGAGCCCCCGCCGTCCCCTGGGGGAGTGGGCCCAGGCGGTGCTCGGCCTGCGGCTGGTGATGACCTGGTGGTCCGCCGTCTTCGCCACCATCGTGGTGTCCTTCCCGCTGATGTACCGCACCGCCCGGGGCGCCTTCGAGAGCTTCGACGCCACCCTGGCCGACGCCGGACGGACGCTGGGCCTGTCCAACACCTGGATCTTCTGGCGGGTGCGGATGCCCTGCTGCCGCCAGGGCATCCTGGCGGGCATGGTGCTGGCCTTCGCCCGGGCGCTGGGAGAGTACGGCGCCACGTCCATGGTGGCGGGCTACACCCCCGGAAAGACCGCCACCATCTCCACCACCGTCTACCAGCTCTGGCGCACCAACGACGACGCCGGGGCCCTGAAATGGGTGCTGGTGAACATCGCCATCTCCGCCGTGTTCCTGCTGGCGGTGAACCTGCTGGAGTCCCGGGAGCGACAGAACCGGAAGGGGGGACGGTCATGCGCCTGACAGTGGACATCCGCAAGCGCCTGGGGAACTTTCAGCTTCAGGCCGCCTTCACCGCGGAGGCGGGCGCGCCCCTGGCCCTGCTGGGGGCCTCCGGCTGCGGCAAGAGCGTGACGCTGCGGTGCGTGGCGGGGATCATGCGGCCCGACGAGGGCCATATCGAGCTGGACGGCACGGTGCTGTACGACAGCGCCGGGCACATCGACCTGCCGCCCCAGCGGCGGAGCGTGGGGTATCTGTTCCAGCAGTACGCCCTGTTCCCCAACATGACCGTCCGGCAGAACATCGCCGCCGCCATCCGGGACCGCTCCCGCCGGGAGACGGAGACGGCGGAGCTGCTGCGGCGGTTCCGTCTGGAGGACGTGGCGGCCCAGCGGCCCCGGCAGCTGTCCGGCGGACAGCAGCAGCGGACGGCACTGGCCCGCATCCTGGCCTCCCGGCCCGGGGCCATCCTGCTGGACGAGCCGTTTTCCGCACTGGACAGCTATCTCAAATACCAGCTGGAGCTGGAGCTGTCCGACACGCTGGCCCGGTTCTCCGGCCCGGTGCTGTGGGTGACTCACGACCGGGGGGAGGCGTGGCGGAACTGCCGCCGGGTCTGCGTCATGGACCGCGGCGCGACGGAGCCGGTGATGGACATGGAGACGCTGTTCCACCGCCCCGGCACCGTGTCCGCCGCCCGGCTGTCCGGCTGCAAGAACTACGCGGCGGCGGTGCCGGAGGGGGAGTCCGTCCGCATCCCCGGCTGGGGCGTGACCCTGAACTGCGGCAGGCCGGTGCCGCCGGAGGTCCGGGTGGTGGGCATCCGGTCCCACCACGTCCGTCCGGCGGCGGAGGGGGAGAACGCCGTGCCCTGCGCCGTGGAGCGGGTGGTGGACGACGTGTTTGGCACCATCGTGCTGCTGCGGCCGGAGAATGCCGCCCCGGAGGCGCCGCTGCTGCGGATGGAGCTGGACAAGGCGGATTGGGCCGCCCTGCCGGACAGGGAGCGGCTCACCGTCTCCATCGCCCCGGCGGATATTCTGCTGCTGAGAGAATGACACAAGGAGGAACTGCCATGTACAACGCCGCCGTATTGACCGTCAGCGACCGCTGCGCCCGGGGAGAGCGCCCGGATGAGGGCGGACCCCTGACGGCGGAGCTGCTGCGGGACGCGGGCTTCCGGGTCACACAGACCGCCGTGGTCCCCGACGAGCAGACCGAGATTGAAAACGCCCTGATCCGGTGGGCGGACAGCGGGGAGGTGCAGCTCATCGTCACCACCGGCGGCACCGGCTTCGCCCCCCGGGACGTGACGCCGGAGGCGACGCTGGCGGTGTGCCGCCGGATGGCCCCGGGCATCCCGGAGGCCATGCGGTACGCCTCCATGCAGGTGACGGACCGGGCCATGCTGTCCCGCGCCCAGGCGGGCATCCGGGGCGGGTGCCTCATCGTGAATCTGCCCGGGTCTCCCAAGGCCATCCGGGAGAATCTGGCGGCCATCCTGCCCGCCTTGCCCCACGGCCTGCGGATGCTCTCCGGCGCTCCGGCGGACTGCGCCGCCCTGCCGGAGGAGAAGCGGCCCGGCTGAACACCGACAGACGAACCCCCGCCGGAGAGCATTCCGGCGGGGGTTCCCGTTTTTACGGCCGCTCCTGTCCCGACGGCCCCTGCTGGAGCAGCCGGAGGTAGTGGTTGGCCTCCCGCAGCACATGGTCCGCCAGCAGGGGCAGGATGACGGAGCGGATATGGCACTCCTCGATGCCCCGGACACCGGCGGTCTTGAAGTCCCGGAACTTCCGGGTCTCCGCCAGGGCGCCGGGGAAGGTCCGGTCCTGGGCGGAGCGGCTGGCCTCCAGCAGACGGGCGTAGTCCCGGGCGAAGCCGTCGGCGGCGGCGATCAGGTCCTCCTCCGTGGGGTCCAGCAGTCCCCGGATGAACTGGGCGTGTTCCATCATGATCCGGTTCCAGAACTGCTCCACGGTGCGCATGTCCTCCGTGCCCAGACGGCCCCCGGACTCCAGCTGGGCCACGTAGTCCCGATACAGCCGGGCCTCCCGGATAATGTGCTCCAGCAGCAGGGGATAGTTCATGGTGAACATCCGGCAGCTGAGAACGTGGGACAAAATCTGCTGCTTCAGGGAGATGAAGCCGTCCAGCAGGCGCAGGGCCCGCTGGTTCAGACGCCGGACCTCCTGAAACAGGGCCTGGTCCCGCTCCGCCGCCGTGCCGCCCCGGAGCATGGTCTCCCGGAGGGTGAGCCGGGTGTCGATGGGGATGCCGGTGAATTGCTGGGTCTGGCGCTCCGCCTGGATGGTGTAGGGGGTCAGGAACTCCCCGGAGTCAATGGCCTCCCCGCTGACGGCGCCGTCCGCCAGGGCCACGGCCCGCTCCAGCAGCTCCCCGAACCAGTCCTTGAACCGCTCCGCCTCCCGGGTGAAGTTTTCGTTGGCGGGGGTGAAGCCCGCCATGAGAAACAGGGCGTGCTCCTTCATGATCCGGGCGAAAAACAGATGCAGCTCCAGCGAGGACGCCGCGTACTGCCGCGTGAATTGCATGGTGATACCTCCTGTCGGTTTCGATGTTCCATTCTATGGCGAACCGGGGCGTCCTGTGCCGCCGTCTGCCGGAGCGGACGCGCAGCAGAAGCGGAAACAACGGAAAAGGCTCCGTCCTTTCAGACGGAGCCGTCAGGCTGTCGAGAAACCCGGTTGCGCAATTAGGCGGCAACCGGGTTTTCAGCACATATTCGGGAAAATAGAATCGAAAATAGGAAATGGGCAGAGTCATTCCATTTCCACCTTGCCATTTTTTTGAGGTTCATGGCAGCAAATTTAAGCTTCACCCATTTTGTTACTTGGGCCAAGCCTCTGTACTGTGTATAACGCATCGCGTGTTTTTCTTTTGCATCTGCAAAGACTCGTTCAATCGTTTCTTTGCGGCGCTTATGCCTGTCGCCACGCTTCCAGCGTTTCCGGGCTGCCCCAGTCGGTGGTGGGTACGGCGTTGAACACATCGTTGCCAGCCTCGTCCCGGATGCGGTTGCCGTCCTCATCCAGCACATATTCCCGCCGCTGCTTGTTGCCCCATGTCCCGTTAGGCCCGATAGGGCGAATGGGACGCATGACATGAAAATGCGGGTTCTGGATGCCGCCGTCCTCCTTGTCGGGCAAATGAACAGCGAAGTCCACGACCATCCCCCGGCTCACAAAGTTGTCCAACAAAAATTGCCTTGCAATGGCGATGTTCTCCTCCATGGAAAACTCGTTCTGCAAGGCAATATCGAAGCTGTATGCAAGCTGTGCGTTCTTTCCGCGCTCGGCTTTTTCAACGGCGTTCCAGAGGGTTTCCCGGTCTGCGTACTCTGGCGGAGCATAGGATGGCAGTAGGATTTCCGAACAGATCACGCCGCCCTTGCGGGTGTAGTCGCTATTCTCACCGTAATACTCGCTGTGCAGCTTTTCGCCGGAGCGATAGGCGGCAGCAGCCACGGCAGACTGTCCGGCGCTGCGCTTGATTTGTGTCACATGAAAATGGAATAATGCGATGGTCAGGACCTCCCTTCGTATTCAGCACGGTTGTGTTCGTTGACGGCCTCCATGAGCAGGCCCTTGACCTCCGGCAAGGCGAAGGCTTTTTCCGCAAAAGCATAAAACTCGGTTTCGCTCAAAACCTTTGCCAGCGGGGCCACGCTCTCCACAGCGGCTCCGCGAGTGATAAGCCTGTGTGCCCGTTTCCGGCGGTCGCCTTTCTCGTAGTAGCTGCGGCGATTTTCAAGCTGCTGTTGTTTGTGCCGGAGCTGGGCAAGCTGGCGCTCACTGGCGGCGATCTCATCTTTCAATTCCGGGATGGTTTTCTGTTTCGGCATAATACATGACCTCCTTGATTTTGTTGGGTTGATATAAAAAGACCGCCTACATTTTCAGTAGACGGTCTGACTGACGGTATGGGATTTTCAGACTTTGCGGTGAGGACTGTCTGCGTCAGCAGATTGCTCCCGCTGCAAAGTGCGCTGGGATAGCCATGAGGGGCCCCCGCAAAATCACCTGATTTTGTGGGGAGAGGAGGAGCAAGGGAGTGAGCGCAGTTTTCGCCGCAAGGCGGAAACGGAGACGAACGGACTTTGCGACGACGATGGCGCAAGGGAGGCACTCCCTTGTTCGGAACGAAGTGACGCAAAACAGCCCGGACATTCAGGTGTCCGGGCTGTTCGCTCCGCAGGACGCACATACTCCCGTCAGGAGAGTATAGAAGTGCGCCCTTGTAATCAAGGGATTCTTTGTGCGCTCTTATTCGCCGCCCAAGCAGCGGAACAGGAAGGTGACGATCTGGGCACGGGTGCAGGTGCTGCTGGGGCTGAAGGTGGTGTCGCTGGTGCCGTTGGTGATGCCGTTGGCCACTGCCCACAGGACCGCATTGGCGTAGTAGGCGTCAGCCGCCACGTCGGTGAAGGGGTTCACGCTGTCGGAGGCGGGAGAATTCTGGCTGCGCCACAGGAAGGTGACGATCTGGGCGCGGGTGCAGGTGGCATTGGGGCTGAAGGTGGTATCGCTGGTGCCCTTGGTGATACCCTGTTCCACAGCCCACGCAACCGCCTTGGCATAGTAGCTGTCCGCAGGCACATCCGTGAAGCTGCTCATGCCCGCAGGCTCCGGGGACCCGGCTGCCCGCCACGGGAAGGTGACGGCCTGGGCGCGGGTGCAGGGGGTGTTGGGGCTGAAGGTGGTGGCAGTGGTGCCGGAGGTGATGCCCTCGCCCACGGCCCAGATCACGGCGTCGGCGTAGTAGGCGTCGTCCGCCACATCGATGAACGGGTTTTCGCCGCCTTTTTCTGTCCACTTGGCATAGACCGTCATGTTCTTAGTCAGCTTCACGGAGGTGATCTTGTCGGTCAGCTTTGCGTCGGAGTACCAGCCGTCAAAGTCATATCCGGCTCTGGTGGGAACATATCCGGTCAGGTCGATGGTGGCACCGCCGACCTTGGACACGCTGTCGATTTTGCTGCCGCCGTTGGTGTCAAAGGTCAGGGTATAGGCGGAGACTGCTCCGCCACCACCGCCGCCGGAGGTGATCTTTGTATAGGTGGCTTTCAGCTCCACATTGGTCGCAGGCATGGTGAAAGTGGTCTCAGCGGCCTTGGTATCGGCCAGCGTAACACCGCCGGACACGACCTCCCACCCGGCGAAGGTATAGCCGCTCTTGCTGTCAGCCTTGACGGTGACGGTTTCGCCCTCGGCATAGAGGCCGGAGCCGGAGCCGCCGTTCACCACCACAGCGGGATCGCCGCTGACGAACACGGCGTAGTTGGAGAAGTGGTTGGTGGTAAAGGTGACCTGCTGCGTCTCAGCGTTATAGGTGGCGCGGACGTAGGTGACGTTGCCGTCATCGGACAGATAGCAGACCACGATGTACTTGCCTGCGGGGACCTCACCAGCGTAGGGAACGGTGACCTCCACATTGCCGCCCAGCTGGTGCAGCTCTGTTTCCGTTCCGTCGGCGTGGGTGATGACCAGGGACACCTCCACAATAACGGCGTCCTGGGTGATGCTGTTCAGCGCGGCCTGCTGGAGATCGGTCAGGTCTCTTTCCTCCACAGCGGTGAGCTTTACAGCCACAGTGTCCTCGCCGGTAATAGCGGACGCCACGGTGTCCAGCACCGCGCCGCTCATGGAGATGGAGGCGTTTTCGGTGGTGATGGTCAGGCTGTCGGCCTTGTCGCTCTCGCTGAGGGCCTCCAGCAGACTGCCGGGCAGGACCAGTTCGTCCACGCCTTCCACGCCGCCGAGGTTAATGGACACATCGCCATCAGCGTTGTCCACGATGTCGGCCAGTTCTCCCTCTGTGACGGTAATATTGGCCTTGCCCTCATCCACGGTCACGGTCACATCGGTTCCGTCAACACCGATACTCCGCTGAATGGTCAGAGTGCCGGTGGTGTACGCGCCATCGGTCTGGATGTTGCTGCTGCCCGTCAGGGAGGCACGGACCTGATATTCACCGGCAGCGGTGGGCAGGCTGGTGGTCCAATTACCGTCCACCTGATATTCCACCTTAATCTGGGCGGTGACGTCCTGCGGGGTGATGGAGGCGGTCACGTCGGTGATGTCATCGTCCCGTTGGGTCAGGTTGCCCAGGGTGATAGTGTAATCCGTGGCCTTGCTGACTGTCAGGGTGCCGGGAGCAAAGGTGATGTCATAGTTCTTAGCGGTCAAGCCGGAGACGTTGATGGCATAGGACCCAGCATTGCCGTACTGTTCATAGCTGTAAGTGTAGGCAGCGGTCCCGGTGACAACGCTCTGGGTATCATTGTACTTCAGACCGTCGGCGGTCCAGCCGTTGCCTGCGGGAGCCTGACCGTAGGTAATCGTGTGGTTGTTGGCGGTGACAATCAGGGGCGCCTTGTTGATGATGAGAGTATAGCTGGCGGAGGTAGCCGCGTACTTACCATCTACCTTGGCGGCGGTGACGGTAATGGTGGCAGTACCGGCACCCACAATAGTGGCCTTGCCGTCGGCGTCCACCGTGGCAACGTTCTCGTCGCTGCTGGAATAGGTCAGCGCGCCGCCGTCCGCGGTATCATTGTAGGCGGTATTTGTCACATTGGTGCTGCCGCCATAGGTCCAGGTGATGGTATCTTTGATGATCCAATACACATTCTGCTTCTCCAGCATGGAGATGACCTCGGTATCCACGGCGTCACAGCGGGAACAGTCGCGGTGCCGGGAGCCGTCCTCGGTGCCGGTGGCCTCCTTGTCGACCACCCACTCGCCCCAGTCATGCCCCAGGGCTTTAGCCGTCTCCTGCGCAGTCAGGATCTTGCCGCAGACAGAGCACTTCTTGCCCTCTTTCAGGCCGGTTTCGGTGCAGGTGGCAGGCACAGCGGGGATGGTCTCCTCGGTGTGGGCAGTAACGGGGATTGTCTCCTGTGCGGTCAGAATCTCGCCGCAGACCGCGCACTTGACGCCGTCTGTCAGGCCGGTTTCGGTGCAGGTGGCCGCCTTGCCGGGGAGGGTCTCCTGGGTGTGGCCCAGAGCCGTAACGTCCTGAGTTTCGGTCTCACCGCAGACGCTACAGGTGCGCTTCTCCACGCCCGCTTCGGTACAGGTGGCGGGTGTAGTCACCGTCCACTGGCCCCAGGTATGGCCCAGAGCGTTTACATAGGTGTCCACATAGCTGTCACCGCAGCGGGAACAGGTGTGGGTGGTGTAGCCCTGCGCCGTGCAGGTGGGAGCCGTCACCGCGGCTTTATAGTCGTGGCCCAGAGCCGTAATGTCCCGGGTCTCCGTCTCACCGCAGACGCTGCAGGTGCGCGTCTCCACGCCCTTCTCGGTGCAGGTGGCCTCCTTGGCCACCGCCCACTCGCCCCAGTTGTGATTCTCACAGGGCTCCGCGCCGAAGGTGATGGCGGTGAGGCCGTTGGAAGCGTAGCCGCCGGAGACGGTGATCGCATCCACACCCTCAGCCACATAGGTGGCCGCGTAGAGGGCCACACCGCTGAGCGTCTCCACCGTCTCCAGGAACTTTGCCCCGGAAGGCGTGACGGGAACGGTGACGTTAGGTTCAAAGTGGGTGCTGTCGGTGGCTCTGTTGGAGACATCATCCCACCGGATGGCGATGGTGGAACCTTCCAGCTTCAGGGTGCCGCCGGTGATAGAGAAATTACCGCCGTTGCGTTTCAAAATGTCGCTGAAGGACAGGGCAACCTGTGCCGTGACGGTGGTGGTGCCGCCGGTGACAGTCAGATTCGCGGTCAGGATGCCCTTGGTCTGGCTGGTGATATTCACGGTACCGCCGCTGATGGTGATGTTCGCACCCAATCCGCCCATGACTCCGGAGATGGTCACATTTGCCGTTCCCCCTACCGTGATGTCCGCACCGGTCAGAGCGGCCGCGGTCAGGGAGCCGCCGCTGAGATGCGCGTTGCTTCCGGCTTCGACTGCGCAATTCGCCGTCAGCGTACCTCCGGTCTGGACCAGATCATCGCACTGGATGGAGTCATTTTTCTCGTCGTTGTTCAAGGTCAGGGTGCCGCCGCTCTGGCGGAGGGTCCCGGCTTTGAGGCCCGCGTAGTTGCCCCGGGTGCAGCCGGAGCCGATGGTCACGGAACCGCCGGTGAGGTCCAGCGTGCCGCTCACATCCAGGGTGGCATCGGCAGCGTAGACCGTCAAAATACCGTTGGAGACTTTCTGATAGTTGCCCACCACTGCCGTGATATCCAGCTTCCCGGCGACGGAGGCGTTACCACCCACCTTCATCTCGCCGCCCATGATGGTGGGGCCGTTGGACACGGTCAGGTTGCCGTCCACCTGGAAGGGCATCTGATAGTTATTGGCGGTCTGCAGACCGGAAGTACCGGACTGATACCGGAACGTGCCGAAATTCAGATACCGCAGGAAGGAGCTGCCTGCAACGGTCATATTCCCGGTGACATACACCGCTCCGCCCAGGACCTTGGCGCCCTGATCCGACTTATTGTCAGACTCCGCGCCGTCGGCGGTACCGGGCAGAATGTTCAGGTAGGAATCCAGCTGCACGTTCACCGGGCCGTCGGCGTAAATACCGAAAGCGGGGATGGCGGTGCTGGTGCCAGTAACACCGGGCACCACGGAGGTGGTACTACCGCCGCTGACTACAACGTTCAGCGCTTTCTCACCCTGGTAGTAGATGCCTGCCCGGGGATCGGTGGCGGAGCCCGTCAGGGGGATAGTATAGTACTGGGTTATGGAAGCCTCGTTCAGGGTCAGGGTGTTGGTGTCGGCGTCATAGACCGCGCCGGTCACCTCGCCGCCGTTTGCCATGTCCACGCCGTTTACATAGAGGACGACATCGGACGCGGTGCCGAAGGTGATGCTCTTCACAGCGTTGGTGACGGTGGTCCCCTCATAGGTCAGAGTTTCCTTGTCCGCCGTCACATAGGCCGCCGCGTATGCACCGTCCATGGTAGCGGTCAGCAGCTTTGCGCCTGCGGGGGTGATGGGGGTTCCTGCCGCGATGCTGACGGGAGGATTCTCGCTGAAATCCGTGTCCCAGCTGAACCAGACCACTGCGCCGTTGGAGCCGCTGGCAGAGAGGACACCGGATTGATAAACCAAATTGCTGCCTTTGGTGTTGGAGAGATACAGGCCGTAGCGGCTGCCGGTCAGGTTCACCGTGCCGCCGTCCACGGTCAGATCACCGCTGGTGAGGTTCAGCGCATCAGAGGTTTCGGAAGATGCGGTCAGGATGCCGCCGGTGACCTGGACCGCCTCGTAGGAGGTGACAGCGGTGCCGATGGAGTTGGTCACGTCCAGAGCGGCGCTGTCCTGCATGGTCAGGCCGTTCAGATACGCGGCACCGCTGACGGTGACTTTCGCCTCGCCGGTCAGGGTGGTCAGCCCACCGATGTACAGATCGCCGGTGTGCCGCAGCACGCCGCCGCTGATGTCGGTGGTTCCTGCGTTATACAGGCCGTAGTACAGGCCGGTACCGCCGCTGACGGTCACGTCACCGCCGGTCATGGTGAATGTGCTGGCGCTGTTTTGCAGGCGAATCGCCTGATGCGTGCCGTTGCTGCCGTTGGCGATTTTCACAGTGCCGCCGCTGATGGTCAGATCACAGGCGGCGGTGTTGTAAAGGCCGTAGGCGTAAGCCGCGTCCGCACTCTGGTTCACCAGCACGGTGCTGTCTCCGGAGATGGTCATGTTGCCCGCGAACTTCACCGCGTAGCCCATATTGGCGGAGGTGCCCACCGCGTCGGCGGTGAAGCCGCCATTCTCCACGGTGACGCTGCCATCCGCGATGACGGCGGTAATGGCTTTGACCGTCAGGCTACCACCAGTGGCGATGTTCACATCACCGGAGGTCTTCACGGCCTCATACTTGCCGGTGGCCGTCAGGGAAGCATCGTTGCTGACCGTCAGGTCGCCTGACAAAGATACGATGCTTCCGAGGTTGTCATAGGTGCCCACAGTGGGCAGATCAGCGGTGACCGCTGCGCCGCCGGTGACCGTAAGGTCTGTGGCCAGGATAGCTGTGGCACCGTATCCCTTTGTGCTCTCTCCGTCGGTCTGGGCCTGGAAGGCCAGCGTTCCGCTGCCGGTAATGGTCACCGGGCCGCTGCTGTCAATGCCGTAGCCTATCTGATCGGAGATGCAGGAGATGGAAACAGTATTCTTGCCGCTGAGGTCGATATTCAGCGGATCCGCACCCTTGTAGTAAATGCCCGTCCGGGTGCCGGCGTCCGCATCCGCGTAATAGCCGGCGATGCTGGCGTTGGTGAGGGTCAGGGTGTTGGTGGCGGCAGTATAGACCGCGCCGTCCACCGTGCCGCCATTGGCCATGTCCACGCCGTCCACATACAGGACCACGTCGGTGGCAGGGTTTTCCGGGTCCGTCGGGGCTGCCCCTGCCCCGCCGTTGATATGGATGACATTGGAGTACACAGAGCTGCCGGTGGTGTAGAGATCCTGCGGATTTACCTTCAGTCGGATGTCATAGCTGTCGGTCAGGAAATCCAGTTCCTCGTGATACGGCCATCCGGGCGAGAAGTCGAACCGGTTGCTGCCCCAGCTCTCGGTATCCTGCCAGGTGGTACCGTCGGTGGTGAACTGCCACTGGCCCCTGGCGTAGTATACCGGGTATTCCACGCCGTCGCTGAACGTGGCCTTGCCAAACAGCTGGGCCTCCGTACTCTCGGAAGTGTAAGCGATGTTTTCTGCCGCGGGCTGCGTTCCCGCTTCATCCGTGTAAAGGGTCACACTGGTGACTGAGGGCAGCGTTTCAGGAATTTCCTCCATTACTGCCGTCAGTGCGTAATCCCTGGAGATATTGCTGATGCCTAAGCCACCGTATGCGCCGTTGACAAAGCTCCGTGTGCGGTCTGTGCCGTTCAGCGTTACAGACCCGATACGGTAGCCATCCCGAATATTGGTGATTTGAAAAATGGCCCAGCTGCCGGACGGTACCGAAGCACTCTGGCCATTTCCGCTGACAAACACGGTGGGGCTTTCCTCGCTCTGCGTGTTGCCGTCAATGACGCGGATGCTACAGAGACTCTCGTCATAGTTCAGCGATAGAGTGACCTGCCCTGTGTCTGCCGCCAGCGCGGTGGTGGGCAGCAGTCCCACCAGCAGGCACACGGACAGCAGGACGGCCCATATTCGTTTTCTCATACCTTGTTTCCTCCTTGTACTTCCACGATTTTGCGGAGGAATGCGCTGCAGGCTCCGTCGGCGTAGTATCCTCCATCTATTATATTCGCAGCGGCATGGACATTTGGGGACAAAAAAACTGAAATTTTTTCAAAAAAGGAAAGCGGCCCCGTTTGAGGCCGCTTTCGCGCTATGGCGTCACTTCAAATTTCAGTTCCATGGGACGGTCATAGCGGATGCAGATGGGGTCAAACTGCCCGTCGGAGGGATAATACTCCACCCGTCCGAAGTTATGGTTCTTCAGAGCGGTATCATCCGCGTAATACCGCATGACCAACTCTCCGCTCTCCGCATCCAGCTCGCCGTAGGAGTAGGCATATCTGCCCTCGATGGCATTTTCACCCCCAATGAAGGATTCCAGCAGCTCCCGGACGGCGACCCAGGGATAAAGAGACAGAGGGTCATCACTGGGCGTATGGGTCACGGTCATCCGCTCGTCCTCCATCTCACAGAGCATCCTGATCTCCCAGGCATGGCTATAATTCGTGAGCGGATCGATGAGGCTGTCATCCCGGCGGACGGAGATGGTGCGCATGGTGCCGCCGGGGATCTGAATGGGCTTGTCCGAGAAGGTACAGTCCTCCAGGTCCCAGACCAGACCATCTCCCTCCTCCGGGTAGCAAACCAGGTACACATAGGGCAGCGACAGGGTGTAGGTCCCCGGCGCGATGCCGGTGAAGGTATAAGTGCAGTAATCGGGCTGCTGCTGCCAGTTCAGCTGTGTCTCGCCCAGGAACTCGTTCCCCGCCTCGTCCACAATGGTCAGCGGCGGCACGCTGCCCGCGGGCATGCTGACATCGTAGTACTCCCGCAGCGGCGCCGCGGACCACTCCGTAGTTCCGTTGGAGAGGGGGTAGAGGTCCAGAGTCAGGGTATCTCCCTCCAACCGGCTGTCCAGCATGACGCCGCCGGCGGCCTCGTCGTACAAAACGGCATAGCCGTCCAGCTCCTCCGGCTCCGCCGGGATCAGGGCAAAGGACACCGTGACGTCCCCGTAGGTCTCACCGTCGCATCGGATGTCCGACAGGTACAGCGTCAGCTCCTGCCGCTGGCCACTCCGGAAGGCGGAAAGGGATTTCCCGGTCAGCCAACAGACGCGGTCCCCTTCCACCGAAAACTCCGAAGAATCCCAGGGGGCGCTGCCGTACCCGGAGGATGAGGAATAATCCAGAACTGCCCCGACCCCATCCCGGAGGTCGTTTGCGAAGGACAGCCTGCGCCAGGTAGCTTCGCCGTTTTCATCTCTCTCCGGCAGCACGTACTCCGTCTTGTCCATATCCAGCCGGTAATGGACGGCCAGCCGCCCGTCAAACATGGACGCCCTGGTGATCTCCACCGTGAACAGGCCTTCCTGATACGCGACCGGCTCCTCCAGCACATAGCAGATCCCGGTGGGGTCGGCGGTGACGCCGTACCCCGGCAAAACCCCCAGATGCCGCAGCAACTGGATGACGCCGCAGGCAGCCAGGATCAGCAGCGCCGCGATGATGAGGATGGTCAGCAGCAGCTTTCGCAGCTGCTGGATGCTGCGGGTGTGCCGCTTTTTCACCGTTTCGTAGGGGATGTGCAGGGCCTCCGCAATCTCCGCAATGGACATGCCGCCGTAGTATTTCATGCGGATGATCTGCTGATCGGTGTCGCTGAGCTGGGTGATGGCCTGCTCCACGTCCATGGCCTGCTCCAGCTCCGCCGTTGTATCAGGACAGGATTGCTCCGTTTCCGCCCCGTCCTCCGGCAGCGGCTGGTCCTTCCGCTGCTTCCGGTACAGGGAGATGGCCCGGTTCCGGGCGATGGTGCCGATCCAGGAGGCGAGGCTGCCCTTCTCCTGAGAGAACTCCGCCCGGTGGAGGTAGACCTCCGTAAAGACGTCGTTGACACACTCCTTCACGTCCTCCGGGTCGGTGAGATATTTACTTGCCACATGGCAGATCAGCGGTGTGTACTGCTCCACCAGGGCCTCCATGGCCCGGTCCGGCTCTGTGTCCAGCCGGGCCAGCAGGCCGGCGCCACTTTGTTCCTCTGTTTGCATTTTCTTCCGTTTCATCCCGTCACCTCAAATTCCAGTTCCATAGGATGATCGTACCGGAGGATCATGGGGGAGAGAAGCATCGCTGACGCAGGATTGCATTTGAAAGATCTCAGGTCGTGGGTCTGGGCGTACAGATCGTCCATGGAGATCTGATACACCAGGTACCCGCTCTCCGGGTCCAGCCAGCCAGGACTGCTGGAGTCCGTGCCGTAGTTTATGAACGTTTCGCCAAACAGCAGACGCCTTGCCGTTGTCTCCGCTTTTACCCGGAGCAGGATGTCTGAACCGGTGGGCCAGGCGCTCCGGAGGGCCGTGATGTCCCCATTGTCAAACTGGCACTGGACCGCGATCTCCCAGGCATTGGCGTACTCCACAGGGACACCAAGTACGACTTCATCGGTCTGAACCGGCTCATCCAGTTTGGTGATAGAAACGGTACGGATGCTGCCGCCCGGGAAGGAGAGCACCTGCTTGGAGGGCTTGCAGCTGAAGAGGTTCCAGGTCAGGTACTCCTCCTGCTTCATCAGCATGTAGACATAGGGCAGCTTCAGGGTATACTTTCCCGGCGGCGCGTCCGGGAAGGTGAAGCTGACAACACTGTTTTCGTTGTAGTTCAGCCAGTCCTCCACCGGCTCGCCGGTGTACTGTGTCCCATCCTCACCCACGATGGTCAGCGGCTCGCAGTATTCGTATTCGAACGCCCCGACAGGGTAGCCCGGGGTCAGAGTCAGCCCGCCGAAAAACTCCAGGGCACCGTTGGAAATGGGATAGACGTCCATGGTCAGGACGCCGTCCTCCATGCGGCTGTCCAGCAGGAAGCCGCCGGTGGCCTCCTCATAGATGCTGGGGTAGCCTTCCAGCGTCTGCTCCCGGACCTCCGCCAGGGTAAAGGGGATCACCGCGTCCGGCCATTCTTTGCCGTCGAACACAACGTCGGTGATGCGCACTTCCAGCGCTATTTGGCCGTTCTGCCGCAGCTCGTCCAGTGTCTCCTGCTCCAGAGCCAGTTCCGCTTTGACGTTGCCGTGATAGGTGGTCCTTCCACCACTCCATCCGACTGGCTGATTCGGCAACGGTGTACCGTCCCCATAGCAAAGCAGAGCTTTAAAATCCAGCGGAAACGTAGTGGGTATGCCGACTTCGTTATACTCCGTCTCGAAGGGCTGTTCCGGTACCTCCAGTTCCGCCTGAACGGTCAGCTCCCCGTTGTACAGCTTGGCGCTCTTGACCCAGGCGGTGTATTCCTCCGTCTCCACCGTGGGGGTGCGCTCCTGCATCAGGTAGCAGGAGGCACCCGGGTCGCTGATGACGCCGTATCCCGGCAGGAAGCCGAAATACCGCAGCAGCTGGATGACGCCGCAGGCAGCCAGGATCAGCAGCGCCGCGATGACGAGGATGGTCAGCAGCAGCTTTCGCAGCTGCTTGATGCTGCGGGTGTGCCGCTTTTTTGCTGTTTCGTAGGGGATATGCAGCGTCTCGGCGATCTCCGCAATGGACATTCCGCCGTAATATTTCATGCGGATGATCTGCTGGTCGGTGTCGCTGAGCTGGGAGATGGCTTGCTCCACGTCCATGGCCTGCTCCAGCTCCGCCGTTGTATCAGGACAGGATTGCTCCGTTTCCGCCCCGTCCTCCGGCAGCGTCAGGTCCTTCCGCTGCTTCCGGTACCGGGAGATGGCCCGGTTCCGGGCGATGGTGCCGATCCAGGAGGCGAGACTGCCCTTCTCCGGAGAGAACTCTGCCCGGTGGAGGTACACCTGCGTAAAGACGTCGTTTACACACTCCTTCACGTCCTCCAGGTCGGCGAGATACTTACTTGCCACATGGCAGATCAGCGGTGTGTACTGCTCCACCAGGGCCTCCATGGCCTTGTCCGGCTCTGTGTCCAGCCGGGCCAGCAGGGCGGTGTCTGATCCAGTGAGGTGATCGGTCCACATCCGTCATGCCCCCTCCCATAAACTTCATAACGCTGATTTTACAGGAATAGCTTTCCTTTCGTCAAGAAGAGATTACGTCCGACAAATCCTTCTCTATGATTGCAGCGGAAACCGGTGCTCCCTTTGTCCACATAGATGTTTTTCTCCGGGACACCCACTTCCCGCAGAGCCACAAGCTGCCTGTCCTCATTCTGATCTTTGCTTGATATACGAAAGTAGTTCTTGTAATCTTACCTCACCTCCCGGCGCTTCTGCCAGACTAAATCATACCCCAGCACATCGGCCAGTTCCACGGCTTCGATATATCTGAGCGACCCGCGCCGCAGCTTGCCGGACAGGTTTGGGACGCTGCTGCTCCAGCCGTGTTCATCGGCCAGCAGCTCCACTACCTCCGTCATGGTCATGCCCTCCCGGGTGATGTAGGATTTCACTTCATTGCGGCAATTTTCTGCCTTATTGCTGCTCATATTTACAATTCCTTTCCCTTTTTGGATTCGCTCTGTGGTATAATGGGTGTGTTGGATGGCAGCATCCATTTGCCGCAGAGCGTTGTTTGATCACGGGCGGCCATCCGCTGGAATTGCCGCCCGCGTATCCCTGTTCACAAGGGACACCTATCGTTTTTGCTGTTCCGCTTGCCTTTTTGTGGTTCGGCGAAAATGCACACAGAACGGCGTACTGTGTTCGCTGTCTGGTGCATCGCTGAATGATATGGACAGCGGCACAAAAACAGCGGGTTCTTCGCTGTTTTCACATGGTTTAAGAATAGCTGTGGTTTTTTGCCGCTTTTCCCGAATGTCGTTCCTGCCCGGAGGATCGCTCCCGGCGTTTCCGTCCCCGTTGGTATGCTCACGCTTTTGCGGTCATGGCAAATACTTCGCCGGAGGATATATCCCATTCGGACGGTCATTCGATTTTCAAGGTTCAGGTGTTCCTACAAGAACAGTTTAGCGAAAAAATGCGCTCTTTCCCGTATATCCAAGAGGAAGGAAAAGAGCGCAAAACAGGGTGGATTTCCACGCTTAGAGACAGAAAGAAGGAGGGGTACGCCATGCAGGTAAAACTTACCATACAGGAACGGTTGAAGGATTTGCGTGTGGAACAGGGCATGACGCTGGAACAGCTTGCGGAGCAGACCGGGCTTTCTAAGTCCGCCCTCGGCAAATATGAGGCAGACGATTTCAAGGACATCAGTCCATTCAGCATTGTCACGCTGGCGAAGTTCTACGGCGTGTCCACGGACTATCTGCTGGGTATGACAGAAACAAAAAATCACCCGGACACAGAGCTGGATGCTCTGCATCTGAGTGATGATGCCATAGAAGTATTAAAGGCGGGAAAGTTCAATCACCGGCTGCTGTCGGAAATGCTTTGCCACAAGGATTTCCAGCGTATGATGCTGGATGCGGAGATCTATGTGGATCGGATTGCAGATATGCGAATCAACGATATGAACGCCATACTGGAAGCAGTACGGAAGATGGTCCTGATGAAGCAGGACGGGCAGGACGATCTTTCCACCCGGACATTAGGGCAATACCGCACAGAAAAGATGCGGAATAAAGGTAAGTGTGGTAAAATATGGGCATGGATAAGCAAGTAAGTCTGTCTGGCCTGAGCGATGAATTGGCGCAGGTACGGACAAAGAAAAAAGAATTTCTATCGCAGAT
>JALFSO010000024.1 GCA_022778785.1 Dysosmobacter sp. | reverse complement strand
CTGATGAAAGAGGAAACGGCGTGACCGAAGTCACGCCGCACCCCTTGAAAACACAAGGTTTTCACAATTATTTGATTTTACTGTTTTACGACCACCCGGCTGAAGGCCTCCGTTTTCTGTGTATGTACGCCGGACGGGGGAACAGTCACAGCCCTCTGCGGCGGCCCCGGTAGTTCTTCTGACGGCGTACGTTCTTGCCGTAGCGGTACCGCTGGCGGCCGATGGTCAGCTTCCAGCCCACCAGGAAGACGATCAGCGCCAGGACGATGACGCAGATCACCTTGACGATGGTGCGGTCGAAGAAGGCGCGGATCTGGGCCTTCAGCACCAGGGACCGGGACGCCTCCACGTCCGCCAGGGCCGCCAGGGGCACGGTGGCGTAGACGGTGCCGTTGTAGGACAGCTCCACCTCCGCCAGCTGGTCCCCCGCGGACACGGGGGCCTCCACGCTCTTGGAGCGGAAGCGGATGGTGCGGGTCAGATCCTCTGCGGAGAGGATGTCGGGCATCAGCACCACGATGTCCTCCGCGGAGTGGAGGGCCACGGATTCGATCTCCGACAGGGTCACCGGCATGGAGGCCAGCATCTCCTCAGCGGTCAGGATGGTCTGATAGGAGAAGTTGTCGAAGCCCCAGTCAAACAGGCGTCTGGTCTCGGAGAAGCTCTTGATGTCGCTGCCGCCGGTGGGAAGGGAGACCTTCTCCGCCCCCAGCACCACGCTGACCAGATGCAGCTCGCCCTTCTCGGCGGTGGACACCAGACAGTGTCCGGCATCGGAGGTGGAGCCGGTCTTGACGCCGTGGGCGTACTTGTAGCGGTAGCCCAGGGCCCGCCAGCCGTCCAGCAGGGAGTTGGTGGTGTGGAGCGTCCGCTCCGCCGACAGGTTGGTGGCGGGGATGACGGGCTGGCGCATGTCGCAGATGGTCAGGAAGTCCTCATGGGTCAGGGCCTCCTTGGTGATGAGGTACAGATCCCAGGCGGAGGTGTAGTGCTGGGGGTCGTGGAGGCCGGTGGCGTTGACGAAATGGGTGTTCTGGCAGCCCAGCTCCTGGGCACGCTGGTTCATCCGGTCCACGAAGGCGTCCACGGAGCCGCAGAGCGTCTCCGCCAGGATGTTGCAGGTCTCGTTGGCGGACACCACCAGCATGCAGGTCAGCAGCTCCTCCACCGTCAGGATCTCACCGGCCTTGATGTTGGCGGTGGAGCCGGCGGAGTCCAGTCCGTCAAAGGCGGACTCCGGGGCGGTGATCTCCGTGTCCATGGACAGCTCTCCCCGGTCCACCGCCTCCAGCACCAGCAGGGCGGTCATGATCTTGGTGAGGCTGGCGGGATACATCTCCTCCTCCATGTTCTTGTCGTAGAGCACGGTGTCCGTGTTCACGTCCACCAGCAGGGCGGCCCTGGCCTGGATATCCGGGTCCTCGACTTCCTTGAGCCCGCTGTCATCCGCCAGGGCGGAGACGGCCAGAAGCTGCAAAACCAGGACCAGAACAAAAAAAACAGATAAAAAACGGCGAGTCCTCATGTTCATCTCTCTCCATCTGTGCTATAATCATGTAAACTTCCCGGCCTGTTCAGACGGGCGGAAAGTGGTCGATTTCGGTCATATGACTCAGTATAACAAATTCAGCCGGGGAGTGCAAGCGGACGTGAAGGGAATTGTTTTCAGAACAGAGATCCTTCTCCTGTCCGCCGCGGCGATCTTCCTGTTTCTGCTGGAGGGACTGACCGCGGCCTGGAAGACGCCGGAGGGCGTCACCATCCGGACGGACCGGGAGGCCCCGGTATCCGCGGAGACGGGCCGGGAGACGGACAGCGCCGTCCTGACGGAAGAAGCGGCCCCGGCGGAGCCGGCCGGAAAGCTGAACATCAACACCGCCGGAGCGGCGGAGCTGACGGCGCTGCCGGGCATCGGAGAGGTGCTGGCGGAGCGGATCGTGGCGTACCGTGAGGAGCACGGCCTCTTCGCCGCCGTGGAGGACATTCAGAACGTCCCGGGCATCGGCGAGGGAAAGCTGGCGGCCGCGGCGGACCGCGTCACCGTGGGAACGGACGAGCCGTCCGGCACCGTCCCGGAGGAGGAAGCACCGGAGGAACCGTCCCCGGAGCCGGAGAAGGTGAACATCAACACCGCGGGAGCGGCGGAGCTGACGGCGCTGCCGGGCATCGGAGAGGTGCTGGCGGAGCGGATCGTGGCGTACCGTGAGGAGCACGGCCCCTTCGCCGCCGTGGAGGACATCCGGAACGTTCAGGGCATCGGCGAGGGAAAGCTGGCGGCCATGGCAGACCGCGTCACCGTGGGGGAGATCCCCGGGGACTGACGGGCCGCGAAAAGTTTGGAAGAACATTGCGCCGGGGACGGCGCGGAAGATGGATCGGAAAATTGGTTTTGAAGGAGACAACATGGCAAAGATTTTAGTAGTGGACGACGAGAAACTGCTGGTAAAGGGCATGAAATTCAACCTGGAGAACGAGGGCTATCAGGTGGAGTGCGCCTACGACGGCGCCGCCGCCGTGGAGCTGGCCCGGTCGGAGCGGTTCGACCTGATCATCCTGGACGTGATGATGCCGGAGCTGGACGGCATCGAGGCCTGCATGCGAATCCGGGAGTTCTCCAACGTCCCGGTGATCATGCTCACCGCCAAGAGCGAGGATGCGGACAAGCTCATGGGCTTCGAGTGCGGGGCGGACGACTACGTGACGAAGCCCTTCAACATTCTGGAGCTGAAGGCCCGGGTCCGGGCGCTGCTGCGCCGGGCGGCGGGCACCCAGCGGTCCATGGGGACCACCCTCCGGGCGGGGAACATCACCCTCCACACCGAGGAGCGCACCGCCGAGCGGGACGGGGAGATGGTGGAACTCACCGCCAAGGAGTACGATCTCATTGAGCTGCTGATGCGGAATCCCCGGCGGGTGTACAGCCGGGAGAACCTGATGAACGTGGTCTGGGGCTACGCCTACAGCGGGGACTACCGGACGGTGGACGTCCACATCCGCCGTCTGCGGGAGAAGCTGGAGCGGAACCCGGCGGAGCCGGACCATATCCTGACCAAGTGGGGAGTGGGGTACTATTTCAAAGCGTAAGAAGCTCCGGGTCAGCCTGCGGCTGAAATTCGTGCTGAGCTACATTCTGGTCATCGCGGCGGTGCTGGTGCTGCTGAACATTTACCCGCCCCTGGTGTCGGAGGATCTGGTGTTCCGCTCCAAGGCCAACACGCTGCAAAGCAGCGTGTCGGTCATCGTGTCCTCCCTGTCGGGGCTGGAGCGGCTGACGGAGGAGAACGTGGCCGACGCCATGACATTGGCCCAGGAGGCGGGATTGTCCCGGATGCTGGTGACGGACGCCGCCGGAAAGATCCTGTTCGACACCCGTGAGACCGGCAGCGCCGTGGGGCAGTACACCTTCTATACGGAGGTGGTCCAGGCCCTGACGGGGAAGGACGTGTTCACCTGCCGGTACGAGAACAACGCCTTCCGCAGCCGGGCGTCGTCGCCGGTGCTGTATCAGAACCAGATCATCGGCGCCGTCTACGCCTACGAGTACGACACGGAGGAGGCCGCCCTGCTGGTGGGCTTCCAGAACAACATCTTCCGGATCTCCTGCGTCATCGGCGGCGTGGTGCTGGTGTTCTCCGTGCTGATGAGCCGGGCGCTGACGGGGCAGATCAGCGAGCTGCTGGAGGCCATCCGCCGGGTGCGGGAGGGCGCCTACAGCCACCGGGCCGCCGTCCGGGGCCACGACGAGATCTCCCAGATCGGCGAGGAGTTCAACAGTCTGGCGGACCGCCTTCAGAAGACGGAGGAGTCCCGCCGCCGGTTCGTGTCCGACGCGTCCCATGAGCTGAAGACGCCCCTGGCGGCCATCCGGCTGCTGACGGACTCCATTTTGCAGACCAACAACATTGACCCCGCCACCACCCGGGAGTTCGTCTCCGACATCGGGCAGGAGGCGGAGCGGCTCAGCCGCATCACCGAGGACCTGCTGCGGCTCACCCGGCTGGACAGCGACGTGCTGGAGCCGGCGGCGGCGGTGGACGTGCTGCCGGTCTTGCAGCAGGTGCTGCGGATGATGGAGCTCATCGCCGAGGACCGGAACATCTCCATCACCTATCAGGCGGAGGAGGGCTGCCGGGTTCTGTCCACCCGGGACGAGCTCCAGCAGATCATCTACAACCTGACGGACAACGCGGTGAAGTACGACCGGGACGGCGGCCGGGTGGAGGTCCGCCTGACGAAGCGGGACGGCTTCGCGGAACTGACCGTGGCGGACGACGGCGTGGGCATCCCGGAGGAGGACATCCCCCGGATCTTCGAGCGGTTCTACCGGGTGGACAAGGCACGGTCACGGGCCGCCGGCGGTACGGGCCTGGGACTGTCCATTGTGTCCGACACGGTGAAGAAACGGAACGGCACCATCACGGCGGCCAACCGGCCGGTGGGCGGCGCGGTGTTCACCGTCCGTCTGCCCCTGGCGCCGGAGGGAGGAGAGCGGACATGAGAAAGCGGGCCCTGGCGGCGCTGCTGTGCGCCCTGACCGTCCTCAACGCCTGCGGCTGCGCCATGGCGGCGGCGCAGCAGGCGGTAGCGGAGGAGGATACCTACGAGCTGTATTTCCAGGTCCGGGACCTGGACGCCGCCGGAGGCGGCGACGCCATCGCAGCGGAGCACTGCGCCATCCGGCGGCGGGACGGACGTCCCACGGCGGAGCTGGCGGCGGCCATGGTGGAGCTGCTTCTGGACGGACCTGCCGACGAGACGCTGAAAAGTCCCTTCCCGGCGGGCACCGGCCTTTTGGGCGTGGAGGTGTCCGGCGGACGGGCGGTGGTGGACCTGTCCATGGCCTACAGCACCCTGTCCGGCGTGGGGCTGACCATGGCGGACTACTGCATCACCATGACATTGACCCAGCTGTCCGGCGTGCGGACGGTGTCCGTCACCGTGGGCGGGCAGGAGCTGGCCTACCGGGGCGCTCAGAGCTTCCAGGCCAAGGACGTGCTGTTCGCCAGCACGGAGGACATCGTGGGCACCGTGGACGTGACGCTGTACTTCCTGAACGAGAGCGGCGGTCTTGCCGCCGAGCCCCGGACCCTGGACCTGTACGAGGGCGACACCCAGGCGGAGACCCTGGTGCGGGCACTGCTGGAGGGTCCCGCCAAGGACGGCCTGTACCAGGTGCTGCCGGAGGGCTTCTCCGTCCAGGCGGTGTGGATGGAGGAGGACGTGTGCTGCGTGAACCTGTCCTCCACCATGCTGGACGGCCTGCCCCAGAACACGAACCTGCGGCCCGCCCTGCGGGCTCTGGCCAAGTCCCTGCTGTCGCTGAAGACGGTGGAGGCCGTCCGCTTCCTCCAGGACAGCCTGCCGGCGGATACCATCGGCGGCATGGACGTCAGCCATCTGGTGGAGAACTGACGGGCCGGAAAAAAGAAAAAGACAACAGGAGAGCCGCGGAACGGAAGTTCCGCGGCTCTCAGGCTGTCGAAAAAGTCCGATGGACTTTTTCGACAGCCTTCACAATGCCTCGCTTTTCTGCCCGCGCAGCGGGCCGAAAAGCTGCCGCTGCGCGGCGCAAACGCCTGCTGACACAGGCTTTTTGCAGGCATTCAATC
>JALFSO010000013.1 GCA_022778785.1 Dysosmobacter sp. | reverse complement strand
CAGCTCGCCTTGTAGGCCTCCTTGTCCTCCCAGGTGTTCTCGGGGATCAGCAGCTCGGAGGGCACGCCCTCGATGGCAGTGGGCACCTGAACGCCGAAAGTGGGGTCAGTGACGAACTCACCCTGCTCAATGGCGCCGGTGAGGGCAGCGGTGACCATAGCGCGGGTGTAGCTCAGCTTCATCCGCTTGCCGGTGCCGTTCCAGCCGGTGTTGACCAGATAGACGTGGGCGCCGGACTTCTCTACTTTTTCCGCCAGCATGTTGGCGTAGACAGAGGGGTCCAGGGGCAGGAAGGGCTCGCCGAAGCAGGTGGAGAAGGTGGGTACAGGCTCGGTGATACCGATCTCGGTGCCGGCCACCTTGCTGGTGAAGCCGGAGACAAAGTAGTACATGGCCTGGTTCTTGTCCAGCTTGGAGATGGGAGGCAGCACGCCGTAGGCGTCGGCGGTCAGGAAGATGACGGTCTTGGGCACGCTGGGGCTCATGCCGGACAGCTCGGCGTTGGGGATGTACTCCACGGGATAGCCCACGCGGGAGTTGACGGCCAGGGAGTCGTCATAGAAGTCGAACTCGCGGGTCTCGTCGTCCATGACCACGTTTTCAACCAGGGCGCCGAACTTGATGGCGTTGTAGATCTCGGGCTCGCCCTCGGGGCTCAGGTTGATGCACTTGGCATAGCAGCCGCCCTCGAAGTTGAACACGGAGTCGTCGGCCCAGCCGTGCTCGTCATCGCCGATGAGCATGCGGTTGGGATCGGCGGACAGGGTGGTCTTGCCGGTGCCGGACAGGCCGAAGAACACGGCGGAGTCGCCGTCCTTGCCGATGTTAGCGGAGCAGTGCATGGGGAACACGCCCATCTTGGGCAGGACGTAGTTCATGACGGAGAAGACGGACTTCTTGATCTCACCGGCGTACTGGGTGCCGCAGATGACCACCAGCTTGGCCTCGTAGTCCACCAGAATGGCGGCCTCGGAACGGGTGCCGTCGATCTCGGGGACGCACTTGAAGCCGGGGGCGGCGATGATGGTGTAGTCAGCCTTGAAGTCCTTCAGCTGGTCCGCGGTGGGGCGGCGCAGCAGCTGGTGGATGAACATGTTCTGGGAGGCCAGCTCATTGACGATGCGGAACGCCTGGGTGTACTTGGGATCAGCGCCGGCGAAGCCGTCGAAAATGAAGATCTCCTTGTTCTGCAGGTAGGCGATGACCTTGCTGTAGATGGCGTCGAACTTGGCCTTCTCAATGGGGCGGTTCACCTTGCCCCAGGCGATCTCGTCGTGGACGGCGGGGGTGTCGACGATGAACTTGTCGTTGGCGCTGCGGCCGGTGTACTTGCCGGTCTTCACCACCAGCGCGCCGGTGTTGGAGAGCTTGCCCTCGCCGCGGCGCAGAGCGTGCTCAGTCAACTGCGCGGGAGTCAGATTGCGGTAGACGGCGGCAGCGTTGATGATGCCCAGAGATTCCAGACCATAGGTTTCCATGATGAATTCCTCCTATTAAATCATTACGATGGCGTGTGCCATCTGGTTTGACCTCGGAACGTCCTATAGTATACAGGATTGGAAACGAAAATGCAAGAACAAAGAGAAAAACTGCGTAAACGATTTCTTGCGACGTTTGACAACCTTTGAAAAAATTATGGAAGACGGAAAAAAGAAATTTACACCCGGCGGATTTCGCGGTATGATATCGCAGGGAAGGGAAAGTGAAAAAAGACCCCTTTCCGGCGGCCGTCCGGACCGGAAACGGGGGAGGGCGGCCTGCCGCAGGGAAAACTGAATGATGAAAGAGGGGACAAAAAATGCTGCAAAAAGAACTGCTGTACGCGGCGCTGGGCACGGGCTTTACCTGCCTTGCCACGGTGCTGGGCGCGGGTATGGTGTTTTTCTTCCGGAAGGACATCGGCCGGAACACCCAGCGGGTGTTTCTGGGCTTTGCCGCCGGAGTGATGATCGCGGCGT
This sequence comes from Dysosmobacter sp., assembly GCA_022778785.1. Taxonomy (GTDB): domain Bacteria; phylum Bacillota; class Clostridia; order Oscillospirales; family Oscillospiraceae; genus Oscillibacter. Next base: position 5,626 of record JALFSO010000013.1, on the reverse strand, counting down.
CGGTGTGGTCGCTGCTGCTGCCAGCCATGGAGATGGCGGAGGACAGCGGCGGCTCGGCGATGCTGCCGGTGGGCGGCGGATTTCTGCTGGGCGGGGTGTTTCTCATGGTGCTGGACCGGCTGATGCCCCACCTGCACATCGGCAGCGACGAGCCGGAGGGCCTGCCGGCCCATTGGAAGCGCACCACCATGATCGTCCTGGCGGTGACGCTCCACAACATCCCGGAGGGCATGGCCGTGGGCCTCAGCTTCTCCGTGGCCGCCCAGAACGGCGCGCTGCCCGCCGCCGTGGCGCTGGCCATCGGCATGGGACTCCAGAACTTCCCGGAGGGCGCAGCCATCTCCCTGCCCCTGAAATCTCAGGGGACGGGAAACGGGAAGGCCTTCGTCTGCGGCGCCCTGTCCGGCGTGGTGGAGCCGGTGTTCGGACTGCTGACCGTCCTGGCAGCGGGCAGCATCGGCGGCGTCATGCCCTGGATCCTGTCCTTCGCCGCCGGCGCCATGATCTACGTGGTGGTGGAGGAGCTGATCCCGGAGGCCTATCTGGGGGAGCACTCCCACGTGGGCACTGCCAGCGTCATGGCCGGATTTCTGGTGATGATGCTGCTGGACGTCATGCTGGCGTGAACTACACAAGACAGAAGCCGCCGCGCATCTGCGCGGCGGCTTTTCTGATCAGAACCTTTGAGAAAGCGGCGGCTTATTCCTCCCGCTCCGCCGCCAGCACGGCGGCGTACAGCTCGTTGCGGCTGAGGCCGGTGTGGGTGGCCACTTCCTTCACCGCGTCCTTGGTCCGGGCGCCCTCCTCCCGGAGCTGCCGGACCATGCGGACGCCGTCCTCCAGGGTGGCGGCTGGCTCCTCCGCAGGCTCTGCGCCGGCCACCACCAGCACGTACTCGCCCTTGGGCTCCGTCAGCTCGTAGTAGTCCACGGCCTCCCCGATGGTGCAGCGCATGGTCTCCTCATGGAGCTTCGTCATCTCCCGGCACAGGCTGATGCGCCGCTCCGGGCCGAAGGCGTCCCGCAGGTCCGCCAGGGTGGTGCGGAGCTTGTGGGGGGCCTCGTGGAAGATCATGGTGCGCTCCTCGGACTTCAGCTGCTCCAGCCGCTCCCGGCGGCTTTTTTTGTTGACGGTCAGGAAGCCCTCGAAGGTGAACCGCCCCGTTGGCAGTCCGCTGACCGCCAGAGCGCTGACGGCGGCACAGCAGCCGGGGATGGAATACACCGGCACGCCGTTTTCCGCGCACAGCCGCACCAGATCCTCGCCGGGATCGGAGATGGCGGGCGTCCCGGCGTCCGTCACCAGGGCGCAGGTCTCCCCCGCCAGCAGCCGGGACAGGATAGACTGTCCGGCGGTGACGTGGTTGTGCTCGTGATAGCTCACCAGGGGCTTTTTGATACCGAAGTGATTCAGCAGCTTCATGGACACCCGGGTGTCCTCGGCGGCGATGAAATCGGCGTTTTCCAGGGTGTCTACCGCCCGGGGAGAGAAGTCTCCCAGATTCCCGATGGGGGTGGCCACCAGATACAGTGTTCCGCTCATGGCGTGTCCTCCGTTGTCCGAAAATAGATGGCGTCCAGCTCCGGCGTTGGGGAGCCGTCCGGCTTTTGCAGGATCAGGGGCGGCTCCACGGTCAGTCCCGGCTTTCCGCCCCGGCGGCCCTCCAGCAGCACCAGGGACGGCGCCGCCCCGGTCCGGTTCTCCACCAGCCGCAGCCGTTTGGGCTCCAGACCGGTCTCCCGCAGCAGGCACAGCAGGTCCGTCAGCCGCTCCGGCTTGTGGACCAGACAGAAGGCCCCACCCCACCGCAGGAGATACGACGCCGCCCGGCATACGTCCTCCAGGGTGCAGGACACCTCCGACCGGGCGGTGCGGCGGGCCTCCTCCGGCGCAATGCCGCCGCTGGACGGGGCGTAGTAGGGGGGATTGCATACCGCCAGATCGAAGGCCCCGGCCCCCAGCAGCCTCCGGATGTCCCGCAGGTCCCCTTGAATGGTGGTGAGCCGTTCCGTCAGGCCATTTTCCCCGGCGGCCTTCTCCGCCAGACGGACGGCGGCTCTCTGGATCTCCACGCCGGTGACGGTCAGGGACGGCTCCCGCTGGAGCAGCAGCAATCCCAGCAGCCCCGTGCCGCTGCCCAGATCGCAGACCCGCAGGCCGGGCTTCAGCCGGGGCAGGGAGGAGAGGAGAAAGGAGTCCGTGCCGGGACGGAACAATGCGTCGTCATAGAAGAACCGGTATCCGCCGGGGCGGAGAGACTCACTGTGTTCCATGCCGCGCCTCCTCTCCGTAAGTCCATGTTGTTATATTATAGGATAAATCCCGGAGCGCCGCAAGGGCATGTTTCCGGATAAAAATACATAATAAAATCCCGCAGGCACTGACCTGCGGGATTTTATGTATCGTCACAATTATTCAGCGGGGACGATGGCGCCGTTGGGGCAGGTGTCGGAGCAGGAGCCGCAGTCGAGGCAGGCGCCGGCATCGATCACGTAAGAATCATCGCCCTGGCTGATGGCACCGGCGGGGCAGACGTCCGCGCAGGAACCGCAGCTAACGCAAGCAGAAGTAATCTTATAGGCCATGGGAAACACCTCCAAATGAATTGTATCCCCATTGTAGCATATATTTTCAAAAATGCAAGGGGGAGAGCCGGAAGTCCCGGGAGAAAATTTTTCGAAAAGCGTCGGAAAAGCTGCAAAAAAAGAAGTTTGTTAACACTAACTAGACAAAAATGTTCACAAAAGCATACGGGACGTTCCGACTGCGGCCGAAAGCGCGGAGGGATGTTATGAAATGAGAAAATAGTGGAAAGACTGAGCATATGTGGGGGTCCTGACGGCGACGGCGGGGCCCCGCGGCGGAAAGGAGCGGATCACAGTTATGAACGAAAACCGGTTTTCACCCAGAGCGGAGGAGGCCCTGCGGCTGAGCCAGGAGGCGGCGGGAGAGCTGGGCCACGGCTACGTGGGCACGGAGCATTTGCTGCTGGGCCTTCTGCGGGAGGAGGAGGGGACGGCCCACGCCGTCCTGACGGAGGCAGGCCTCACCGCGGAGATGGCGGTGGAGATCGTGAAGCGCACTGTGGGGATAGGGCTGCCGGGTACGGACCCGGCCCAGGGCCTGACGCCCAAGTCCCGGCGGGTCATCGAGATCGCCGTGGAGGACTCCGCCCGGGGCGGGTGCAACTTTGTGGGCACGGAGCATCTGCTGTCGGGCCTGCTGCGAGAGGGGGGCACCATGGCCGTCCGGGTCCTGCGGATGGCTGGCTGTGAACCGAGGCGACTTTACAGCATTCTCATGAACAAGGTCCGGGAGCAGCCCCGGGGCTGGTCCGGCGGCACGAAACCTCCGGCCCCCAGTCCCCAGTCCTCCGACGCCAGATTGAAGACCCTGCGGGAGTTCTCCCGGGACTTGACCGCCGATGCCCGGATGGGCAAGCTGGACCCGGTTATCGGCCGGGAGAAGGAGATCGGCCGGGTCATTCAGATCCTGTCCCGCCGGACCAAGAACAACCCCTGCCTCATCGGCGAGCCCGGCGTGGGCAAGACCGCCATCGCCGAGGGGCTGGCGGAGAAGATCGTCCTGGGGGACGTGCCGGTGGAGTTGCTGGACAAGCGGGTGTTCTCCCTGGACATGGGGGGCATGGTGGCCGGCACCAAGTACCGGGGCGAGTTTGAGGAGCGGGTGAAGAAGGCCCTGGGGGAGGTCCGGGCCGCCGGGGACGTGATCCTGTTCATCGATGAGCTGCACACCATCGTGGGCGCCGGGTCCGCCGAGGGGGCGGTGGACGCCGCCAACATCATCAAGCCCGCCCTGGGCCGGGGGGAGATCCGGGTGGTGGGAGCCACCACCCTGGACGAGTACCGGCGGTATATCGAGAAGGACGCCGCCCTGGAGCGGCGCTTCCAGCCGGTGCAGGTGGGGGAGCCCTCCCGGGAGACGGCCATGGAGATCCTGCGGGGCCTGCGGCCCCGGTATCAGCAGCACCACCGCCTGACCATCACCGACGAGGCCCTGGAGGCGGCGGTTTCCCTGTCGGTGCGGTATATCAGCGACCGGTTTCTCCCGGACAAGGCCATCGACCTCATGGACGAGGCGGCGTCCCGGGTCCGCATGGAGGGGGAGGAGTTGTCCCCGGAGCTGAAGAGCCTGGAGGCCAAGCTGACAGAGCTGCGGAAGGACAAGGACGGCGCCGTCATGGATCAGGACTTCGAGCGGGCGGCGGAGCTGCGGGACATCGAGCAGAACTATCAGCAGCAGGTGGAGGCGGAGCGGGAGAAGCGCCGCCAGGGGAGCTGCGGCCACCGTCCCGTCACGGCGGAGGACATCGCCGCGGTGGTGTCCGGCTGGACGGGGATCCCCGTCACCCGGCTGACGGAGGATGAGTCGCAGCGGCTGCTGCACATGGAGGACCAGCTCCACCGGCGGATTGTGGGGCAGGACGACGCCGTCCGGGCGGTGGCCCGGGCCATCCGCCGGAGCCGGGTGGGACTGCGGGACCCCCGGCGGCCCATCGGCAGCTTTCTGTTTCTCGGCCCCACTGGCGTGGGGAAGACGGAGCTGTGCAAGACGCTGGCGGAGACCATGTTCGGCGACGAGCGGGCGCTGATCCGGCTGGATATGTCCGAGTATATGGAGCGGCACACGGTGTCCCGGCTCATCGGCTCGCCCCCGGGCTACGTGGGCCATGAGGAGGGCGGCCAGCTGACGGAGAAGATCCGCCGGAAGCCCTACTCTGTGCTGCTGCTGGACGAGATCGAGAAGGCCCACGAGGATGTCTGGAACGTCCTGCTGCAAATTCTGGAGGACGGCCGGGTCACCGACGCCCAGGGCCGGGCGGTGGACTTCCGGAACACGGTGGTGGTGATGACATCCAACGTCGGGGCGGGGCACATCCTCTCCTCCGGCGGGCGATTGGGCTTTGACAGCGCCGCCTCCGGCGACGAGGAGGCGGCCTTCCGCCGGACACGGGAGACGGTGATGGACGAACTGCGCCGGACCTTCCGGCCGGAGTTTCTCAACCGGGTGGATGAGATCATCGTGTTCCGCCGCCTGAGCCGGACGGACATCACGGAGATCGCCCGGCGGATGCTCCGGGCCACGGCGGAGCGGATGGCCGCCGTGGGCATCACCCTCCAGGCGGACGAGGACGCGGTGGAGGAGCTGGCCCGGGAGGGCTACGACCCCAAATACGGCGCCCGTCCCCTGCGCCGGTGCCTCCAGGAGAAGCTGGAGGACGCAGTGGCGGAGCAGCTGCTGGACGGTACGCTGCACTCCGGCGACACCGCCCGTCTGACGCTGGAGGGAGACCGACTGCTGGTGACGAAGTAAGTGTCAAAGCGCCGGTGAAAAAACCTCTTGAATTTCCAGGGAAACTGTGGTATTGTAAGAGGGCTAAGCCGGTGTGTTGGAATTGGTAGACGAGGTGGACTCAAAATCCATTGCCAGCGATGGCGTGCGGGTTCGAGTCCCGCCACCGGCACCAAACCAATAGGCGAAAAAGACTATTTGCAGAAAAAGCAAGAGTTTTCAAGCCTTTCAAGGCCCTTTAGCTCGAATGCTAAAGGGCCTTGAACTTTGACTATTTGCCGAGGAAAAACGAATACAGATCAGACTCGAACCC
>JALFSO010000060.1 GCA_022778785.1 Dysosmobacter sp. | reverse complement strand
GCTGGAGGATGTCACGCCGAGAATCATGGACAAGTATTACCGAGATTTGCTTTCTGTCAAAGCGGTTTCTTCTAAGTATGTAAAAGCCCGTACAGAATATCTGACTCCGCATACTGTCCGAGAGGTTCACAAGACATTGCGAAATGCTTTCAATCAAGCGGTCAAGTGGGAATTGATGACCAGAAACCCTGTGGAGCACGCTACGCTGCCGAAAGAAGAACACAAGACCAGGGATATCTGGACAGCAGAAGTGCTCCAGAAGGCTCTGGAAGCCTGTGACGATGATATAGGCCGAGGTGCGGCCGATACCGAGGATGGCTACGATGTCATCCACGGTGTATGTTCTGTTTTGGGGCGTCTTTTTTTCGTTCGGTGTGCTCATAATAGCCTCCTATTTTCTATCGGCATTTTGACAATGCCCATCGAAAATTCCTTGCGGTGAAATGCCTATCTGCCATCTTCCGTGCTAAGAATTTGCTAATTTGACTTTTGAAAAGCCACAATAAGCGACACTATTCCAGAGAAAATTGTGCAGATTGACCAGCCGCCAGGCATCACAATTTAAAAAGAGATAACATTGGAAGTCATTATACAAACACCGCACGAAGCGGCAAGCCATACTCCTAAGCGACAGGCCACCAGTTAGAGTCTGGTCCGGGGTGCCAATAAGGCGCTGGAAATCTGTGATTTCCAGCGCCTTTCTCTTTTTCCGTGCCGTCTTATCTCCGGAACCAAGCCTTCATGGTGTCCAGGATCTTCACCAGCTGCTCCTCCTCAATGACATACGGCACCATGGCGTACATGTACCGCAGGAAGGGGCGGCTGAACACGCCCCGGTCATAGGCAAACTTCTTGAAGCCGTCCAGCGCCGCGGCGTCATGGACCTCGATGCAGACGCAGCCACCCATGATCCGGGCCTCCTTCACCCGGGGATCGGCGAAGCCCGCCATCTCCCGGCGGGTGATGGCCTCGATGCGCCGGATCTTCTCCAGATAGTTCCCCTCCTCAAAGAGCTGGATGGATTTCAGCGCCACGCTGCACGCCAGGGCGTTGCCCATGAAGGTGGGTCCGTGCATCAGGGCGTGGGGCGGATCGTCGCTGTAGAAGCCGTCGTACACCCGCTTGTTGGCCACCGTGACAGCGTGGCCGATGTACCCGCCGGTGAGGGACTTGCCCAGACAGAGGATGTCCGGCAGCACCAGATCCGACACGAAGCGGTTGCCCGTGCGGCCGAAGCCCGTGGCCACCTCGTCGAAGATCAGCAGCACGTCGTACCGGTCGCACAGCTCCCGGGCCCGCTTCAGGAACGACACGTCGTACATCAGCATTCCGCCGGCGCCCTGGAGCAGCGGCTCCACGATGAAGCAGGTCAGCCGGTCGCCGGACTCCGCAAATGCACGCTCCAGCGCCGGGATCTCCGTGGGGATGTGGATGACGCCCTTCTTCTCCCCGAAGGCGAAGTGGTAGTCCTCGTCGTCGCCCACCTCCATGGTCTTGAAGGTGTCGCCGTGGTAGGCGTGGGTCAGGGCCAGCACCGTGTCCCGTTTGCTGCCCCGGTTGGTGTTGAACTGTAACGCCATTTTCAGCGCCACCTCCACCGCCACGCTGCCGGAGTCGGAGAAGAAGCAGTAGTCCAGATCGCCGGGGAGCCAGTCCGCCAGCTTCGCCGACAGCTGTTCCACCGGCTCATGGGTCAGGCCGCCCAGCATCACGTGGGCGAAGTGGTCCAGCTGGGAGCGGATGGCCTCGTCCAGCACCGGATGGTGATAGCCATGGATGACGCTCCACCAGGAGGAGACGGAGTCGATGAGCTTCGTGTCCTCGGTGTAGAGGTAGACGCCTCTGGCGTCCGTCACCCTGATGGGCGGCGCCATGGTCTTCATCTGCTGATAGGGATACCAGATCATATTGTTTCTCTCCTTTATACGAAAACTGATGAAACCGTTTGATAGCGGGTCGCGCGTTCCGTTTTTATGATCAGTGAGACTCCAAATCTCTGATTTGGCCCGTCGAACTGATGCACAGCAGACGCCCAATGGTGCCGCTGCACAATTCGAGCGTGCGCAGCACGCGGGATTCTTGATGAAGCGCTTTCATCAAGAATCCGTATTACTCGTACAGTGCCGCCAGCGCCGCCGGGCTGATGTCCAGCTCCGCGTCATCGTCCCGGACGCAGGCCAGAATGTCCAGGCCGGTGAAGTACCGGCACATCTCCAGATTGTCCTCCTCCATGACGTCGCCGGGGTGATAGTGGTTGAAGATCAGGCCCCTGACGGGGATGCCTTTCGCCCGCATATAGGACACCGTCAGGCCCACGCTGTTGATGGTGCCCAGCCCCGCGTCCGCCACGATGACGCAGGCGGCGTCCAGCTCCCGGATCACGTCCTCCAGCTGGATCTTCGCCTCGTCGAAGCAGATGGGGCACAGGATGCCGCCGCTGCCCTCCACGGTGATGTAGTCGTATTCCGATTCCAGTGCGGCGAAGCCCGCCTTCACCACGTCCATCCGCACCGGATTCCCCTCCAGCCGGGAGGCCAGATGAGGGGAATAGGCGTGCTCGTACACATAGGGGCACATGCTCTCCAGGGACTGGCCGATGCCCGACACCTGTTGGACGCACAGGGCGTCGCCGGGGATCAGGGTGCCGTCGGGACGGCGGACGTTCCCGCTCATGGCGGCCTTGTAATATGCCGCCCGCAGCCCCGCCCCATGGAGCTTTTTTACCATCAGGGCGGTGATGTAGGTCTTGCCCACGTCCGTGCCGGTGCCGGTGACAAACAGTTTCTTACTCATTCCACAGCCCCGCCTTGTAGCCCAGCTTGTCCAGCAGCTGCATGTCCGTCTCGATGGTGATGCCGGAGGTGGTGAGCATGTCCCCGGAGATGGCCGCGTTGGCCCCGGAGCGGAAGCAGCCCTCCCCCTTGTCGGCGATGAGTCCCCGGCCCCCCGCCAGACGGATGGAGGCGTTGGGCAGCAGGAAGCGGTAGATTGCCACGATCCGCCGCTTGTCGTCGTCGCTCACCGGCTCGTTGTGGGCGTAGGGCGTGCCGGGGATGGGGTTCAGGAAGTTCACCGGCACCGACCGGACCCCCAGCTCCCGCAGGGTCAGGGCCATGTCGATGCGGTCCTCCATGGTCTCCCCCAGGCCCATGATGCCGCCGCTGCAAATGCCCAGGCCCGCCCGGCGGGCGGCCTTCAGGGTCTCGATTTTCTCGTCGTAGGTGTGGGTGGTGCAGACCGAGGGGAAATAGGACCGGGAGGACTCCAGGTTGCAGTGGACCCGGCTGGCCCCCGCCTCCCGGAGCTTCCGGAACTGTTCCTCTCCCAGCAGGCCGAAGGACACGCACACCTCGATGGGGACGCTCTCCCGGATGGCCCGGATGCTCTCACACACCTGATCCACCTCCCGGTCGCTGAGCCGTTTGCCGGAGGTGACGATGGAGTACCGCAGCACGCCCCGCTCCGCGTTGTACCGGGCCTGGGCCACGATCTCCTCCGTGCCCAGCAAGGGATACTCCTGGACCTGGGTGGGATAGTGGGCGGACTGGGCGCAGTACTTGCAGTCCTCGGAGCAGCGGCCGCACTTGCCGTTGATGATGGTGCAGATGTCGAAGGTGTCCCCGCAGAAGTGCCGCCGGATCTCGTCGGCGGCTTCGCATAGCGCCTCCAGCGGCGCGTCCAGCAGGTCCAGGGCCTCCTCTTTGGTCAGGGACGCCCCCGCCAGTACGGCGTCTTTCAATTCTTCCAGCGTATGGTTCATTTTTCAGCACGTTCCTTTCTCAGAATGGGGATCAGCCGCTTTCCAAGGAACGCGGCCAGGATGCAGAGCAGGATGTCTCCCGGCACCGCCAGGAGGAAGCAGTACAGAAACAGCGTCCAGATGCCGATGCCGGTGCCCACGTAGAAGGTGCAGATCAGCCAGTAGTACAGCATCCCCATGGCGTAGACGATGAGCAGGCCCAGGAAGTTGGCCCCCAGCAGCCGCTTCAGAGACGGCTGGGCCGTCCGGTTGGCGATGACCCCCGTCACGTAGGAGGCCACGCAGAAGCCGATGAGATAGCCGAAGGTGGGCTGGAACACGTAGCCGATGCCGCCGCCATCGGCGAACACCGGCAGGCCCAACAGGCCCACGCACAGATAGACCAGCACGCTCAGCGCGCCGTACTTGCCCCCCAGCAGCAGTCCCGCCAGCATGGTGAACAGGAATTGCAGGGTGAACGGACACACGGGGACAGGGATGCGGATGAATGCGCCCACGGCGATCAGTGCGGCGAACAGGGCCATCCGGACCAGATTTTTTGTGTTTCCCATTGTAAACCTCTTTCTATTCCAAAGTTAACAGTAGGATACATCGTGCCGGTTTGATTGTCAACCAATTGTTTTTATACAGTTTACATTTGAAAGAAACAGGGCGCGGAACGGAGAAATCTGCCGGAGACTGTAAATTTTGGGTGGCATCCCCGGGGCAGGCATGGTATGATGAAAGAACTTGCGGGCCGTGCCCGCGAGAGAACCGCCGCGCCAGGCGCGGCTTTCATAAGGAGCGTACCCATCATGCCGAAGTCAAGAGAGCGGGCCGTCCGGCTGTTTATTCTGGTGCTGATCTGCGTGGCCATCACCAGCGGACTAGGTAACAGGATCCTGTCCAACTATTTTAAGGAGGTCTATCAGGTCACCTCCGCCCAGCGGGGCTTCATCGAGATCCCCCGGGAGAGTCCCGGCATCCTGTGCATGGTGCTGGTGGCGGGCCTGGGCTTTCTGGGCAACATCCGTCTGGGCATCCTGGCCCAGATCATGATGCTGGCAGGCCTGATGGTGATGGGCTTCCTGTCCCCCGGCTACGGCGTCATGCTGATCTTCCTGTTTCTGTACTCCCTGGGTGAGCACCTCTTTATGCCCCTAAGCGACTCTATCTCCATGGATCTGGCCCGGGACGGAAAGGTGGGCACCGCCCTGGGCAAGTTCAAGGGCGTCACCACCATGGCCTCCATGGTAGCATCCTGTGCAGTGTTTGTGGGCTTCCGGGCGGGGTTCTTCTCCTTCCAGAGCAAGGTCATCCTGCCCTTTGCCATCGGCGTGGCAGCGTCGGCCCTGGCGGCCTTCTTCCTGTGGCGGCTGGAGGGCTGCATGACCACCGCCCCCTGCAAGGTCACCAACCACAAGCTGCTGTTCCGCCGGGAGTATGTTCCCTATTACATGGTGACGCTGGCCTACGGCTGTCAGAAGCGGATCCGGCTGGTATTCGCCCCCTGGGTCATCATTGAGCTGCTGCACCGGGGCGCGGACGTGGCGGCCCTGCTGACCATCGTGGTGCATCTGGTGGGCATGGTGGTGGCCCCCATCCTGGGCCGGATGCTGGACCGGCTGGGGATGCGGCGGATGCTCCTCATTGAGGCTGCTTATATCGTGGTCACCTTCTGTGTTCTGGGCGTCCTGGCCGGACAGCTGGCGGCGGGCACCTTCGGCGCCGGCTGGCAGGCGTGGGTGGTCTACGGGGCCTACGTGCTGTGCCTGCTGTTCGACCAGTTCAACATGGTCCACGCCTTCCTGATGCGGTCCATCGCCCTGTCCCCCGACGAGGTCACCCGGTCGCTGTCCGTGGGTCTGGGAGTGGACCACATCATGGCCATCGTGGCCTCCCCCATCATGGGACTGATCTGGGAGGGGGCCGGCGTCCAGTACGTGTTCTATCTGGCGGCCCTCTCCGCCCTGTTCCAGGTGGCCGCCGCGGCGATGGTGAAGCGCCGTGGGCTGGAACCGGCCCGGAAATAACCCGCAAAATGCCAACGGCCCGGAGGCGATCCTCCGGGCCGTTCCTTGTATCTGCTATCCGCGGAAAACGCGCTCCCCGCCGCCATGGCAGGGAGCGCGTCTCTGTTTTGTCATTTCTTCAGCCGGACGGTCCGGGCGGCGAAGGCCCCGCCGTCGGATTCGTCGTGGGTCACCAGCAGCACGGTCTTCCTCGCCGTCCGGGCCCGGATGGCCTCCACGCACCGGCGGCGGCTGTCCATGTCCAGGCCGGTGAACGGCTCGTCCAGCACCAGCAGGTCGAAGGGCGCGATGAGTGCCCGGGCCAGGGCCGTCCGGCGGCGCATTCCGCCGGAGAACTCCCGCACCGGCTTGTTCTCCGTGTCCTTCAGCCCCAGTTCCCGCAAAAGCGACTTTGCGGCGGCTTCGTCGTAGGCCGCCCCCAGGACGAACCGCAGGTTCTCCGGAGCCGTCCGGCCCGGCAGCAGCCGGTCCTCCTGAAACACCGCCGAGAGCCGGACGCCGTCCAGCCCCTCTACGCTGCCGCTGTCGGGCTTCTCCAGCCCCAGAATGATCCGCAGCAGCGTGGTCTTGCCCTCTCCCGAGGGGCCCATGACGCAGGTGACGCCGGGCCCGGCGGTGAAGGACACGTCCTCCAGCACCGGCTCCCCGTCGTAGGCTTTGCACAGATGGGATACCCGCAGCTCCATTATCCGCCCATCCTTTCCGCGAAGGCGTCCAGCAGCCGGAGGAACAGCTTCTCAAAGCCCACGGACACCGCCACGATGGTGACGGTCCAGGCGAACAGCTCCGGCACCTCAAAGTAGATCTTGGACTGGTACAGCCGCTCGCCCAGAGAGCCGGCGGTCAGGCCGATGACCTCCGCCGCCACGCCAGACTTCCAGCACAGGCCCAGTCCCAGGGACGCCGCCGTCCGGAAGTAGGGCAGCACCTGGGGGAGGTAGATGCCCGTCAGCCGCCGGGACAGGGGCACCCGGAACACCCTGGCCATCTCCAGCAGCTGGGGGTCCGTCTCCCGGACGCCGGTGAGGACATTGCCGCAGATCACCGGGAACACCATGAGAAAGGCGATGAGCAGCGGCAGCAGGGATTTGTCCGGCAGCCACAGGTAGGCCAGGATGATGAAGGACATCACCGGCACCGCCTTGATGGATGCCAACAGGGGCGAGAGCAGCTCGCCGAAGCGCCGGTACCGGGCCGCCAGCGCCCCGCAGGCGATGCCCGCCACGCAGGCCAGGAGGAAGCCCCCCAGAATGCGGACGGCGGACCCGCCCACGGCGGGCCAGAAGGCCCCGGTGCCCGCCAGTGCGGCCAGGCACCGGGCCACCGTCAGCGGGGAGGGCAGCAGCAGGGGCTGGTCCAGCGCCATGCTGCCCAGCTGCCACACCGCCATCCACACCGCCACGGCCCACAGCCGGAACCGGCCGCCCCGGTCAGATGCCATAGTAGAAGTCGTCGCCGGGCAGGGTGCCGCCCACGGACTGGGGCTCCTGCTCCGCCAGAACGGACAGATAGCCGGAGAGCTTGTCGTGCATCTCCGCGCCGGTGATGCAGACGATGTTGCAGTAGGGCAGGGCCTTCTCCGCCACGGCGGCGTCCACGATGCCCAGTCCGCCGATGAGGGCGGCGGCGTCAGAGATGTTGGCGTTGACCCAGTCCACGGAGGCAGCGTAGTCCTTCAGGAAGGCCTCCACCGCGGCGGGATGTTCCTCTACGAAGGCTTTCCGGGCCACCACCACGCCGGTGAGCAGGGCGGAGCCGTTGTTCAGGGCGTCCCACTCCGCCGTCAGGTCCAGCGCCGTCCGCAGGCCCTCGATCTTGCCCTGGGCCACGGTGACGAAGGGCTGGGGCAGCATAGCGATGTCGGCGGCGCCGGAGGCCATGGCCGCCACGCACTCGCTGTGCTCGGACTTCCAGTCGATGGTGACGTCATTGTCCGGGTCCACGCCGTTCTCGCTCAGCAGATACCGCAGGGCGTACTCCGGGGTGCTGCCCTTGCCGGCGGAGACGATGGTCCGGCCCTTCAGGTCCGCCATGGACTGGACGGTGTCACCCTTTTCCACGATATACAGCACGCCCAGGGTGTTCACCGCCAGGGTGACCATCTGGCCCTCGGTCTTGTTGTACAGGGTGGCGGCCAGGTTGGCGGGGACGCAGGCCACGTCCAGATCGCCCTTGATGAGGCTGGGGGCCACCTCGTCGGCGGCAGCCGCCAGGGTGAACACGTAGGAGCCGCCGTTTTCAGACGTCTCCTCCACCAGCGGCTCGGACTGAAGCGCTTCCGCCACGCCGAAGGCGTCCATCAGCTTCACCAGGCCCATGGCGGTGGGGCCCTTCAGCGCCGCCGCCCGGACGGTGACGGTCTCCTCAGCGGGCTCCGGGGCCACAGAAGCGCCGGAGGACGCGGCGCCGGAAGATGCCGCCGCACCGGACGCCGCCGCGGCGCCGGAGGACGCGTCGGTGCTGCCGCCGCAGGCGGCCATGGACAGGGCCATGACGCCGGCCAGTACCAGCGCCGTCAGTTTCTTGAAATGCTTCATCTTGATCTTCCTCTCATCTGAATGAATTCATATATCCCTCCGGGACGGGCGTCCCGGCGAAACATCAGATCCGGGACGTCACAGGGCGTCCTCTGGGGCGTAGACGGTCTTGGCGGTGACGCCGGGGAGCCGTCCCAGCTTGCCGGACAATGCGGAGATGGCGTCGCCGGGGGCGTCCAGGGCCACGCTGATGATGTTGACCTCCCGCTGGCGGTAGGGCACGCCCATCCGTCCGATGATATACTGCCCGTACTGGTGCAGCAGGTCGTTGAGCCGGGCCACGGAGTCCGGGTCCTTGACGATGATGGCCAGCACGGCCACCCGGGTGGCTTCCTTTTCCATAGGTTCTCCCTCCAAATCTTTCGTCTGATGCAAAAAGCCCCTCCGCCGGTCTGGCGGAGGGGCTGGAAGCGCGACAGATCATCCGCGGGACGGCGTCGCCCCGCAGCGGCTGGCTTTCTTCCGGCTTGGAACGCATCCTCGCCCGTCAGAACGGCAGATCAGTTGTGGAAAGGGTCCGCCGGTCAGAACAGGCTTCCCGGGGACAAGTGTGATTGTAGCACAGGACGGCCCCGCCGTCAACGGTGGGTTTCGCGTCAGCAGCGGCCGTAGGTGTGGGTCATGGCCCGGATGTCCTCCGCCAGAGCGTCCGTCACCTGGCCCGGCAGGAGCCGCCAGCGCCAGTTGCCCTCCGCCACGCCGGGGACGTTGGTCCGGGCCTCGCTGCCCAGGCCCAGATAGTCCTGGAGCTGGGCCACGAACAGCTGGGCCACGCTGCCCTGTCCCGCCCGCAGCAGGGCGTTTTGGGCATTATCTACATCTTTTATGCCGAGATATTGGTCGGCAAAGGCCTTTTCCGCCTTGCCGGCGTGGGCGTACCAGCCCGCCGCGGTATCGTTGTCGTGGGTTCCGGTGTAGCAGACGCAGTGGGCGGGATAGTTGTGGGGCAGATAGCTGTTGGACGGATTGGAGAAGGCGAACTCCAGCACCCGCATCCCCGGCAGGCCGGACTCCTCCCGGAGTTGGTGCACCCCGTCGGTGAGGATGCCCAGGTCCTCGGCGATGTAGGTGGTCTGATAGAACCAGCCGGTGAGCACCCGCAGCAGATCCATGCCCGGCCCCTTCTCCCAGGCGCCGTTCTTGGCGGTCTTCTCCCCGGCGGGGACGGCCCAGTAGCTCTCAAAGGCCCGGAAGTGGTCCAGACGGATGGCGTCGAACAGCTTCACCGCGCCCTCCACCCGGCGGATCCACCAGCCGAAGCCGTCGGCCTTCATGGCCGTCCAGTCGTACAGGGGGTTCCCCCACAGCTGGCCCTCCTCGGAGAAGTAGTCCGGCGGCACCCCCGCCACCTTGGCGGGACGGCCCTCGCTGTCCAGCAGGAACTCCTTCCGCTCGCTCCACACGTCCGCCGAGTCCATGGACACGTAGATGGGCAGGTCCCCGATGATGGACACCCCCAGTCCGTTGGCACAGGTCTTCAGCCCGGCCCACTGTTGGAAGAACACATACTGAATATAGGTATGGTAGCGGATCTCCTCCGCCAGCTCCGTGCGGTACTGCTCCACCGCCCCGGGACGGAAGTCCCGCAGGTCCTTGTCCGGCCAGTCCTGCCAGGACACGTTGCCGAACCGCTCCTTGGCCGCCTTGTACAGAGCGTAATTTTTCGCCCAGGGATTCCCCTCCGTAAAGGCTTCCACCTGGGCTTTATCCCGCTGGTACCCGGCCTGGAACGCCTTGCGCAGCAGCTTTTCCCGCACGACCTTCACCGCCGGATAGTCCACCAGCGGCGCCTGGGGCATTCTGGCGGCGGCCAGATCCGCCTTGGTCAGCAGGCCGTCCTCCGCCAGCAGCTCCAGATCGATGAGCAGCGGATTTCCCGCAAAAGTGGACTCGCTGGAGTAGGGGGAGTTCCCCGCCCCCACGGGACCCACCGGCAGCACCTGCCACCAGGTCTGGCCCGCGTCCCTGAGAAATTTGACGAAGGTCCGGGCCTCCCGGCCCAGGGAGCCGATGCCGTACGCCGACGGCAGCGCGTAAACGGGCAGCAGAATGCCCGCGGAGCGTCTGATCTCCATGAAAGTCCCCCAATTCCGCCGCGGTGCGCGGCTTTTTTCTGTCTTTCCGTTGCCGCTCTCCCTCCCGGGGAAAACGCCGCTTCTATTTTATGGATTCCCCGTCGGGATGTCAAGCACGGCTCCGGGCCGCCTGTGTCGCCCGTACATGAACAGCATGAATAATCCGTCATTCGGTATTCACATAGTCTCCTTGCCCGTGAGGGTGAATGTTTGACAAATTTGCTTCCGCAAAAACGGTTGCAGCATTCGTTTAACTCTGTATAATTTCGTATATTATACGTTATTAATTGCATAATTTGTCATAATGATCAAAAGTCTCCGGAAACACGCGAAATTCTTATGCAAGTTCCCAGTTGAATATATATTCACCTTAGTCGTATAATTCTACCACTACCAAAACACAAACGGAGGATTCGTATCATGGATAAAGCAAACATTAAAAAGATCGTGCTGGCCTATTCCGGCGGCCTGGACACTTCCATCATCATTCCCTGGCTGAAGGAGAACTACAACGACCCGGAGATCATCGCCGTGGCCGCCGACGTTGGCCAGGGCGACGAGCTGGAGGGCCTGGAGGAGAAGGCCATGAAGACCGGCGCGTCCAAGCTGTACATCGCCGACCTGGTGGACGAGATGGTGGACGACGTCATCATCCCCTCCATGAAGATGGGCGCCAGCTATGAGCAGTATCTGCTGGGCACCGCCTTCGCACGGCCCGTCATTGCCAAGAAGCTGGTGGAGATCGCCAAGGCCGAGAAAGCCGACGCCATCGCCCACGGCTGCACCGGCAAAGGCAACGACCAGGTCCGGTTCGAACTGGCCATCAAGCACTTCGCCCCGGGCATGACCGTCATCGCCCCCTGGCGGGAATGGGCCATCAAGAGCCGTGAGGAGGAGGTCGACTACGCCGAGGCCCATCAGGTACCTCTGAAGATCAGCCGGGAGACCAACTACTCCAAGGACAAGAACCTGTGGCACCTGAGCCACGAGGGCCTGGATCTTGAAGATCCCGCCAATGAGCCGCAGTATGAGAAGCCTGGCTTCCTGGAGATGAGCGTCTCCCCCGTGGACGCCCCCGACGCCCCCACCTATGTGACCCTGGACTTTGAGCAGGGCACCCCCGTGGCCATCGACGGCGAGAAGATGAAGGCCAGCGACATCATCCGCAAGCTGAACAAGCTGGGCGGCGACAACGGCATCGGCCTGCTGGACATCGTGGAGAACCGGCTGGTGGGCATGAAGGACCGCGGCCTGTACGAGACCCCCGGCGGCACCATCCTCTACAAGGCCCACCAGTGCCTGGAGATGATCACCCTGGACAAGGACACCGCCCACATGAAGTCCAAGCTGGCGGTGGATTTCGCGGACCTGGTCTACAACGGCAAGTGGTTCTCCCCCCTGCGGGAGGCCCTGTCCGCCTTCGCGGAGAAGACCCAGGAGCACGTCACCGGCACCGTGAAGCTGAAGCTGTACAAGGGCAACATCGTCACCTCCAGCATCACCTCTCCTGAGACGCTGTACTCCGAGAATCTGGTCACCTTCGGCGAGAGCGACTACGACCAGAACCAGGCCACTGGCTTCATCAACCTGTGGGGCCTGCCCGATCAGGTCCAGGCGCTGCGGAGCCAGGGCGCTCTCTGAGACTGATTTCAAATAAAAGGCTTTATTTGAAATCCCGCGTGCTCTGCACGCTGGTGCCGCACGTGCCGCGCGTCACCACGTCCCATAAAAACCTGACGCGCTTTGCGCTATCAAACGCTTTTCAAGCTTTTGATCAGGTTTTCGTATGATACTGCGGCCATTCCCAATTCACGAAAGCGAGGCAGACCCCCATGAAAAAACCTGCTCATTTCCTGAAGCTCCTGGACTTCACTCCGGAGGAGATCCAGCAGTTTCTGGACACCGCCGCCGATCTGAAGTCCAAGAAGAAGGCCGGCATCCCCCACCGCTATCTGGACGGAAAAAACGTGGCGCTGATCTTCGAGAAGACCTCCACCCGCACCCGCTGCGCCTTTGAGGTGGCCGCCCGGGATCTGGGCATGGGCACCACCTATCTGGACCCCTCCGCCTCCCAGATCGGCGCCAAGGAGACCATCGCCGACACCGCCCGCGTGCTGGGCCGGATGTACGACGGCATCGAGTACCGTGGCTTTGAGCAGGAACGGGTGGAGAAGCTGGCCGAATATGCCGGCGTCCCCGTGTTCAACGGACTCACCAACGAGGCCCATCCCACCCAGGTGCTGGCGGATCTGCTAACCATTCAGGAGTATTTCGGCCATCTGAAGGGCGTCAAGCTGGTGTACATGGGCGACGCGGCCTACAACATGGGCAACTCCCTGATGATCGGCTGCGCCAAGATGGGCATGCACTTCGTGGCCTGCGCCCCGGAGACTTACTTCCCGGACCCAAAGCTGGTGGAGACCGCCCAGGCAATCGCACAGGAGACCGGCGCCGTGCTGGAGTTCCTGACGGACCCCATGGAGGCCACCAAGGGCGCCGACGTCATCTACACCGACGTATGGGTGTCCATGGGCGAGCCCCCCGCCGTCTGGGAGCGGCGCATCCAGGATCTGGCCGCCTATCAGGTCAATACGAAGCTGATGGAGAACGCCGGACCCCAGTGCTGGTTCATGCACTGTCTCCCCGCCTTCCACAACCGGGACACCAAGATCGGCAAGGAGATTGGCGAAAAGTACGGTCTGGACGCCATGGAGGTCACCGACGAGGTCTTCGAATCCCCCTTCTCCATCGTCTTCGACGAGGCGGAGAACCGGATGCACACCATCAAAGCCGTCATGTATGAGCTGATGAAGGATTGATTTGCTTCCTATCCTACTCTCCATACCGAAACGCTCCCTCGGACTTCCGGGGGAGCGTTTCGGCCTTTCTTTCGCCGCGGCATCCGGTGGACAGGCCGGAAACCACCCTCATTTCCGGTCCGCAACCGCCGGTTGACAAAAGGAAACCCGCCGGTGGTTGTCAATTTCCCGCCGGTCTGTTACCATGAACCCATGAACAGCAAGGAGGGAACGCCATGGAATCATCCGCCACCCTGGGCCAGCGTATCCAGGAGGGCCGCAAAAGCGCCGGGCTCAGTCAGGAGGCCCTGGGCGAACAGCTGGGAGTCTCCCGGCAGGCCGTCAGCAAATGGGAGTCCGACGCCGCCGTGCCGGAGCTGGAAAACCTCATCGCCATGAGCCGCATCTTCGGCGCGTCCATTGGGGCGCTGCTGGGGGTGGAGCCGCCGGAAGTGCCGGAGCGGGAGCACCCCCTGTCGGAAAAGGAACTTGCCGCCGTGGAGGCCATCGCCGCCAAATACCTGTCGGAGACGGAGCAGTTCCGTCCCCGACGCAGCCGGAGGCAGAAAGTGCTGGCCATTCTGGCGGCGGTGCTGGCCGGAGCGCTGGTGCTGACGCTGTGTGTCCAGATGCGGCGCATGGAGCGGCAGTTCCGGGGCGTGCAGGATCAGGTCAACAATATCCGGGACGACATGGCCTGGCAGATCAGCGGCATCACCGGGCAGATCAGTGACATTCTGGGCGAACAGGAGAATCTGTTGGCCGATTCTGCCGTGGACGTCACGGACTATGATCTCACAGCCGGAACCGTGACCCTCTCCGTCTCCGTCCTTCCCAAGGAGCGGACGGAGGACACCGCCGCCTCGTTTACCGCCCGGCTGTCCGACGGACGCACCTTTACCGCGGAGGGGACGCTGTCCGGGAACGCTTACGCGGCGGAGAACTGGGTGATCCCCATGGACTATCACATCGACCTCTCCGTGGCCCTCTCCAGCGGCGGCACCGTCCGCACCGGACCGGTGGAGACGCTGTACGACTGCGGGCCGGGTAATTTCCGGCCTCTCATCGACTTCACCTGGGGTGCCAGCTGGTCCTCCGGCAGCAGCAGCGTGAAACTCAACACCTTCGCCCTCACCATCCAGCCCAGCCGGGCAGGTGCTCCGGATCTGACGGCGGTGGACCTGTGCTTCTACCGCAGCGGCAGCGCCGCGCCGGAGCGGGTCATCCCGGTGGAGGAGGCGGTGGAACTGAGCCGCACCGCCGGCATGGTGGAAATGAGCCATATCTCCGGATACAAGACCTCTCTGGAGTTGGCCCCCGGCGACGACGTGGTCATCGCCGTCCGGGTGCGGGACAGTCACGGGCAGACGTTCTACGGTGTGGGCAGCGTCTTCCAGGCCGGAGAACAGGGCGGCATCGATTCGTTGTTCGGTGCTGACAACTGGGCGGACTGGACTCCCGGCACGCCGGTCCGCTCCCTGGCGGACGCCTCCCTGTCGGACGGCCAGTCCGGCACCCGCTATGAGACGGCGATGCCTGTGGTATAAGTCTCATCGATCCCAGAACGAAAAATGCCCCCGCCGGATGTCCGGCGGGGGCTTCGTCTCTGATGGCTACACGGTTCAGCGGTCGGAGTGGTTCCAGGAGGTGGGCTGGGTGCAGGGGCGGTATGTAGAGGTCAACACCTGCTCAAACACCGGGGCGTCCGGGTTCTCCACCCGCTTGAGGATCTGCTCACCGGCGGCTTTGCCCAGCTCCACCACCGGCTGGATGATGGAGTCCATCTGACTGGAGTAGAGCCGGTAGAAACCGGAGTCGTAGTCCACGAAGCTGACGATGTCGATGTCCTTGCCCATCTGCAGCCCCTTCTGGTTCAAATGGGTGATGCTGTCGATGGCCATGAGGCCGTTGGTGGCGATGACCGCGTCGCAGCCCGCCTCCAGCAGCTCGTCCAGGCAGTGGTTGGCGCTGTTCTCCATGGAGTCGCCGTAGCGGATGAGGGCGCTGTCCACAGGCAGGCCGCAGTCCGCCGCCGCCTGTTCATAGGCGGAGATCCGCTCCCGGGTGGTGCTCAGCCGGGGCAGACCGCCGATGATGCCGATGCGGTGGTCGCCCTTGCCCACCAGGCGGCAGACGGAGCGGTAGATGGGCTGGAAATTGGAAACGCAGACGGAGGAATACTTCTTGGTGGAGAAGGTGCGGTCCACCAGCACCACCGGGAACCCGGCAGGGATCAGACTATCCAGCCGCTCCGGATCGTCTATGGTGGAGGCAATGAGCAGGCCGTCCACCAATCCGGCGGACAGCAGGCGGATGTTGGTCTCCTCCCGGTCCATGTCCTCCTTGGTATTGGCGATGATCAGATGATAGCCCGCCTGGGCCAGTACGCCCTCCACCGATTCGATCATGGTTGCGAAGAATTTATTGGAGATATCGGGCACAATAAAGCCGATGGTCTTTTTCTTTCCCGTGCGGAAGCTCCGGGCGGAGGCATCCGGTGTATAGCCCAGCTGGGCAATGGCCTGATACACCTTTTCCTTTGTTTCATTGGAGACGTATCTGGTATGGTTAATAGTATGGGAGACCGTGGCTGTGGACACCCCCGCCATTTTCGCCACATCGCTGATGGTCACTTTCATCCGAATTCACCCTCACTTACGCAAATAAGGAAAATTTTTCAAGCCATTGCGTAATCATTTAGTTCATTCAGTATAAGCCCCCCGCGCCCGAATCGTCAAGCCCATTTTGCAATTATTTTAACATCTCTGTCAAAAAACATCGATTTTCGCCAAAAGCAACGGATTAACATTATCAAAAATGACAGTTGCAGTCCGAAGTGAGTTGTGTTACGATACTGATGAAATCGTTGAAGAAATCGTTGCGCAAACGATTTAGTGGGCGGCCACGATGTCAGTCAAATTTCAGGCCGCCAACATTGAAAGGAGTTTTTTCATTATGAAAACCCAGATTGGTATCAATGGCTTCGGCCGCATTGGCCGCCTGGTCTTCCGCGCCGCTCTGACCCGCAGCGATGTGGAGGTCGTCGCTCTGAACGATCCCTTCATGACTCCCGACTATATGGCTTATATGCTGAAATATGACACCACCCACGGCAAGTTCAACGGTGAGGTCAGCTTCACCGAGAACGCGCTGGTGGTCAACGGCAAGGAGATCCCCGTCTTCACCGCCAAGGAGTGCAAGGACATCCCCTGGGGCACCGTGGGCGCTGAGTATATCTGCGAGTGCACCGGTCAGCACCTGACCAAGGAGCTGTGCAAGGGCCACATCGAGGCCGGCGCCAAGCACGTTGTCATGGGCGCTCCCTCTAAGGACGACACCCCCATGTTCGTCATGGGCGTCAACAACAAGAAGTACACCTCTGACATGACCTATGTCTCCAACGCTTCCTGCACCACCAACTGCCTGGCTCCCATCGCCAAGGTCCTGCAGGAGAACTTCGGCATCAAGGAAGGCCTGATGACCACTGTCCACTCCGTCACTCCCACCCAGAAGATCCTGGACGGCGCTTCCCTGAAGGATTGGCGCGGCGGCCGCGCTGCCTGCGGCAACATCATCCCCTCCTCCACCGGCGCCGCCAAGGCTGTCGGCAAGGTCATCCCCGAGCTGAACGGCAAGCTGACCGGCATGTCCATGCGCGTTCCCACCCTGGATGTCTCCGTCGTCGACCTGACCGTCACCCTGGAGAAGCCCGCCTCCTACGAGGAGATCTGCAAGGCCATGAAGGCCGCCTCCGAGGGTGAGCTGGCCGGCGTCCTGGGCTACACCGAGGACCCCGTTGTCTCCTCCGACTTCCTGGGCGATCCCCGCACCTCCGTGTTCGACGCCAAGGCCGGCATCGCTCTGACCGACACCTTCGTGAAGGTCGTGTCCTGGTACGACAACGAGGTGGGCTACTCCAACAAGGTGCTGGAGCTCATCAAGCACATGTACTCCGTCGACCACAAGTAAGCTGGTCCAATACGGCAACTGAAAATTCCCTCCGGAGCAATCCGGAGGGAATTTTTTTGTTTGTATCAGATAGCCATGGCCTCTCCGCCTGGAAGGGCCTCGCCGGCCAGGGCACGGCGGCCCAGCCGGACGCTGAGGAAGAGGGTCACCAGCTCCACAGCAGGGAAGGCCAGCCAGATGCCGGTCATGCCGAAGAGGAAGGCGAAGAGACAGGCGGCGGGTACAATGCCCAGGCAGCCCCGGAAGAAGGACACCCGGAAGGAGGCGCCAGCCTGCTCGGTGGCGCCCAGCAGGGCGGCGGACACGAAGTTGAAGCCCACAAACAGGAAGCCGATGAAGTAGAGCTTCAGGCCGGGCTCGGCGATGGCCTGAAGGGCGGCGTTGCCCTCGCTGTTGAAGAGGGACACCAGCTGTGTGGGGAAGAGGAGGGCGGCGCCCAGGGCCAGCAGAC
>JALFSO010000014.1 GCA_022778785.1 Dysosmobacter sp. | reverse complement strand
GGCGGCCAGGGACGAGGCGGACACCACGGCAATGGCGGCATCGGCCCCCATGCGGCTGTTTTCCGTCAGCCGCAGCAGGCCCAGGGCCGCTAAGATCACCACCGGGATGGACACCGGCAGCGGGGCCCAGCCGCAGGCCACGGCGATGGACAGGGCCCCGAAGGACACATGGCTCAGGCCGTCGCCGATCATGGAATACCGCTTGAGCACCAGGGGCACCCCCAGCAGCGCCGCGCACAGGGACACCAGAATGCCCACCACGAAGGCCCGGACGATGAAGGGATAGGTAAACATTTCCAGCAGCAGGCTCATGACAGGTCACCTCCGAAGCGTTTTCCGTAGGGCGAGGCCAGATATTCCCGGGGCGTGCCCAGGAACCACTGGTTCCGTCCGGCGTGCAGGATGGCGGTGGCGTCCCGCAGGGCGCTGCGGATGTCGTGGGTCACCATCACCACGGCCATGCCCTCGGTGCGGTTGAGATACCGCAGGGTGCGGTACAGGTCGTCGGCGGCAGCGGGGTCCAGTCCCGTCACCGGTTCATCCAGCACCAGCAGATCCCCTGCCGCACACAGAGCCCGGGCCAGCAGCACCCGCTGCTGCTGGCCGCCGGACAGCTCCCGGTAGCACCGGTCCTTCAGCTCCAGAATGCCCAGCTTGCCCATGTGCTGCAATGCTTGGGATTTCTGAGCCGGTGTGTAGAAAAATTTCCAGCCCCGGGCGCTTAGGAAGCCCGACAGCACCACCTCGCTGACGGTGGCGGGGAAATCCTTCTGTGCCCGGGTCTGCTGGGGCAGATAGCCGATGGCCCCGTCCCGCAGCTCCGGTGCCCGGACGATCTCGCCGGACAGGGGGGACAGCAATCCCAGCAGGCCCTTCATCAGGGTGGACTTGCCGGAGCCGTTCTCTCCCACCACGCAGAGGTAGTCCCCCTCCCGCACCGTCAGGTCCAGGTGCTGGAGCAGGGGCTTTCCCTCGTAGCCCAGGGACACGTCCCGGCAGACGATCAGTTCATTGTTCTCCATGTCCGTGTCCCTCCTCTCTCTGTTTCGCGCAGACGTCGCACAGCCCCGTGAACACCGTGGTCCGGGGATCGATGTGAAAATGGTGCCGCTCCGCCAGATGATCGTACAGGGGCTTTAAATGGGTGCAGTCCAGATGCAGGATGCGGCCGCAGCCCCGGCACTGGAGCAGCAGACACTCCCGCCCCTCTCCGGCGTGGTCGCAGTACTGGTACAGCGCCCCCTCCCCGGTGTTGACCTTGTGGACCAGTCCCGTCTGCTCCAGCTTCTCCAGCTGGCGGTAAATGGTGGCCAGGCCCACCGGATGGCCGGACTGGCGCAGAGCCTCCGCCAGTTCGATGGCGCTGACCGGCCCCTCCCGCCGTCGGGACAGGCAGTCCAGCACCGCCTGCTGCTGTTTCGTGGAATATGCCATGGATGCCTCCTGAATTTGAATATGAAAATCATTTTCATATTATAGCCGCCCCGGCGGAATAGTCAAGCAAAATCTCCGGTGGGCGGAAAAGCTCCGGAGCCGTCCCCGGCTCCGGAGTTTGTTTGCGGAAGCGCCCGCCTATTCCAGCAGGCCGTATTTGGTCTTCACCCGGTCCAGCTTCTCCAGCATGGGCTCCGCGGCGAACCACAGGAACAGGGCCGTGGCCGCCGCCTGGACGCAGTCCATGGGCAGGCCGGAGAGACAGTAGGCCAGCAGCAGCTTCCCGTCCAGCGTCCCGGCCCACATGAGGGCCGCCGCCGGATTCATGATGCCGCCGTAGATCACCACGGCGGACAGTGCGCCGAAGACGGACAGCACCCCCCGGCTCCGGGGCAGCGGCCCCCGGTGGAACAGCACCCCCGCCAGAAAGCCGGTGAAGCCCATGGCGAACATCTGCCACGGCGTCCAGGGTCCCTGCCCGAACAAGATGTTGGAGGTCAGCATGGTGACGGCTCCCACCAGGAAGCCCGTCTGGGCGCCTAGGGACGTCCCCGTCAGAATGGTCAGCGCCATCACCGGCTTGCACTGGGGCAGCATGAAAAACGCCGCCCGGCCCGCCGCGCCGATGGCGCACAGCACCGCCATCACCGCCAGCTCCCTGGCCCGGGGCCGCCGTCCCTCAAACAGGAGAAAGAATGGCAGCATGGCCTCCAGCAGGATCAATAGTGCAATAAAGTAATATTTTCTGCCATTATATAAGACTTGTCCCGCCAGCAGCGTCAGGGGGATCAGCAGCAGGACCCCGCCCGCCGCCAGAACGGACCGCCGGGAGGGACGCCGTTCCCCCGCTCTTTCAGGCGGCCGCGGCATGGGGGCGGCGGGCCGCCGGACGCACAGCGCCAGCACCAGCAGGGGCAGCAGGAAGGCGGCGTACTGTCCCACAGACGGGCCGTTCTCCGGCGTCAGCCCGCCGGAGGCGGCGGTGCGCAGCAGCACCGCCAGCGCCGCCAGTCCGGAGACCGCCGCCAGATATTTCCGCCATGGGCGCAGTCCTTCCGCCGGACGCTTCACCGTCTCCGGGGCCGCGGCAGGCTCGGCGCTGTCTGTTTCCGGCGGACAGTCCGGTGTGGGCGGCAGGACGCCGCCGCAGGCCAGGATCAGGTCCTCGGGCGTCACGGCCCGGGGCAGCAGGGGCCGGGCCATGCGATTGGCGGCGGTGGTGTAGAAGCTGTTGCCGGAGAAGAAGTCCCGGGGTGGGCCCTCCGTCACGACGCCGCCGTCGAAGAACAGGGCGCACCGTCCGGCGTACCGGGCGCAGAACTCCACGTCATGGCTCACCATGAGGATAGCCGTCCCCTGCCGCCGGAGGGATTGGAAGATCTCCCCCAGCGCCTGTTTGAAGGCGGCGTCCAGGCCCTTGGTGGGCTCGTCCAGCAGCAGCAGGTCCGGCTCCGTCAGCAGCACCTTGGCCAGGGCCGTCCGCTGCTGCTCACCACCGGAGAGGTCGTAGGGATGGCGGTCCAGCAAACCCTCCAGACGGCACAGCCGCACCATGCGGGCCGTCCGTCCGCCCCGCTCCGTGTCCGTCAGTGGCAGCTCCTCCAGCGTCTCCGCCAGTTCCTCCCGGACGGTGTTCTTCACGAACAGCGCCTGGGGGTCCTGGGGCAGCAGGGCAATCGTCCCATGGCGGCATACCTCTCCCCGCTGGGGCGTTAGCAGGCCGCTCAGCAGCTTCAGGGCGGTGGTCTTTCCCGCGCCGTTGCCCCCCAGCAGGGCCAGCAGTTCGCCCCGCCCCACCGTCAGGGACAGGCCCTTCACCACGTCCGCGCCGTTCTGTTCATACCGGAACCACAGCTTCCCGGCGGACAGCACCGTCTCCCCGGCGGGAGGCTCCGGCGTCTCCGGCACGGGATGCAGGGGATGGGCCGATTGGAACTCCTTCAGCCAGTCCCGGCCCTCCCGGACGGTGACAGGACAGGGGGCGTCCGTGTCCGCCGCCGCCCAGACCCGCATGGCGGCGGGCATGGCCAGAAACATGGCGTGGCCCCGGTCCCGCAGGGCCATGCCCGCTTCCCTGGGTGTGCCGGTACAGATCAGCCGCCCCCGGTCCAGCACCGCCGCCTCCGTGGCCAGGGGAAACACCTCCTCCAGACGATGTTCCGTCAGGATCACGGTGGTGCCCAGCTCCCGGTGGATCCTGCCCAGCATGGCCAGGAAGTCCGACGCCGCGATGGGGTCCAGCTGGGCGGTGGGCTCGTCCAGGATCAGGGCGGCGGGCTGGGTCACCATCACCGCCGCCAGATTCAGCAGTTGCTTCTGACCGCCGGACAATGACGCCGTGTCCCGGTAGAACCAGTCCTCAATGCCGAAGAAGGCCGCCATCTCCGCCACCCGGCGGCGGATGAACGGGGTGTCCCACCCCAGGCTCTCCAGTCCGAAGGCCAGCTCATGCCACACCCGGTCGGTGACGATCTGGCTGTCCGGGGACTGTTGGACGAAGCCGATGCGTCCGGCGGCGGCCCGGCGGTCCAGTTCCTCCAGGGGAAGGCCCTCGAACAGGATCTCCCCATCCCGCCGCCCGTGGGGGGACAGGGCCGGCTTCAGCTGCCGCAAAAGGGTGGTCTTACCGCAGCCGGAGGCGCCGCACACCACCAGAAAGGCCCCCTGCTCCACGGTCAGGGACACGTCCGACAGGGCGGGGCGGGTCTGTCCCGGATAGGTGAAGCTCAGGTGGCGGAGCGTGAACGTGTCCATTGGCGGGCCTCCCTCCTATTGAAAATCACCGGCGTCAGGCAAAGGGCCAGATACACCAGCTGAAAGCCAACGGGCAGCACGCCGGTCAGAGTCCCCCGGACCGTGGGATAGTACCGCCAGTCCAGGCCACCCGCCGCCCATCCGGCGGCGATGAAGACACCGCAGAAAGCCAGCCAGACCAGCAGCGTCCGGTCCCGGCCCTCCAGCCGGTAGATGGAGAAGGACGTGCGGCCCGGCAGGCCCCAGCCCCGGCCGCGCATACTGTCCGCCGTCTCCACGGCGCTCTCCAGAGACCACGTCACCAGAATGGACACCTGGGCGGCGGTGTTTTTCAGCCGCCGGAGCCAGCTCCCGCCGGAGCCGTCCCGTCCCACGCACCGCCGGGCCTCCCGCACCGTCCGGAACCGGGCCTGGAACCGTGGCACGGACCGCAGGGTCATGGACAGCAGCAGGGACAGGGCGGGCAGCAGCCGCCCGAAGAGCCACACCATCTTGTCCGACGTCAGCACCGCCGACGCGCAGGTGAACCAGGCCACAGCCGCCGCCAGCATGGCCGACGCCGCCAGTCCGTACAGGATGCTCTCCAGGGTCAGGGGGTTCCCGGAGGGCAGATAGGTCAGGATGGTGGCCCCCTCATGGTTGAAGGCCGGATTCAGCACCGCCGCCAGCAGGGCCATGGGCAGCAGGTACCGCAGCTGGCGTCCCACTCTCCGCCAGCCGTACAGGTCCGCCGCGCAGAGCAGGGCCGACGTCAGGGACACCGCCAGACACACCGGATGGAGAAAAAACATGGTAAACAGCAGCACTAGGGCGAAGTACAGGAAATTCACCAGGGGATGGCAGTCGGAAAAGGCGTTCCGGCGCTCCATGACGTCCCTCCTCTCGTCGTATGCTTACGCGCCCCGCTGGTCCGCGGCGGCGCCGCCGATGTCCGCCCCCAGGTCGCAGGTGTAGCGCCAGCAGATCTCGTCGCCGTCCTCCAGGAGATACTGGCTGCACCCGTAGTTGGGATACCAGCCGTTGACGGCGTACATCCAGCCGGACAGCTCTCCGGCGTCGAATTCGTACAGGTTCCCGATGCCCTCGATGTAGGCGCTGCCGTAGAGGGGCGTGTTCTCGTACTCCATATGGAGCTTCCGCTGTTTGCAGGTGCGCTGGAGGACGTTGAACACGCTCTCCCCCTCATAGAACGTCACCTCCGTGGGCGGCAGGAGCCAGCCATCGGAGGGCACCAGCTCCGTCTTCTCCGGGTCGCACAGGTCCATGTTGTCCAGCAGGGCGGCGCAGCTGACGGAGATGGTGCAGGTGTACGTGCCGTCCGCCGTTCCGCCGGACAGTGCGGCGGTCGCTGACGCCGCCGGAGACGCCGCCGGGGCGGCAGCGGGATCCTCCGGCGTCTCGGGAACTTCCTCCGGGGATTCCGGCGTGTCCGGCTCCTCCGGGATCTCCGGAAGTTCCGTCAGGTCCTGCTCCGGGTCCGCCTCCGCCGGTTCCGCGGCGGCAGGCTCCGCCGGAGACGACACCGCAGAGGAGGACGCAGAAGCGTCCGGGACCTGTCTGCCAGCGCCGCCGTCCAGGCAGAAGGCGGCGATCAGCAGGAGCAGGACGCCCAGGGGAAGCAGGAGCTTCCACAGGCCGTGCTTTTGTCTCATGGCGTTCTCTCCTTTACATTACAGCAGCTTTGCGGCGTCCAGCAGGGCCGTCACCGCTTGGGCAGCCTCACCCCGGGTGATGGGCCGGTGCGGCTCCAGATTCAGGGCGTCCGCGTCAAAGAGGCCTGTCCGGCAGCAGAAGGCCACGCTGGCCTTCGCCCAGTCCCCCACCGTCCGGTAGTCGCCGAAGGGAGCCAGGGCGTTCAGGACCTCTCCGTCCGTCAGGGCAGTGTCCAGACCGCAGAGCCGGGCAGCCCGGGCCAGCATCACCGCCGCCTCCTGGCGGGTGATGGTGCCGTCGGGATCAAACACGGTCTCGGTCCTGCCGTTGACGACGCCGTAGGCGTGGGCGGCGCCCACGTAACCGGCGCACCAGCTGCCGGAGGCCACGTCGGCGAACCCACCGGCGGTCTGCTGGGGCAGGCCCAGCGCCCGGACCGTCACCGCCGCGAACTGGGCACGGGTCAGGTGGCTCTCCGGACGGAAGGTGCCGTCGGCAAAGCCCGTCAGGACGCCCCGCGCCGCCAACGTCTCCGCAGCGGAGCGGCAGCCGTCTTCGGCGATGTCCGGGAAGGTCATGCCGGGGGTCGTCACCGCCGGGGCCTGCACGTCCGGGTGCTTCCCCGGCAGGCCCGTTCCGGCGGCGGACGCGATCCGGACCGCGGCGTCGCCCATGCGGTAGAGGCTGTTCTCCCCCCGGAGGGCCCGCTGTGCGGCCACCAGGGCGTACAGGCCCTGCTCCGAGGCCATCTGGCCGGAGCCGGAGCCGCCGCCGGTGTGGAGGAAGCTGCCGTCGGGCTGCTGATAGCCCAGCAGACCGTCCAGGGCGGAATGGCCGTTCTTCACAAACCGGGGATCGTCCAGGGGGATGCCCAGCTCGCACAGGGCCACCAGCACCTGGGCCGTGCTCTCCGCGTTGGACGTCCCGCCGCTGGACCAGCCGCCGTCATCGTCCTGGACATCGCTGAGCCAGGACAGCGCCCGCTCCGCCGCGTCCCCCACCGCCGTCTGGTCCTGATATTTCGCCAGGGCCTGGAGGGCCATGCCGGTGACGTCGGCGTCGGCGTCAGAGCCGCCGCCCCGATGGGTCAGGTCCCAGCCGCCGCAGTCCAGCTGACGGGACAGGATCTCCTCCACGTACATCTGCCGAGTGGCCCGGGTCTTGGCGTCGGCATTCACCGGCATTTCATAGTCTCCGGCGTCCAGGGCCAGCAGCGCCCAGACGGGGCCGTTGATGCCCTGCCAGACGGTCTTGTCGAAGTCCCCCAGGGGCGTCAGCAGATCATAGCCCGCCACATCCGTGGGGTCTGCGCCGATGGCCGTCAGGGCGATGGCCACCCGGGCGTACTCCGTGTACTTCTTCTCGTGGAGGACACCCTTGCAGGCCTCCGTCTCCGCCTCCACCGCCGCGTAATAGCTGTCCCAGAAGGTCTGGGGCACCTCGAAGCCGCCGCGGGCCAGGCCCAGGACGGCCCACTCGCCGCCCACGCTGCCCACCCGGGGCTGCTCCACGGTCCGCAGCATATAGGCCGCCGCCCGCTCCGCGGCGTCATTCAGCGCGCTTTCCGACGCCGCCGACGCGGGCACCCACAGGCCGGCCAGCACCGTCAGTGCCAGCAGCAGGCCCACAACCCGTTGTCTCATGGTGTTCATCACTGTCTCCCCCGTTTCATCGGGTATCGTTCATAGTTCCGCCGTTATCCGGCGGCCACCAGCCAGCGGGTCAGGATCACCGCCGTCTGGGCCCGGGTGGCGCCGCTTTTCGGCTCCAGGGTGTTCCGCTCCGTGCCGGTGAGGAGACCCGTGCCGCAGGCCCAGGCCATGGCGTCACGGGACCAGGCCCCCACGCTGGCCTCATCCGCGAAGATGCTGAGGTCGCCCCGGGCGGTGACGTCGGCCTGCTTCCAGCCGGCGTAGCGGTACAGCAGCGCCGCCAGCTCCTCCCGGGTGACGGGGGCGTTGGGGCGGAAGGCGCCGTCGCCGTAACCGGCGGCGATGCCGCTGGCGGAGGCCCAGGCCGCGGCGTCCGCGCAGTAGGACTCCGCTGCCACATCGGTAAAGGGTGCGGC
Organism: Dysosmobacter sp.; assembly: GCA_022778785.1. Lineage (GTDB taxonomy): Bacteria > Bacillota > Clostridia > Oscillospirales > Oscillospiraceae > Oscillibacter. The sequence goes on along the minus strand of JALFSO010000014.1, from coordinate 37,447 downwards.
GCTCTCCGGCGCGGGACTTCCCTCCAGCCGCCACAGGATGGTGACGATCATTCCCCGGCTGACCGCGCCCTCCGGGGAGAAGGTATCGGCGGCGGTGCCCTTCATCAGGCCCGCCCCGTACACGGTGCGGATGGCGTCCAGCGCCCAGTGGCCCTCCACATCCGTGAAGGGCAGGCCGCCGGTGAGGGCCGCCCAAGCCGCCTCGGCGCCGGTGAGGACGCTGTAGTTGGTGACCTGCTGCTTTTGTGCGTCGGTGAGCCGGTCATAGGCCGCACGGGCGGTCTGAATGGCGGGGCCGCTGTCCGCATTCACCGTGCCGATGGCCCGGATCAGATCCATGACGTCGCTGACAGCGGCCGTTCCGGCCGGGACGGAGCCGCTGTTGACCGCGTCCCAGCTGCCCTGATAGCCCGTCTCCTTCGTGTAGTCATCGGTGTAGAACCACTGGACGGTGTCGCCGCTGCGCAGCGTCCGGCTGTCCCAGCCCTCATCGGCGATGGTGCCGTTGTGGCGGTACATCCAGCCGGAGTTGGGTCCGTTGTCCAGCTCCGCCAGACCGTTGATCTCCGAGACGTAGGTGGTGTTGGCGGTGTAGTCCAGTCCGGCGTTGTTCAGCATCAGCTCGGTGACGTACTGCACCGTGGAATCCTCCGGCACCTGGACGGTGGTGCGGGCGATCCAGGTGGGATCGGTGTGCTTTCCGGTGTACTCCCCGGTGTCCGGGTCATAGTGGACGGTGTCGCCGGTGAGGGAGAAGGTGACACGGATGGTGCCGTCCTCCGTGCCGCCGGAGGAGCCGCCGGACGCCGCCCGACGGATGACGACACTGTAGGTCTTCGTCCGCTCGCCGCTGGCGGAGGTGACGATCAGCAGGAAGTGGTTCTTCCCGGCGGACAGCGCCAGAGGCTCGCTGGCCGTGCCGGAGGTCAGGGTCACGGCGGTCTCCAGAGCGCCGCCGGTGAGGGTCATCGCCGCGCCGTCGCTGGCCGCAGGCGTCAGCCGCACGGCGGAGACGGCGCTGTCCACGGAGAACTCCACCGTGTCCGACGCGTCGGGGACAGCGGTGACACCGCCGGGAGTCAGGGTCAGACCCGTCAGGTCCGCGTCGTCCTCCGGGGTCGCCGTGTTGGCGACGTTCAGGATGTAGATGACCGGCTCCCGGTCCTCCTCCTGGACGATGATCCGCAGCTTGCCCACCGCCGTCACGGGGGCGCTGTCCATGCCGGAGGCCACCCGCTGGGCGGACACGTAGATGTTGGCGTCCGGGTTTGCGGCGGTGGGGGTGACGGTGAGGACGGACGCCCCCTGTCCGTCCACGGTGTACGCTGTGACGCCCTCCGTCAGCTCCACCGGCGTCCCGTTGACGGACAGGGCCGTCAGGCCGCCGCTGACGCCCACGGCTCCGGCGGCGGGCTGCGCCCGCAGCACGGCGGTGATCTCCGGGGAGATCTCGCCGCTGGTGGTGCCGTAGCTGAGAACGGGGTTGTAGATCTTGATGTAGGAGACTTCGTCCAGCGTCACCGGGTCGCCGTGTTCGTCCACCGCCCAGGCCAGATCGAAGCCGTCGCCGTTGTAGGTCCACTGGTGGTCCGCGGCGTAGGGATTGGCGGCTCCGCTGCCGCCGTCGGCCCCGGCGCTGTGGCAGTCGGCGTAGCCGAAGGCGCAGAACCCGCCGGAGGCCAGACGGCTGCCGGTGAAGGACACCGACTTCGCCGTGTAGGTGACGTTGGCTCCCGCGCCGGTCTGGTACGCACCGTAGTACGCCGGGTCGGGATAGTAGGGCTGGGTGTGGAAGCTGTTTTTGGGCAGGACGCCGGAATTGCCCAGGCTGTCCGTCCAAGGGATGTCCGCCGCCGCTGTGAAAGCGGTGTCCCCGTTGGTGTAGGTGACGGTGACGCCGTGGACGGTGGACGCCTCGTAGTACCGGCTGCCCGCCAGCTCATACCAGGTCTCGCCGTCCCGGGACACCATGACCGCGGCGGGCTCCGCCGCGCTGGCGGAGGTCTCGCCGTCGCTGTCGGTGAAGCAGTTGCCCACCACGATGAAGTCCACGCCGTAGGGATTGGCGGGGTCGTTGCGGATGGGCTCGTCATACCGGTAGACCACGCTGCCGCCGAAGGTGCCCAGCGTCACGGCGGCGGAGCCGGTGAGGGTCTTCCCCGCCTCCTGCCAGGACGGCAGGTTCACGAACTGGCCCGGCGCCGGGAGGTAGGATTCCACGGCGCTGGGGGAATCGGAAGCCCTGCGGTACAGGCCGATGACGTACTTCTGGCCCTCCGCCGTGCCGTCGGCCGCGGTACGGCACAGCCACACCGTCACCATGGCCTTTTCCGCGTCTCCCACCGGCAGGGCCATGGGCTCCCCGGCCCGGCCCTCACAGGTCACGCCGTTCAGCACCGCCAGAACGGTGACCGCTTCTTCCTCCTCATCGGTCAGATTGGTATGGAACGTCACATGGACGGTGTCCGCGCTGTAAGCAAAGCCGCAGGAGCCGGTCCAGCCGCTGCCGTTCTCCGGCAGGGCGGCGTTCAGGGTGCCCTCGTCCAGCGTCACGTCCGTCAGACGCAGCTCCGCCTTCCGATGGACGGTGACGGTATAGTCCACCGTCTCGCCGTCCTTCGTGACCCGGATGGCCACGGTGTTGTCTCCCACCTCCAGAGGGATCTCCCCGGAGGTCTTGCCGCTGTCCACAGTCCCGCCGTTGACGGTGATGGCGCAGCCTGCGGCGGTGGGCTTCACGGTGAGCCGGTCCCGCCAGTAGTTCACGGTGTAGGTGTAGCTCCCCGTCCGGTCGCCTGCCGCGAAGGCGGGCGTCAGGGTCTCCTCGGCGGGCACCGGGTCCCCGGCGCTGATGGTGTTCTTCGTACCGGTGCCGGAGGACGAGGCCGTCAGGGTCAGGCCCGTCAGCGGGCCGGTGGAGGCCGTCTTTTTCACGTGGATGGTGTACGTCCGGGCCGGCTCCACCTGGATGCTGCCCGCGGGGGCCGTGACGGTAACGGCGATGTGGGACACGGTGTCTGCCCCATCCGGGAGATAGCAGGCGGTGCTGGAGGCGGAGAGGATGGCTCCAGTGGTGGTCAGAACGCCGCTGTTGGCGTTGGCAACGCTTTTATAATAGGAAGTCAGCTTCACGGACGCCCCCTCCGTGGCCGCCGCGGCCGTCAGCTTCACGAACTGGGCGCCGCTGACCTCCACGGTATACTCCGTCACCTCCGGGTCAAAGTCGAAGCCGGTGACGGCGGGGGTCAGGATCTCCAGAGACGCCAGCCTGGTGTCGCTGTCGGAGGAGGCCGTCAGGTCGATGACCACCGGCTCCGTCTCCGCTCCCGTGACGGTGAAGGTGCCGGTCTTCGTCAGGAATCCCGGCTTGCTCACCGTGTATCCGAAGGACTGGGCACCGCCATCGGCATTGGTGTGGAGGGTGCAGATATAGTCCTGCCATCCCGCCGGGGCGCCGTCCGTCTGGATGATGTACTGTCCGTCTACCGCCGCGTTTCCGTAGTACCCGTCGGTGAGAGACAGGGAGGCCCCCTCCGGCACCCGGACGGTCACCGGGACGCCCGCAAAGGCGGGGACCGTCAGCCGGTGGGTGACGGTGCGGGGCACCCCGCTGTCCGCCTTGGCGGTGACAGTTGCGATGAGGTCAAACACCGCGTCCTTCTCACCCACGTTGGGCCGGGAGACGGCAGTCTTGCTGCCGCTGAGGGTCAGGGCGTCCGACTTGCCGCTGACGTGCTTCAGCGTCCAGGCCACGGAGGCGCTGGCGGTGCCGTACAGCTCACTGGAGGTGGGCAGGGACATGGTGCTGCCGGAGACTGCGCCCAACGGCCGGGTGACAGCGTCCGGAGACGCGCTGCCGTTCCGGATGCGGGCGAAGCACAGGTTCTCCGCCACATAATCCACGATCTCCCGGGGCGTCCGCTGGAGGGACGTCACCCGGATGTAGAGGCTGGCAATGGTGGAAGACGTCTCGCCTCCCACGGTGAAGGTCACGTTTTTCAGGCAGTTCAGCAGCTTAGGATTGTTGTCCTTGAAGTAGTCCTGGATGATGTTCCCCGCCTCGTCCATGCCGGTGTAGGACCGGGTCACGGGGCTGCCGCTGTTCCACTCCGTATAGGTGGTCTCAGACAGGCTGGGGGTGTAATTCACCGTCACCTCCCGGCCGGTCTCGTCCTTCGCCCAGGCCTTCAGATAGTCGATGACGTTGGTGTACGTCTCGCCGTTGTAGGTCAGGGGGAACACCAGGGGCGTTTTGGCGGCATTGCCGTAGTTTTTGGTGCTGTCGGAGAACTCCCCGTAGATGGCGGCCACGGCCTCGCTGTCGCTCATGCCGCCGCTCTGCTCCTCCGTCACCATCACCACGCAGACCGGGGCGATGATGGGGCACGGGACGGTGGCCGTCTCATAGGTGGACCAGTCCACCACAACCTCGTCAGGGACGGTGCCGGAGGCGGTGACATAATAGGTGCCCGGCCGGTCAAAGGATAGCGTCACCCGGCCGTCCTCACCGGTGACCGCGCCGTCCAGCGGGACGAAGGCCCCGTCCTCCCAGACGCCCGCCGCGACGCCGCTGAGAGGCACGTCCTTCAGGTCCTCCTCGCTCCAGGCCATGCCCAGATGGCCCTTCAGGGTCAGGGTGAGGGCCGTCCCCACGGAGACCTCCGCCGTCCCCCGGTCAAAGAAGGCGTACCAGTCGGCGTAGTAGGTGTCGTCCAGGTTGACGGAGGCCGTCAGCGCGTCGCCGTCCCGGACGGTAGCATCCGTGACGCCGCCTGTCAGGCCGGTGTCATTCAGGAAGAACAGCGTGTTGTAGCTGTCCTCTCCCCAGAGACGGCTGACGTAACCGCCGGGGGCGCTGTAACCCTCCGTCCCGGCGGCGCAGTACGCGGCGTGGGCCGCCGTCAGGGCCTCGTCATAGGTCAGCTTGCCGTCGCCGTCCAGATCGGTGACGGTCACCGGGCGGCGGGCCATGGCCTGGCCGTCCCTGTCCGACGCTAGGACGCCCCGGACGCTGACCGTCAGGTACACCACGGCGGTGTCCGTCTCACGGGCCAGGACCTCCATAGGCAGCAGGCCCAGCGTCAGGACACAGGCCAGCAGCAGCGATGCGATTCGTTTTTTCATCAGTGTTCCCCCTTGCCGAATCATCCGGAACAGAAATTACGGTGTCTTCTGTCCTCCAAATAAAAAAGCGGACGCTTCCGCATCCGCTTTTGTCCATGACAAAATCAGCGGCAGTATTCAAAATACCGCCGCTTTCGTAAAACTGGCGCAAAAAGGACACCCCACTCCCGGTGAGGTCCCTCTCTCTTTGTAGGTCTTCTGACTCACATGTTCAGGCGCACACGCGCCAGCGCCTGCCCCTCGCCTTCCCAGCCGCTGCCGCAGCCAGTGACCCGCTTTCGCGGAAAAAGGGCACGCTCCATGATTACAGCACAGCGGGATGGCTGTCCGCAGCTGGTCCCCGCCGTGTCCAGGGTTCTGACCTGGTTCCCTTGTTCAGCCGAACAAGAATGCGTGTCCCGCCGCCGGGACGGGGTCGCGCATCTGCCACAAAAGCCGGAGCATGATTCGATTGTCCGGAAGGGATTTCCTTCCTTTTTTGTAGGATACACCGTTCCAAGGGTGCTGTCAACCGCCAGTTTTCGCCGTTCTCCGCTGCCGTTCCCGGCTTTCTCCCATCTTTCGCTTGCCGATTCCGCCGGATTGTAGTATAGTGAAAGCGTACAAGACGGTCAGGTAGCCTGCGCTTTTCCACCGCCGCAGGGTCCAGGCCGTTTCCATTTACCGCGGACGCGCCATCCAGAGGATCGGAGGAGTTTTCCATGAGATCTGAACTGCAGCTGTTTGAGTCAAATCCCATCATTGCCGCCGTCAAGGACGAGGAACAGCTGGAGCACGCTCTGGCCTCCGACTGTGACATCCTGTTCTTCCTGTTCGGCAGCATCTGCAACATCCGGGAGCTGGTGGACCGGGCCAAGACCCGGGGCAAGCTGGCCTTCGTCCACCTGGACCTGACCCAGGGGCTGGGCGGCAAGGAGATCGCCGCCGACTTCATCCGGGAGTACACCCGGGCCGACGGCGTCATCAGCACCCGCCCTCCGCTGCTGCGCCGGGCCAAGGCCATCGGCCTGCTGACGGTGCTGCGGATCTTTTTGGTGGACTCTCTGTCCTTCACCAATCTGGAAAAGCAGATCGACGCCTGTGGCGCCGATCTGGTGGAGATCATGCCCGGCGTCATGCCCAAGATGATCCGCCGGGTGTGCGCCGCCACCAGCATTCCCGTCATCACCGGCGGACTCCTCTCCGACAAGGAGGATGTCATCAACGCCCTGTCCGCCGGGGCGCAGTGCATCTCCACCACCTGCGAGGCGCTGTGGGGGGACCTTTAATGCTTCGTCCGAATGCAAGCATTCGGACGAGAAAACCTTCGGCAAAGTGCAGGCACTTTGCCGAAGGGGACTGCCGGGAACCTGCGCGCACTCGCTTCGCTTGCACACTCCGGTTCCCTGAGAGGTATTTTTTCCGCCGTACACGCCGCCGGAAAAAATGATTCCGGCCATTTCGCCGGCTCCGGCCGGCGAAACCTGAGGGGGCTTCCAGAACACCGTCGCAGCATTGCGATTTCCGGGTGCTTCGCACCCGCCAATCGCGCCGCTTCCTCGAAACAGCCTCGCTTTTTTCGCCGCTGGCGGCGCTTCGGCTGTTTCCCCCTCAGGACTCCCCTGGAACCTCGTTCCCGCTGCGGCGGGAACATCGGGGACGGAGATGCGGGGGACGGGAACCTACGGTTCCCTGGTCCCTCCCTGGACGGATTCCGCCGCCTGCGGGCGGCGGTGCCTTGTTCCCGCTACGCAGGAACGTCGGGGACGGAGATACTGGGAGTGCCGCTGTTCGCTTTTTAATAACCTGACAAAAGTTTCGGAGAATTTCCAAAAAAATCTTGCATTTTCAACAATACCCTGTTATAATCAGCCCTAGCTGAAAGAGTTGTGAGAGATGAGTGTGACAACGACCAGTCCGGCTGGTGTTGTTGCGCTCTTTTTTTGCCCTTTTCACGGTTCAAAATCATAAAAGGAGAGCGAGAACATGGAAACCAGACCCTATGTACCCTGGGAACTCATGAACAGCTTTATGATCGACGTCTTCAAGGCCTACGGTGTGCCCGAGGAGGACGCCAAAATCTGTGCCGACGTTCTGCTGGAGTCTGACCGGCGGGGCATTGAGAGCCACGGCTGCAACCGCTTCAAGCCCATCTATCTGGACCGCATCAAGAACGGCACCCTGCTGCCCGTCACCAAAATGGACATCGTGAAGGACACCCCCACCACCGTGGTGATGGACGCCAACAACGGCATGGGCATGGTGGCCAGCTACCACATGATGGAAATGCTTATCGAGAAGGCCAAGCAGTACGGCATGGCCGGCGGCGCCATCTACAATTCCACCCACTACGGCATCGCCGGTTACTGGACCACCATGGCCGAGAAGGCCGGCATGATCGGCATCAGCGGCACCAATGCCCGTCCCTCCGTGGCCCCCACCTTCGGCGTGGAGCCCATGATGGGCACCAACCCCATGACCTTCACCATGCCCACCGACGAGGCATTCCCCTTCAACTTCGACTGCGCCACCTCCATCGTCCAGAACGGAAAGATCGAGTTCTATGAGCGCATGGGCAAGCCCACTCCCGCGGGCCTGGTGGTCACCAAGGACGGCGGCACCATGACCGACTCCGGCCAGATCCTGAAGGACATGCGGGCCGGCAAGTGCGCCCTGCTGTCCATCGGCGGCCTGGGCGAGGAGACCGGCGGCTACAAGGGCTACGGCTTCACCACCATCGTGGAGATCCTGTCCGCCGCTCTGGCCGGTGGTCCCTTCATGAAGGAGCTCAGCGGCAAGAATCCGGACGGCAGCAACAAGATGTACCGTCTGGGCCACTTCTTCTTCGTCATCAACCCCGAGTTCTTCATGGGTCTGGACACCTTCAAGAAGACCGCCGGCGACATCTGCCGCGGCCTCCGCGCCTCTGAGAAGGCCCCCGGCGCCGAGCGGATCTACACCGCCGGTGAGAAGGAGTATCTGGCCTGGCAGGATCGCAAGGACAAGGGCGTGCCCGTGGGCGACGCCATCCAGAAGGAGCTCATCGGCCTGCGGGACGAACTGAAGCTGGACTATCGCTTCCCCTTTGAGAAATAATTGGATCACAAATAACAAACTGGAGGACAACATCTATGGATTACGCGAAGGAATCCCTGCGCCTGCACGGCGAGTGGAAGGGCAAGATCGAAGTCGTGGCCACCGTGCCCGTGGCCACCAAGGACGACCTGTCCCTGGCCTACACCCCCGGCGTGGCCCAGCCCTGCCTGGAGATCCAGAAGGACATCTCCAAGAGCTATGAGCTGACCCGCCGCCACAACCTGTGCGCCGTCATCACCGATGGCTCCGCCGTCCTGGGCCTGGGCGACATCGGCCCCGAGGCCGGTATGCCCGTCATGGAGGGCAAGTGCGTGCTGTTCAAGGCCTTTGGCGGCGTGGACGCCTTCCCTCTGTGCGTCAAGACCAAGGACGTGGACGAGTTCGTGGAGACCGTGTACAACATCTCCGGCTCCTTCGGCGGCATCAACCTGGAGGACATTGCCGCTCCCCGCTGCTTCGAGATTGAGCGGAAGCTGAAGGAGAAGTGCGACATCCCCATCTTCCACGATGACCAGCACGGCACCGCCATCATCACCCTGGCGGGCCTGACCAACGCCCTGAAGGTGGTGGGGAAGAAGAAGGAGGACGTGAAGGTGGTCACCTCCGGCGCCGGCGCCGCCGCCATCTCCATCGTGAAGCTGCTGCTGTCCGCGGGCTTCAAAAACGTCACCATGTGCGACCGCAAGGGCGCCATCTACGCTGGCCGTGAGGGCCTGAACTGGATCAAGACCGAGATGGCCGAGGTCACCAACCTGGAGCACAAGGCCGGTTCCCTGGCCGACATGCTGGTGGGTGCCGACGTGTTCATCGGCGTGTCCGCCCCCGGCACTGTCACCACCGAGATGGTGAAGACCATGAACAAGGACGCCATCGTCTTCGCCTGCGCCAACCCCACTCCCGAGATCTTCCCCGACGACGCCAAGGCCGGCGGTGCCCGGGTCATCTCCACCGGCCGCAGCGACTATCCCAACCAGATCAACAACGTGCTGGCCTTCCCCGGCGTGTTCCGGGGCACCTTCGACGTCCGCGCCAGCGACATCAACGAGGAGATGAAGATGGCCGCTGCCCAGGCGCTGGCCGGTCTCATCTCCGACGAGGAACTGAACGAGGACTACATCATCCCCAAGGCCTTCGATCCCCGCGTGGGTCCCACCGTGGCCGCGGCTGTGGCCGAGGCCGCCCGGAAGTCCGGCGTGGCCCGCATCTGACCCGCCGCCCACGGAGAACGGCCCATGATCGATCTCAAACAGAAAAAGCTGTTCCTGCTGGACATGGACGGCACCATCTACCTGGGCGACACCCTCTTTGACGGCACGAAGGACTTCCTTCGCGCCGTCCGGGAGCGGGGCGGCAAGTACCTGTTCGTCACCAACAACTCCTCCCGCAGCGTCACCGCCTACGTGGACCGGCTGCGGGGCATGGGCATCGATGCCACGGCGGATGACTTCCTCACCTCCGTGGACGCCCTGATCTGGTACATGCGGGGCAAGTATGATGGCGCCCTGATGTACGCCTTCGGCACCCGCACCTTCCGCCAGCAGCTCAGCGAGGCGGGCTTCCATGTGACGGACAAGCTGGAGGACGGCATCTCCCTGCTGGTGTGCGGCTTCGACACGGAGCTGACCTTCCAGAAATTGGAAGACGCCTGCATCCTGCTGGGCCGGGGCGTGGACTTCGTGGCCACCAACCCCGACTGGGTCTGCCCCACCTCCTACGGCTCCGTGCCGGACTGCGGCTCCGTCTGCGAGATGCTGTTCCGGGCCACCGGCCGCCGTCCCAAGTTCATCGGCAAGCCGGAGCCGGAGATGGCCCTGCTGTCCATGGAGCGCTGGGGCTTCTCCCCGGAGGAGACCGTCCTCATCGGCGACCGCATCTACACCGACATCGCCTGCGGCGTCAACGCCGGCATCGACACCGCCTTCGTCCTCTCCGGCGAGGGCGTGCCGGAGGATATCGAGAAATTCGGCATCCATCCCGCTGGTACTTACCGCGATATCCGGGAGATCCTTGAGCATATGGCATAATGCCCACAGTTTTCCCGTAGGTTTTGTCGGTTATATCCAAATGCAAAAACATTTTTGTGCATTCTGTACAGAAACAGCTTGCAGAATTCCGGTCTTTTATGTTTTTATTGACATTTCCCGTAAATCGTTCTACAATAAATATTGTTGGAGTTCCGCGAGATTTATGCAACATTTCCGAAAATCCATGCAGGTCTTTCCGGAGCTCCGGCAGTAAATAAAAGAGAAGGGGACAATTCAGATGAAAAAGACAATCGCACTGCTTCTTGCACTGGCTATGGCGCTCTCTCTGTGTGCCTGCGGCGGACAGGAAGCCGCTCCCGCGGCCTCCACCGGCTCCTCCGGAAGTGCAGCCGCCTCCACCGCCGCCGATCCCGCTGACGACTACTATCTGGAGATCAAGTTCTCCAACGTGTTCCAGCCCACCGAGTGGAACTATAAGGCCTCCGAGAAGCTGGCTGAGATGATCACCGAGCGCACCGAGGGCCACATCTCCGTTACTTACTATGGCCAGAACGAGCTGGACTGCTACGGTGACTCCGTCACCCAGGCTGTCAACGGCGCCAACTGGATGGGTCTGGAAGAGCCCTCCCTGTTCGCCGACTACGTGGGCGACGCCGCCATGCTCATCGGCCCCATGCTGTACAACACCAACGACGAGTACAACTACGTCATGGAGTCCGACGTTGTTCAGGACGTCATCGACCGTCTGGCCGCTGAGAACATCCACATTCTGGACACCCACTATTCCTTCGGTTTCCGCAGCGTGGTCACCAACCGTGACATCCACACCCCCGCTGATCTGAAGGGCGTCAAGCTGCGCTCCACCTCCTCCGCCATGTTCACCAAGACCGTGGAGTGCCTGGGCGCCACCCCCACTCCCATGAGCTTCACCGAGTGCCTGTCCGCCATCTCCTCCGGCGTTGTTGAGGGCTTCGAGGGTTCCACCTCCACCCTGGCCGGTGCCGGCGCTCCCTATGAGCTGGTGAAGAAGGTCGCTCTGACCAACCACCTGATCGCCACCCGCTGGCTGTTCATGCCTGAGGATCTGTATCAGTCCATCCCTGAGAAGTGGCGGAACATCATCGACGAGTGCGCTGTTGAGTGCGGCAAGTGGGAGCAGGAATCCTGCGCCGAAGACGAGGAGACCCAGAAGAAGATGCTGGCCGAGAACGGCGTGACCTGGAACGAGGTCGACCTGGACGCCTTTACCGAGGCCTGCGCCCCCGTCTATGACTGGATCGTGGAAGAGTACGGTGCTGATCCCGAACTGCAGGGCAAGCTGCTGGATCTGGTCACTGAGTACCGCGCCAGCCACTCCTGATCCCTTTCCGCCTACAGCCGGTAATGGAATTTCCATCCGGTACGGGCCGTCCGCGTTGGCGGACGGCCCGTACCGGATATGACGGTCCCCGGGTGGGTGACGCCGTCACGCCCTGACCAGAATCGTGCTGTCTCAACCGACTTTTGAAGGGAATGAGTATGGAACGTAAAAAGAAAATTACGTTGAAAACGGTCATAACGAACCTGGATGCCGTGATCACCGCGGTGACGCTGTCACTGTGTACGATTCTGGTCAATCTGAACGTCATCTGCCGCTACTTCCTCAACAGCCCCATCCAGTGGAGCGAGGAAGTGGTCACCAGCCTGTTCGTGTGGACGGTTTTCATCGGGAGCGCCTATGCCTACCGCAAGCACTCCCATCTGGGCATCGACATTCTGGTGAATGCCATGCCCTCCAAAATGCAGGCTGTGGTACGGGACATCATGTCCATCGTGGAACTGCTGATCCTGATCATGCTGACGGTCATCAGCGCTCAGTATGCCTATAACCTGGTCTTCTCCAAGGGCGTTCTGAAGATCGCCCTCACCGACATGCTGCGTGTTCCCAAGGTCTACACCGGGATCGCCGTGCCCATCGGCTTCGGTCTTTCCACCATTTATTCCGTTTATTTCCTGCTGACGGACCGCTTCCACATCATCAAGAAGAAGCAGCCCGCCGCAGAAGCCGCAGAGGAAGGAGGGCATGAGGCATGACGCTGACACTGGTCGATCTGATCCCCGTCTTCATGGTCTTCATTCTCTACTTCCTGGGCCTGCCCATCGTGTATGCCCTGTTCGGCTCCACCTTCTTCTACTTCCTGTTCATCGACACCACCTCCCTGCCCTGGCTGATCCTTCAGAAGGTGATGAACTCCACCCAGTCCTTCTCCATGCTGGCCATCCCGTTCTTCATCATGGCCGGCTCGGTGATGAACTTCGGCGGCATCAGCGACAGGCTGATGGACTTCTGTGAGTGCGTCACCGGCCACATGAAGGGCGGTCTGGCACAGGTGAACGTGCTGCTGTCCATGCTGATGGGCGGCTGCTCCGGCTCCGCCAACGCCGACTGCGCCATGCAGTCCAAGATGCTGGTGCCCGAGATGGAGAAGCGTGGCTACTCCAAGGCCTTCTCCGCGGCCATCACCGCCGCCTCCTCGGCGGCCACTCCCGTCATCCCCCCCGGTGTCAACCTGATCATCTTCACCCTGATCGCTCAGGCGTCTCTGGGCCGGACCTTCGCCGCAGGCTACGTACCCGGCATCCTGATGGCTATCTCCATGATGATCACCGTGGCCATCATCTCCCACAAGCGGAACTATCCCACCACCCGGGACAAGTTCCCGCCCATTTCCGTCATCCTGAAGCAGGCACTGGTGTCCTTCTGGGGTCTGTTCTTCCCCTTCGGCATCATCCTGGGCATGCGCTTCGGTCTGTTCACTCCCTCTGAGGGCGGCGCCGTGGCCGTGCTGTACAGCTTCGTCATCGGCCGTCTGGTCTACAAGAAGCTGAGCTTCCGCAAGCACCTGATCCCCATTCTGCTGGACACCATCTCCGGTACCTCCAGCGTGGTGCTGATCATGGTTTCCGCCAACGTCTTCGGCCAGTACATGACCTGGATCAACCTGCCCAAGATCGTGGCCTCCGCCATTCTGGGCATCACGGAGAACAAGTGGGTCTTCCTGATCCTGTGCAACGTGGTCTTCCTGATCATGGGCATGTTCCTGGAAGGCGGCGCCGCGCTGATGATCATCACGCCGCTGCTGCTGCCCGTGGCCCGGACTCTGGGCGTGGACGTGTACCACTTCGGTCTGGTGGCCATCGTCAACATCATGATCGGCGGCATCACGCCTCCCTTCGGCTCCATGATGTTCACCACCTGCGGCATCACAGGGTGTCCCATCAGCGAGTTCCTGAAAGAGGTCTGGCCATTTATCGTGTGCCTGCTGCTGGTGCTGCTGCTCCTGACCTTCTGCCCGGTGCTGATCACCATCGTGCCGGATCTGCTGTACGGAGCCGCCGGCTGATCCCTGTTCATTGAAAAGAATTTTCGCGCCGCACGGCGCAGAAATAACGGCATTTTTCAGGCTGCCGCAAGAGTCCAGTGGGCTTTTGCGGCAGCCGGGAATCTGAGAGGCTGCGGGGCCTCTCAGATTTTTTACCCCAATGCCCCGTGTCAACACGTTTTCCGGAGGGTTCTCATGCAGTATGAAGTCGAAATGCACCACAGCGAGGAGAGCTTTGAGGCTCTGGCCCACATGCAGTACAACCTGTTCTGTGGGAAAAATCGGGCGGCCCGGTCCTTCATCAGCCTGGCCCTGGTGCTGGTGGGCATCGTAAACTTCTCCAGCTGGTGGGGCATCCTCATCATGGCCTACGGCTGCTATCTCACCACCAGCACGTACAGCTCCGCCAATCACACGGCCCACAAGCTGGCGGACCAGGTCCGGCAGTCCGGCATGCCCTTCCCCGCCTCCCGGTACCGCTTCCGGAAAAACGCCATGGAAGTGGTGCCCCTGCCGGAGGGAAAGGAGCGGGAGACCCTGCTGCCCTACAGCGAGGTGTACCGTCTGGGGGAGGATCTCCAGTATTACTACATCTTCCGGGACCAGTACGGGGGCTACATGATCCCCAAGGCGGCCCTGGGAGATCAGTCCCGGGCCTTCCGGACCTTCCTGGAGGGACGCTGCGGCCAGAAATTTCAGTCCCGCAGCACCCCTCTGTCCTGGCTGATGCGGAAGCTGCGGGACCGGGACGGCCATTCCCGTCAGCTGTGAGGACACGTCCTCAGACACGGACCGGCGTCCCTTTTCATAGAATACCTGATGTGCCGGATCCCGACGGGATGCTGTCCGCCGGGGCGGCAGAAAGGGGGCATTCTCTTTGATCGAATCATTTGCATTTCTGCGCGAGTGTACGCTGCCGTCTGTCGCCCTCCGTCTGATCCTCTCCATGCTGTTCGGTGGGATGCTGGGCATCGAGCGGGGCCGGAAAGGCCGGGCAGCGGGCTTCCGGACGTACATGTTCGTATGCATGGGCGCCGCGCTGACCATGCTGCTGAGCCAGTATGAATATCTGATGCTCAACGGCGCCTGGAACGACATCGCCGGAGAGATCGGTATCCGCACCGACGTCTCCCGGTTCGGCGCCCAGGTCATCAACGGCATCGGCTTTCTGGGCGCCGGCACCATCATCGTGACGGGCAAACAGGAGGTCAAGGGCCTCACCACCGCCGCCGGACTGTGGGCCTCCGCCTGCATGGGCCTGGCCATCGGCGCTGGGTTCTACGAGTGCGTTTTCCTGGCCTTCCTGCTGATCTTCCTGTGCATCCGGTTCCTCCCCTATCTGGAGACCGCCGTCGTGGAGCGGGCCCGGAACATGAACATCTACGTAGAATTCACCTCCATGGACGATGTAGGCAGGATCATCGGCCAGATCAAGGCCCAGAACGCCCAGATCTATGAGGTGGACATCACCCGCGGCAAAGAGAGCCTCGCCCAGCAGCCCAGCGCCGTATTCTCCATCCGGCTGAACCACCGCCGGGCCCATGAGCAGGTGCTGACGGCCATTGCAGAACTGGAGACCATCACCATGATCGACGAAGTATAGGAGGCGGCGTCATGTTATCCATTTTCGACCCGCTGCGGGATATCACGGTCCTGTCCGTGGCCGTGCGGATGCTGCTGTCGGCAGTCTGCGGCGGCATCATCGGCATGGAGCGGGAGTACAAACGCCGTCCGGCGGGCTTCCGCACCCACATTCTCATCTGTCTCGGCGCGGCCATGACCACGCTGACCAGTCAGTATCTGTATCTGGTGCTGCACTATTACACCGATATGGCCCGTCTGGGCGCCCAGGTGGTTGCCGGCGTGGGCTTCATCGGCGCGGGCACCATCATCGTCACCCGCCGCCAGCGGGTCAAGGGCCTCACCACCGCCGCCGGACTGTGGGCGGCGGCCATCATTGGTCTGACGCTGGGCGCCGGCTTCTACGAGGGCGGCATCCTGGCCACGATCCTGATCCTTCTGGCGGAGCTGCTGTTCTCCAAGCTGGAGTACCATATGCTGGAGCACGCCCAGGAGATCAATCTCTACATGGAATACAACGGCAAGCAGACGCTGGACTGCGTCCTGCGCTTCTACCGGGAGCATGAGCTGAAGCTGCTGGACGTGGAGATTACCCGGAGCTCCGATGGCGAGAAAATCACCTCCTGCGCCATCTTCACTCTGCGGCTGAACCGGAAGTGTACCGCCAACTGGCTTCTTAATGCCCTCCATGCCATTCCTGGCGTAGTCCTGGTGCAGGAGCTGTGAGAGATCGGTTTCCCAGTCCATACGCATTACCATCAGACGGGGACGGCAAAGCCGTCCCCGTTCAAAATTGATACGAAAGCAAAGAAAAAGTCCTGAAATCTTTCGATTTCAGGACTTTTTGGTGGAGATAAGCGGGATCGAACCGCTGACCTCTTGACTGCCAGTCAAGCGCTCTCCCGGTTAGATCGGTTACATACCCCTCTAAATCGGGCCAATAGAGCGTTCAATACGCGGGACACCCCACCAAAAGCCGCAAAACCATCGGCGTTTTTCTTGAAATTCATTATAGCTGGGGCCAGACCGCATATCAATACTAAATTTGAAAACAAGCTCGATACCGCAATTCCCTTTTCGCATGGTATAATTTCCTTGTTCCATAGCGAAAGGGGGTGTTGAGTATGGAGAAAGAATATATAGCTGGTGAGCCGCAAAGATATGAGATCGGCAATCGCGTTTTTATCGTGGAGCCCCGTTATGATAAAAACGGTGAAAGTATGTCGGACATCCTGTTAAAGCTGATGATGGCCGATGTCGATGAAAAAATGTGGAACGAAGGCCACCGCGAAAAAATCTAATCTAAAATTAAATCCGAGTTGTCAAGCAAGGTATTTATTCTAAAACAATTTCATATTGAGCATTACGCCGCCCGAGTGAGACTATGGGCGGCGTTTTCATACACCACAACTTGAAAGGAGGAGTCCCTTATCTGCTGCCAGCCATCGGGCTGGCTTTTTTCATTTCAAGACAAAGGAGGTTTGACATTGGCAGACGATAAAAAGAATATCGGCCCCGAGGTAGAAAAGACTGAAACGGCCCCCGCGCCGGAACAGCCTGCTCCCGAAAAGGTCGAGCCTGTTGTGGCCGATCCCACCCCGGCTGAAAAGGCGGCTCCCACGGAAAAGGCCGAGCCTACCACCCCGGAGGCTCCCGGCCCTGCGGCTCCCGAGCCGCCCAAGCCCGACAAGGAGGTCAAGCAGACGGATACCCCGGACAAGGGCGATCCCGCCCCGGCTCCCTCTGGCAAGGTGGTGGATTTTGCCGCCGCCCGTGAGGAGGCCGAAAAGGACAAGGCCCCGAAACAGAAAACTCCCAAACAGAAAACCACGGAGCCGAAGGACAAAGCAGCGGCCAAGGCCAGCAAGGGCCGCCCGGCAAAGGCTGACAAGGCGGCCCCCGACAAGGCCAAGTCGCCCACGCGAGACAAAATGTCCCAAAGTAAGGCCGCCCCGGAAAATGCCGCGCCCAATCTGCAGGAGGCTCCCACCCCTGCCGCGCCGGAACAGCCCGCCGCGCCCCGTGACGCTACCCGCGCAGAAAAAGAGGAAATTGTCTACCTCAATCTGTCCGAGCTGCGCCCGTTCAAAAATCATCCCTTTGGTGTCCGTGACGATGCCGAGATGCAGGGCCTTGTGGAGTCTGTCCGAGCAAGCGGTGTAAACCAGCCCGCGTTGGTGCGTCCCACTGAGGACGGCGGGTATGAGATCATCGCGGGCCACCGCCGCCAGAGGGCAAGTGAACTGGCCGGATTTGTGAATATGCCCTGTATCGTCCGTAACATGACCGATGACGAGGCCATCCTCGCTATGACGGATGACAACCTGCGCCACCGCGAAAAGATTTTGCCCACGGAAAAGGCACAGTCTTTGAAAATGCAGGTAGAGGCCATCAAGCACCAAGGCGCTCGTCCCGGTGAGGACGCACAGGAGGCGGGTAAACGCTCCACGCAGATCGTAGGTGATCGAAACGGCATGAACTACAAACAGGTGCAGCGGTATATCCGCTTGACCGAGCTGGTGCCGGATTTGCAGAAAATGCTGGACGAGAAAAAGCTGGCATTTACACCCGCCGTGGAGATTTCCTTTATCCGGCCCAAGCATCAGAAGTATATCGCCGTGTCCATTGAGGGCCAGCAGTCCTCTCCGTCCCTGTCCCAAGCCCAGCGGCTCCGAAAAATGGATCAAGAGGGCAAGCTGAACGGCGATGTGATCGACGGCATTTTGATGGAAGAAAAGAAGGAGGTTGATAAGGTGATTATCAATAGCGCGGAACTGGAAAAGTATTTCGGCAAGGACAAGTCTCCCCGTCAGATGAAGGATCAGATCATGGCCCTGCTGGATGACTGGAAGGCCAAGCAGCCCCCCGAGCTGGGCAAGCCCGAAAAGAAAACGGATATCGGCTCTGCGGCTGTGCGTCTGGCGCTTTGATAACAGTTATATGAAATTGTTCAACGTCAATTAGGCACTCGCTTTTGCATTTCGGACAAAAGAGGGGAAAATTTTTTAGAATGGTATCTTCTCGTATTTTGTCGCGTGTTTTATTTCCACAGATGGGGCAAAGAATCCAATTTACCTCTTGCATTGTTCATCCTCTTGTCTATTCCAATTTTTCTCCAACATTGTAGCCATATAAAAGAATCGTTAAATACGAAGCGAGCGTCGCTATGCCCTCGTCTATGTCTGGCCAGATGTTGTAAATAGTTATTTGATTTTTCTGTCCGTAAAATCGAATACATCTTCAATTTTCATATCAAATAACTGTGCAATATCGAAAGCCAACCAAATGGAAGGGTCACAGCACTCTAATTCTACTGCACAGATCGTCTGGCGAGAAACACTGACCATTTGCCCCAGCTCCGTTTGTGTTAGCCCATTTTCCATGCGAAGTTTTCGGACTTTATTTCTCAAACTGATCTCCCTCCACGGATATATCGTTCGTTTTGGAACAGCGCAGGGATTTCAATATGTTACACTTTTCAATTACCAGATGAATAATTAACTATATTTCCTTTTGAATAGGCCAACCGATAGAATATAGGACAGGGCAAAAATAACAATGGTGCTGACAAAGCCAATAGCCATGCTCAAATCAAAATTATCTACAACGAATCCCATGATCGCATTGTTTGTCATCCTTGACCAGATGCCTAATACCACCAGCAGAATGATTAAAATGAACATAACTGCGAATCCGGCGTTTACACCAAGCCAATAATTGGACGGTAAGATAAAAGCAAGGAACAACAGAACCATGCAGAAAGAAGCGATTGAAAGGAAAAGATAGAATCCAAACTGATATGCAGGGAAGCAAAAATAGGAAATCGTGTTTACAACGAGAGCCACACACAAACCTATGATTGCCGCGATTCCTCCAAAGGCATAACGGCTGCTAACGATCTGTCTTTTGGAGATTGGTAATGCGACTGCATATTTGCCCCATTTCCACTGTTCATCAGAGTTTGCAAGGGTAATCAGCATAGAGGCGACTTCCAACGGAACGAGCAGAAAGCTAATGTAGATAGAACCGGCTCCCTCCAATATAATCATCAAAGCAGCGATAATAGCCAAATCCATGATAAGGCGGGTAATCCCGTATTTTTTCTTTACTGTCAGAAAGTCTTTTGTCAGTAACCCTTTCATTGCATTTCCCCCTTTACATAGAACAACATGATTTCTTCAATCGTGGCAGGGCCAACAATAGCATTTGCATATTGTTTTGCCGCTTTGTTGCGGTCTTTCACCAGAACTTTGAATTGGTAATCTTCTTTGCGATAAGCAACAACTTCGGTTTTATCCAGAGTGTCAAATACGGCAGCGCCGCAATTCAAAATGCCGTAGTTGTCAATCAGATTATCTTTTTCGTGCGTGAAAATCAAATTGCCTTTATGAATAAAAGTGATATAGTCAGCTACTTTTTCCAGATCGCTTGTGATATGGGATGACACCAAAACAGAGTGGCTTTCGTCCTGAACAAAGTCAATCAGCATATCCAAGACATCATCACGAATGATGGGGTCAAGCCCGCTGGTGGCTTCATCCAAAATCAACAGTTCCGCATTGTGAGATAACGCTACCGCAAAAGCCAGTTTCACTTTCATGCCTTTGGAGAAATCCTTGATCCTCTTATCCTTGGGCAATTCAAACTTATCAAGATACTGGCGGTAAAGCGGCCAGTCCCAGCCGGTGTAAATTCCAGACATAAATTTACCGATTTCCTCTGCCGTAAAAATATCAGGGAAATGGTTTTCATCAAAGACCACGCCGAGTTTATCTTTGATTTCAATTTCATCCGAAATGTGATCTTTGCCGAAAATGAGAATTTGGCCGCTGGTTTTCCGTGTTTCGTTCAGAATACAGTTAATCGTGGTGCTTTTTCCAGCGCCGTTTTCACCGATCAGTCCCATAATGACACCGCGAGGAAGGGCAAAGCTCACTTTGTCGAGGACAAAATCCCCATAGTCTTTTGTTAAGTCTTTTATTTCCAAAATGTTTTCGCTCATTATGTGTCCTCCTGATACATGAGTGTTAGTAAGCCGGTCAACTTATCGAGAGATATACCGCTTGTGCGGGCGATCTCGATTGCCTCCGCAAATTTTTCTTCTATCTTCTTCTGTTGTTCTTCAAGATAGAAGTCTTGGTTTTGTGCTGATACATAGCAGCCTTTTCCAGCCGTTGTTTCGATGAAGCCATCTTCTTGTAGGGTGGCATACGCCTTTTGGACTGTAAGAATACTGATGTGCAATGATTTTGCCAGAGAACGCACAGAGGGAATGGCTTCCCCGGCTTTCAGTTCGCCACTCATAATAGCCGCCTTGATCTGTGAAGAAATCTGCTCGTATAGAGGTCGGCTTGCTTTATTGCTTACGACTATCTCCAAATTCTCACCTTCGTTTCCAATCTAACCGTATTACTGTTACAAGTACAGTATAATACATACAAATACGGCTGTCAAGATAGCAAGAGTTTTTTGAGGTTGCGGGAAGAACTGCCATATTTCTCGACGGAACAGACATAAGAAAAAAGAGTGCCGGACGTAAAGGCATACAACCCCTACGCCCGGCATTATACATACATGAAATGAAACGACCTCGTTTCAAATTTTTAATCACTTATAAGGTCTTATCGGCCATGCTCGTGGTCTTTATCTTCCTGTTTTTCTTCCTCCATGCTCATGAGCCGATCCACATTGGCCTTTGCTGCCAGCAGCTCCCGCATTTCCTCACGGGAGCGGCGGTACTCGGCATAGGTTTTTTTCTTTTCCTCCAGCAGCTGAGCATATTCAGCTTGCAGTTCCCTAACTTTGGGCAGCTTCTTGACACCCATATCATCAAAGGCATTTTTTGCCGCCTGATGGAGCAGGATTTCTTCCTCGTGTTCCTGGCGAAATTTCTTGGAGTAACCAGCCTGCCGATAGGCCACATAGGTCTCGCGGGTCTTGGCATAGTTGATAATATGGGTTCGCAGGACGGCGATCTCCGCCATGCGTTTCTCCGCTGCCTTGATTTTTGCGGATAGCTCATTATGGTGGGCCGTGGCCGCCGCAGCCTTTTCTTCCAGCACCGCATACTCCAGCAGGTTATGCTCCGTGAGATAATTCACGGTCTGTGCCATCTGTTTCAGATTAAAGACCTTGGCCCACCGTACATACCCGGCACCTTTTCCGGCCTGGAGCTTTGCCTGAATGTCAACCAGCAGATTGACCTTCGGCGGATCTGCTTGCTTGACCGGCTTCTGACGGGGTGTATGCTCCTTTTGACCGGCGAGGACAGCCAGTAGGTCCTCCAGGGTGTAGCTATCGCCCAGGCTATCTAGGCGGGACACTTTGCCCCAGCCGGGGAGCTTCAAACGGTAGGATTTGCCGCGCTTGGATACTTCGCAGCCGGATTCCCGGAGCAGCTTCAACAGCTCGTCCAGGTCAGCAGGCTTTTGTGCCAGGGCGTTATCAATAGCAGCACGGAGCAACTCCCGATGGGAGGGCTTCGCCTGATCGCCCAGCCATTGGTCGTAACTTTTGCCGTGGGGTCTTGGGTTTTCGACAATGGACAGTCCGTTCTCAATGCAGATGGTGTCGCTCAGATGCCGGACAGCTTTTGTGCTGCCCCAAAAATTACGGAACTTCCGGTCACAGTCCAGGTTGACCGAACTCCAAATGATATGATTATGGACATGGGCCTTGTCAATGTGGGTACAAACGATAAAGGCGTGTTTGCCCTTGGTGAACCGCTTGGCAAACTCCACGCCCAGCCGGTTCGCTTCCTCCGGCGTGATCTCACCAGGGCAGAAAGATTGGCGGACATGGTAGGCGATCACATCATCGGCGCCCCGAACCCGTCCGGTGGCGGCGATATACTGACGCTTTGCCAGCATAAACTCGGCGTCGGCTACACGGCTATCACACTCATAGCCGGTGATAAGCCTGCCGTGATCGGTCTTTTGCGGATTGGCCACATAGTCGATAATCTCGCTAATGGCACGGCTCTCGGTCCGTCCCTTGCCGATATGCAGCGGCATAATGCGTGTGGTTGCCATAATGTTTCCCTCCCTTCAAAAAAAACGGCCTGCGTGGTGCAGACCGTTTCTATCACTCTATATCAAATTTTTCATCAACCAGGAAATCCAAATCGTCCTCGGCTTCCTGTAAATCCCGTGGTGGGAATCTCATCTCATACTGTTCCTTCGCCAGCGCACACACTTCCGGGCGCTTATCCTTCATGCGGTTTTTCAGCCAGGAAAGCTGCTCTTTTGACAGCCGCCAGGGCAGATTCATCAGCAGGTTGATCGTCATCTGCTCTGCCTTTTTCTCCGGTGGAAGGGAAGCACAGGCTTTACAGATGTGTGCCGCATGGCCTTTCCCGGTAAACTTTTCGTTGGCTTTGTACTCGCCGCAAACTTTGCAGTAGTGTCCTCTCTTTTTCATGCTCCGCCTTCCTCACAAAGCCGGAACAGTCCGCGAACCGCTTCCATGACCATGGGCCATTCCACATCGGACGCATAGGAGAATTTCTTTCGGTATGCCTCCCAAAGTTTCTGCATGACCGCACTGCTCCCCACTTCATCGAACACTTCTCCGGCTTCCGCAAGATGGCTCTCTGTGCCGCGCTTGCGGGAGGTAGCCAGCAGAGCGTCATGGAGGACCTGGGGATTCAGGGTGCAGCCGTGAAGCTGGACCAGAACATAAATATCATAGAAATCCCTCATGCGGGTATTGGTGGTGGCCCGTGTGATGATGGTCTCCAGCTTCTCCGCCAGAACGGTTTCCAGATTGTAGGCCCAAATTTCAATAGAGCGATCCTCCAGCATCAGCTTAAAACTGTACCGCACTTCCTTCGGAGTAATGGCATCTCCGGTGGAAATGTCGATCTTCAGCGGGGTTACGACTCCGTCAAAGGTTGCGGTCATGCTGACCCGGATTCCCGGATACTCCGCTTCATCCATGATTTCCGAAATGCTTTTCAGCTGGAATGTCACGCCATCATCCAAGGGGACTGTGACAATGGCCGCAATCAGATTCTCAATGTCTTCCACATTGACATTCGTTCCTCTGACGGTCGCATCCAGGTCCATGGTAGAACGGGCGTCCAGCCCCACCATGGCCGCCACCAGCATACCGCCTTTCAGAATGAATTTGTCCCGGTATTCTGACAGGGAGATCCGCTCCAGAAACCGCTCCATCATATAGTTCCGCAGAAGGACCTGGGCGTCTGCGGCATTTTTCTTTGCCAGGTTCCGAATCAGGTCCTTCAGCTGTCTGGCTGTCTTTATCATAGCAACACCTCCAAATACTGCCGAAGCAGTTTTTCTACCCGGAACATTCCGGCATAGTGCATCAATGTCCGCAGGTTTTTATCCTTTCTCCGGGCGTACGCTTTCAGAGCCCCTTGAAAGGTCTGCACCTCCATGCTGCTTCGGCTTCGCAGCACATCGCAGATGGTCCGCTCCATATCATAGACCGGAACGGTATGTCCAAAGGGCGTCCTGGCGGTGGTCAGACCCACATCATGGAGCTGGGCCTTAATGGTGAAAACTCGCACACCCTCCGCTTTCAGTTTGGTTGGATTGTATCCGGTCTTGACCGTGACCGCATACTCCGTAGGCTCACGATCCGTCAGGTCATGAAAGAACAGGGCTGTTTCGTGGGAAAAGACGACCTGTTCAAAGCGAAGATGGAGCAGATACATGGTGTCCACCCAGGAATCTCTGGAAAGATAAATCCCTGGGGCGACCCGCTGCAACTCCCGTGCCTGCACATAATCATAAAAAACCGGCTTGCTAATCCCGACAGATACCGCCTGAGCAGTTCGCAGCATCCCATCCTGGTTATCCAGCATCCGGTCCAGCTGTTCATATTGGGTCATGGTCTCACTTCCTTTCGTACTAACATTATATCCGATATTAGCGCAAAAGTAAAGTTCATAACATTGTTTTATCCATAAACCCGGTCCTGGATTAAGTATTTCAAATCCTGCACCTTGCCCAGCAGCCAGATGGCCGCCAGCGGCAATCCGTAGGGGCTTACCAGGAACGCCAGCAAAAGCAGGATAAGCCCATTCTGCGGGGAGTAAGTAATCAGCACCGCCACGCCCAACAGCACAAGCGCCAGGCTGACCAGCCCCAGCACCAGGCCGGAGACATACACAAGGCCCACGCATACCCAGATGAACAGGGTAAGCGCCAGGATCACCGGGGCCAATGCGATTTTAAGCAACAGCTTCAACAAACATATCAATGCCTTCATTCCACTTCCTCCTTCCATTGTTCCCGGTACTTCTGGCACCGGGCCTGTGCTTCCTGTTCGTCCTCCTTAGTCACTTCCCGGCATCCCTTTGTCAGCCGAAGTTCTTCAGCACTCTGACAGTCGGAAAGGAGCAGTTCAAACAGTTCCTCCGGCGTCCGGCAGAGGACCCCATCCACGCAAAAGGGCGAATCTCCATTCCAAGTCACACGGAGATACCCTCGTCTGCACAGCAGCACTTCCTCCTCCAAATCACGCTCCAGGTAATCCCGGAAAATCTCCAACACCTTTTCAAAGGTTTTCATATATCCTCAACTCCTTTGCGCCGTTCTTCTTCTGAGCTAATTATCCTGCAAGCACCCTCAAACCGCAAGGATATGGGAAAAAAGAAAAAGCGGAGGAAGGCGCGGCGAAAAGAACGCCGTTCCTCCCTCCGCAATTGGGGCATATATCCCTGTTACGAAAGCCTGGAAAGCTGGGTCAGGATTTC
The DNA here is from genome assembly GCA_022778785.1 of Dysosmobacter sp. Lineage (GTDB taxonomy): Bacteria > Bacillota > Clostridia > Oscillospirales > Oscillospiraceae > Oscillibacter. The sequence continues at coordinate 12,596 of JALFSO010000014.1, read as the reverse complement.
CTTCACGCCCTCCCATAGCTGTTCCTGCCGCTGGGCTATATCCTCCAGGTCAGCGTCGTAGACACGCCCAGTCTCATGCACCCGGCGGGTGAGCTGGTTCAGGTTGTTGCTGCTCCGGCGCAGCAGGGACACCAGCTCCTTCAGCTCCGGCAAGTCCAGCTGCACCACATAACCGTCCAGGGCCATCTTCCGCAGATAGGCTTCCCGATTATTGGTCCCAAGTTGGGACATTTTCTGCTCGATCAGCGCCAGCTCCTCCGGGGAGACCCGGAAATTCACCTGGACCTCCCGCTTGCGCTTCGGGGCGCTCACCGCTCCGGCTCCCGTTTCTTATGAGCCGGAGCTTTCGGGGCTGCCTGTTTCGGTTCCTGCTTCAAATGCTCCCGGACAGAGGGCCGGGGCTGGCGCAGCTCTTTCGTCCGGTCCTCGCTGGCCAGGATGGTGGCATAGGTTCCGGGCAGCCCTTTCATGCCGGTAAACGCCAGACTGCGAAACGGCAAAAGATTCATCAGCCGGTCATGGTCTTTGCTCCCGGCACGATTCAGAAACTCCGGGGAAATGCGGGCCATGTAATGGGTCCCGTGGGGGCTGTTCGGCACATCCGGCGCGCGCAGCTCCCGCAAAATCCGTTCCGCCTCTGCCTGGATGTCCTCTGCCGCCAAGGGCTGGCGGCGCAGATGTTCCTCGCGCACCAAATCAATAAACCCATTCAGGACAGCGGGATGACTGTTTACAGCATAGCCAGCCCGGACGGTATCGGAGTTATAGTTGGGAATGGTCTTGGCCCATTCCTTATTGCGGGGCGAATAGCGCCCATCCCAGTCCTGGAGCTGGACAGTGTTGGCCAGGACCAGCATGACCCGGTCCATGCCGTAGGTCTCGATCACGCCCTTGGCGGCATCGTGACTGAGATACATCCCGTCGAAGTGATCCCGCACCGCCGCTTCAATGGCCTCCTTGCATTGGAGATTGGCCCGGTTGGAGGCCCGGTACTGCTCCAGCTCCCCATGCTCTTTCGCATAGGAAGCAGAGTGAGGATAGACGGCAGCCTTCCGCAGCTCCTCCTGGGCCTTGCAAGCGTCATCGGCCCTGATTTCGATACAGTCCCGAACCACATTCATGTGGTCGGTCTCCACCTTCTCAAAGTAGTGGTACACATCTGCCAGGGGCGTGGGCGAATCCAGCAGCGCCTGGGCCTGGACATCGGTCAGCCCCAGTTCCTCCATCGCCATCACGATGTCCTCCCGGACAGTGTACTCATAGGCGTGGTTCAGGACCTCTGCCGGGGGCTGGCTTTTCAGCCAGTCCCGGTACTTATTCTGCTCGGCGGCCATCTTCTCATAGAGGGCCGTATTCAGTTCGTTGTTATTCATGTTATCGCACCTCCTCATGCTGTTTTGGTTTCTTTTCGGGGTTGCGGGGCGGCACCGGGCGTTTCAGGCTGTCCAGCACCGAGGGCCGTGCGCTCTTGGCGATCACCGACTCCGGCTGGGATCGGCCCCTGCCGTCCAGGTTCAGAATCGTGTCCAGCTCCACCAGACGGGCGGACTTGACCCGCAGATCATCCTCATAGGGGAAGGGCTTGCCCACTTCCTCCTTGGCAGCGGCCTGCTGCTGATACAAATTGTCCAGCTGGGCCTTGGTCGCCTCCAGGCGCTGGGGCATTTGAGAAAGAGCATTGTCGATACGGGTCAGGTTGCCGCGTAGGTCTGTGCCGAGGCTTGCCCGGTGGGTCATTTGGCCTTTCAGCAGGAGCGTATATTCCTGCCGCCATGCGTCAAACAGCACCGACATAGCAAAGCCCCGGTAGCCGCCGATCTGCACAGGCTCGGAGTTTTTGACCTCCTTGCAGGCATCCAGCAGGGCTGCACCGGCGTTCTCCTTGTCCGTCAGGGTATCGCCCCGGATTTCCATACCGGCAAAGCCGTCCTCCGGGTGAGGGTGGGCAGCCAGGGTCTCCAGGTCTGCTTCAAAGCCCTGGATGAAGCCTTTGTACTTTTCGATTTCCTCTGGGAAGTATTTCAGCAGCTGATCCTCCAGACGATACTGCTTACTTTGGTGGTCGGCCTTCATCAGCTTCAGCTTGGATACCTCCACATCCAGGTCCATGCGCTCCTTGATACGGGGGTCTCCGGCGCACAGAGCCTTGATCTCGGCAAAGGACAGCGCCGTTTCGTCCACATCATCACAGGAGCGCACCGGGCTTTTGCTGGTCATAATTTGCGAAATGAACTTCTGTTTGTTCTCCACCGTCTGCCAGAGATAAGCGTCAAAAGTACCCTCCGTTACATAGCGGTACACATGAACTAGGGGGTTTTGGTTGCCCTGGCGCTCGATACGGCCCTTGCGCTGGGCAAGGTCTCCCGGCCGCCACGGGCAATCCAGGTCATGGAGCGCCACAAGGCGGTCCTGCACATTGGTTCCGGCTCCCATCTTGGCGGTGCTACCCAGCAGGACGCGCACCTGGCCGGTGCGAACCTTGGCGAACAGCTCCTTTTTCCGCACCTCGGTATTAGCCTCATGGATAAAGGCAATCTGATCGGCGGGCATCCCCTGGGCGATGAGCTTTTGCCGGATGTCCTCATAGACGGTAAAGACCGGCTCCGGTTCGTCCAGCGGTACGGCCTGTTCCAGAGCGTGAAGCGTGGGGTTGTCCAGCGACTTGGCCGCCTTTTTGGAGGGGGCCACCTGGGGTGTGGAAATATCGCAAAACACCAGCTGGGTCAGCTTGTCGGCCTCGCCATCCCGCCAAATCTGCATGGTGTTTGCGACACATTGATTGACCTTGGTGCCGGGTTCATCCGGCAGCGCCTGATTGATAATGCGCTGGTCCAGGCCCAGCTTGCGGCCATCGCTGGTGATCTTGAGCATATTGTCTTGGGAGGGGTCCACTGTGCCGCTGTGTACCAGGGAGGCACGCTCGGATAGCTCCTTCACCATTTCCTGCTGCTGTTCGGTGGGCTGGGCCACAATGTTGTGGTATTCCACCTCCGGCGTAGGCAGATGGAGCTGATCGGCGGTTTTGATGTCCGCCACCTCTTTGAACAGGTTCATCAGCTCCGGGAGATTAAAGAACTTGGAGAAACGGGTACGCGCTCGGTAGCCGGTGCCTTCCGGTGCCAGCTCCAGGGCCGTTGTCGTTTCGCCAAAGCGCGACGCCCAGCAGTCGAAATGGGTCATGCTCAATTCCTGCAAGCGGTCATACTGAAGATACCGCTGCATGGTGTAAAGTTCGGTCATGGAGTTGCTGACGGGGGTGCCGGTGGCAAAAATCACGCCACGGTTTCCGGTGATCTCGTCCATATAGCGGCACTTGGCGAACATATCGCTGGATTTTTGGGCATCGCTGGTAGAGAGGCCCGCCACATTCCGCATTTTGGTGTAAAGAAACAATGGTGATAGGTAATCTTTTGAAGTAATCTCCGGATTTTCCCCCACCTCACGCCGGGCGTGCACCTTTCAGCGCACCCGGCCTACCATCAAACTGATTTACTTTCTTCCTTCAGATTTCAATATCACTGCACCCTCACGGGTACAGCGTACTCACAAATTTCACGATTTGAGTTTTTCTCGGTATTTCATAATTTTGCGTACTGCCTTTGCGTTCAGCTCAGGCGGTATTGGGCTGTTATGAACCATGCGGTGGCACAATTCGCACAGCCATGCCAGATTAGGAACTTTATTGATTCTTTCGATTGGAAGCTGGTTGTTGATATGGTGACAGTGTTTTGGAACTGTTATGGAAAATGGTTTCCCGCAACATTTGCACTTTCCCTTATCCCGGTTATAGGCGTATTCTCGGTTCATGAAGTATTCAAAGTTTGCCTTCCAGCCCTTTCCGTCTGCATAGCAGGCAAGGGCAATATCTTCCGGGGTATTGATGGATGGTCGGTCACAGGGCAGTGGTTTGTGCTTGTTTCGGTAGTTGATGTACCGCCTGCGGCCTTCCGCCGTGTAAGGGGTTATCTTTTGGTCAAACGGTTTGCTCTCATACCGGCTGTGCGTGATAAACGCAAAGGTGATTCCAAACCATTTTCCCTCGATGGGAATTGCAAAGGTTTTGCTTTCATATCCTTCGTGCCTGTGCGGAAGATTGCAGAGGGTTTTCAGCGGAACCTGCATCTGGTTATACTGTTTCGGAAACAGCTTTTTCCAAACGGCCAGCGCCGCATTGTTTACCCTGCGGTCGATTGCATGGTAAGCGTGTGAACAGATGGACGGCTGGTAATACTGCGCCAGTCCCAGAATGATGGAGTTCACATACTGTATCTGGGCGGCCTGTGTATTTGGTTTGGAATATAGCTCAATACGGTGTACCTGTTCCAGCAGACTGCCAATCTTCTTGGACAGCCGTTTCATATCCGGTAATGGTTTTCCCACCAGATGTTCCGTCCACGTTGCAGGGTTCGGTGTTTTGCGCTTTCGTTCCGCCTTGACGATGTAACCGAGAAAATGTATCCCTCCTTTCCGCAAATCGGTTACATAGGTCTTTTCCTGCGACAGTTCCAGTTTCAGTTTTTGCCTAAAGTATTTTGTCAGCTCGCGCTTCATACGGAACGCTTCCTTTTCCGTAGAAGTCAGCACCACCCAGTCATCGGCATAACGGAAGTTATACTTTGGGGTAGTTCCTGCCCATTTCAGCCTGCGTGTATCGTTGCATTTGTGCTTGCATTTGCGATGCGGCTCCATATAAGTCCGTCCCACATACCAGTCAAAATCATTCAGATAGATGTTCGACAGCAGAGGGGAAAGGATTCCGCCCTGCGGTGTGCCTGTTGCCGTTTGATAGTACAAATCCCGTTCAATATACCCGGCTTTCAGCATTTGGCTGATGATTTTCAGCACCCGTTTATCATGGATGCCCATTCGCCATACTTTTTGAAGCAGTATCCGATGGCTGATGTTGTCAAAACACCCTTGAATGTCACCTTCCACTGCCCACACAGCCTGGTCGGGGGATTTACACCCGGCGTTGATTACATTGACAATATCCCGGATTGCGTGCTTTTGCGCCCGGTAAGGGCGAAAGCCGTAGCTGTGCGGATAAAATCTCGCCTCGCATATCGGCTCTATGATTAGCCGCACACATTCCTGTATGATTCTGTCCAATACCGTAGGGATTCCCAGCGGCCGCATTTTTCCGTTGTTTTTTGGAATATATTCACGGCGGGCTGGTTTGGGCTGGTATTTGCGAAAACACGATTGAATCAATAAAATCAGTTCATCTTTTGGCATTTGCAGATAGTTGTCCATTTTTACCTTGTCCACTCCGGCGGTTTTACTGCCCTTGTTGGACTTGATGTTATGGATGGCAGTCACAATGGTGACTTCGTGCGCCATTGCTTCCACCAGTCCGGTGAACGAAACGCCTTGCCCGGATTTCTCATAGAGCATATCCTGCATGGCTTTCAGTTCCATTTCCGTTGAAAATCTGACGTTCAAATGCACAAGGCTTTCACCTCGCAGTTCGTCACCCATCTTTCAGGGAGTTATTGGATTTTCGTTTTGTGAAATTTGTAAATCAGTTTGACTCGTACCCTTCGCCATGGGGCATTTCAGCCCCGTGTAGCTGGCGTTACCCAGCCGCAGACTACTATGGTACGGCTGACTTCCTATTGCTTTCATTGCTCTGTAAAGCTCCGGCAATAGGCTCTCAAACGTTCCTGAATCTCTATCCTTGCGGTCATTGCTGACCATTGAAACCCTTAGGCCGCTACCTTACACCGGGAAAACCTAACCATGCTTTGAACCACAGTTTCTGCATGATTCCGTGTGGACATTTCATTCCACAGGGCATGTACGGAAAAACCAACCGCACACGCTTTTTCCAATTTTCACCCTTTCAGATGCCGTCTACTCTTACGATGCTGCATAGCTTTCACTAACGGATAGCCATAGGTTTCGGAAGCCCGCACCATTATTCTCCATGCCCCTTTGCAGGGGTTTAGGTTTTCAGGTTACGACTTCACCACGCTTTGTACCCTGCACATTTACAGATGTGCAACGCACAGTGGAGTATTAGCTCTCGTACTGCCTGCGGTTTGACAGACCGCTATGGGATTGCTCCTTTCCGGCATTGGTTCTGTACGGCAGGGGAATTTCACCCCTGATTTCGAGATTCAAGTTCTCTGTGATATTTTCTTATTGTTAAGTGCAATCACATGGCGCTGTTCGTCCTTGCTGTCAACAAGGGCTTATGCGCAACGTTTCGCACGGTTCTTGTAGTTGTGCGCCTCGTCCACAAACAGCCGATCCACGCCCAGCTGCTCAAAAGTCACCACATCGTCCTTACGGCCTTCGGCCTGGAGCTTTTCCAGTCTGGCTTCCAGGGATTTCTTGGTGCGTTCCAGCTGTTTGACTGTGAAACGCTCACCGCCGCTGTACTTCACCTCGGCAATGCCCTCGGTGATCTCGTCGATCTGCTCCTGAAGGAGCCGCTCCTGACGCTCCCGGCTGATGGGAATACGCTCAAACTGCGAGTGGCCGATGATAACGGCGTCGTAGTCGCCGGTGGCGATCCTGGCGCAGAATTTCTTTCGGTTGTGGGTCTCAAAGTCTTTCTTGGTCGTGACCAGAATTTTTGCGGAGGGATAGAGCCGTAGAAACTCCGACGCCCATTGTTCGGTCAGGTGGTTCGGCACCACAAAGAGGGACTTCTGGCATAAGCCCAGTCGCTTTGCCTCCATCGCGGCGGCGACCATTTCAAAGGTCTTGCCCGCGCCTACCTCGTGTGCCAGCAGCGTATTGCCGCCATAGAGGATATGGGCGATAGCCCCCAGCTGGTGATCCCGCAAGGTAATGGCCGGATTCATGCCGCCGAAAGTGATGTGGGACCCGTCGTATTCACGGGGCCGGGTGGAGTTCATTTCCTCGTTGTACTGGCGCACCAGGGTCTGGCGGCGCTCCGGGTCCCGCCAAATCCAATCGCGGAAAGCGTCCCGGATAGCCTGCTGCTTTTGGGCTGCCAAGGTGGTCTCCTTGGCGTTCAGCACCCGGCGCTCTTTACCGTCCGCGTCCTCCACGGTGTCGTAAATGCGGACATCCCGAAGGTTCAAACTGTCCTCCAGAATCTTGTAGGCATTGGCACGGCTGGTTCCGTAGGTGGTGTAGGCCGCCACATCGTTTTCGGAGACAGAGTTTTTGCCCGTGACCTGCCATTCGGCGGTATAGGAGGCGTAATTGACCTGGATAGCGCGCTGGAGGTAGTACGGGGTGTTGAAGGTCTCATACATGAACTGCTGGATGTACTCTTTGTCGATCCATGTAGCGCCCAGGCGCACCTCGATCTCCGAAGCATCCAGGTCTTTGGGCTGAGCCTTTTTCAGCGCCTCCACATTGGGGCGGAAAATCTCGCTGACCTCCAGCGCCCGCTGTGCCTGACGGAGCTTGCGCCGCACATTGCCGGACAGGTATTCGTCGGCGGTCACATAGATGGGGCGTTCTCCCTCCGGCACCGGCCCAGGCAGACGGAAGATCACGCCTTGCAGCTCGGCGGCCAGCTCGTCGCTGGTCTTGCCGGTGAGCTGTTCCATGTACTCCATGTCTACACGGGCCTTTTCTGCGATGGATACGGCCAGGGCTTCGCTGGCGGTGTCCACGGAAGTCACCGCCTCATGGGGCTTGATGGTCCGCTTGGTGAACATATCCGCCTTGCGCTCCAACCTGCCGTCCTCGTCCACGATCTCCAGCGCGCAGAGCAGATAATAGCTGGAATCATCGGCAAAGGCCAGCCGGTTTGCCCGGTCATTGATAAGACCATACTTGGCGGAAAAATCGTCATAGAGCCGGTTCAGCTCCGCCTGCTTGTCACGGATTTCGCTGTCCGATGTGGCGGTATCCATTTGCAGGTCGATCAGCTCCTGGACGCAATCCCGCAGCCCCACCATGCCTTTGACACGGGCTTCGGCGGTGGCGTTGAGGTCAGGCCGCACCATGCGGCTGTTCTCCCGGAAATACACAGCGCCGTCCACCACGGTGTAGGAATAGTTCTTCACATTGGGGTCGGCGGGGATGGATGTGTCGATGGCTTCGCCCTCGCCCAGCTCCGGCAGCTCGACCTCCTGGTAGGTGCCGCGAATGTACTTCACGGCATCGTACAGCTGATCGGCCAGCTCCAGGCCCTCGATGGGGTTCACGGTGTAGTCCATGCCGTGAGCGGTGCTTTCCGGTTCCTGTCGGCCCAACACCATTTCCGGGTGGTCCAGGAAAGAACGATTGATGGCAAAACCGTCCTCGGTCTGACCGGTCTGCGTCCATTCCGGCACAATGTCCAGCGGACGGTCCCGCTTTTGCAGGAAGATGATGTCCGATACAACCTCAGTCCCGGCGTTGGCCTTAAACGCATTGTTGGGCAGACGAATGGCCCCCAACAGCTCGGCGCGCTGGGCCAGATACCGGCGCACGGTGGAGTCCTTGGCGTCCATCGTGTAGCGGCTGGTGACAAAGGCCACCACGCCACCGGGACGCACCTGATCCAGCGCCTTGGCGAAAAAGTAATTGTGAATGTTGAAATTCAGCTTGTCGTAGGCTTTGTCCCGAACTTGATACTGGCCGAAAGGTACATTGCCGATGGCAAGGTCATAGAAGTCCCGCCTGTCGGTGGTCTCAAATCCAGCCACGGTGATGTCGGCCTTGGGGTAGAGCTGCTGGGCAATCCGCCCGCTGATGGAATCCAGCTCCACGCCATACAGACGGCTGTTTCGCATTTCCTCCGGCAGCATACCGAAGAAATTGCCCACGCCGCAGGACGGCTCCAGGATGTTTCCGGTCTCAAATCCCATACGGCCCACGGCCTCATAGATGGCACGGATCACCGTAGGGCTGATGTAGTGGGCATTGAGTGTGGACCCTCTGGCGGCGGCGTATTCCTCCGGGATCAGCAGTTCCTTCAGCTGGGCATATTCCTTGCTCCAGCTTTCCTTGTCAGGGTCAAAGGCATCGGCAAGGCCGCCCCAGCCCACATACCGGGAGAGAACTTCCTGCTGCTCCGGCGTTGCCTGCCCGGTGGTTTCCTCCAGGTATTTCAGCAGCTTGATTGCCTCGATATTGGCCTGGAACTTGGCTTTGGGGCCGCCTTCGCCCAGGTGATCGTCGGTGATACGGAAATTCTCGGCGGTGCGGCGCAGGTTGGCCTTGTATTCCTCATAAGAGGCTTCCTCGGCAGCTTTGACATTGGGGAAGGTCTGCCACTCGCCATTGACCTGAACGGATACAGGGTGTTCGTCCAGCACTTCATCCAGGGTTTTCTCCGGCTCGGCGGCAGGCGCTGGCGGCTCCGGCTCATTGATCCGCAGGGTCTGAACCACCACATCATAGGGCAGATGGTTTTTGTCGCCCGGATAGACAGCCACGGTCTCGGCGTGGTAAGCCGGGGTCTCGGCAGCCGGTTCGGGGTGTGCCTGTCCAAAACCATCCAGCTGACGGGAGTACAGTCCGCGAAGCAAAGGTGCAGCCTCGTCCCAACGGAAAAACAGCATGGCCAAACGCTTTTCGTCTGCATCCAGCACTTCCAGCTCGATACCTTCAGGAGTAGTGCGGTAGTCAGCGGTGTCGCCGGTCTCCAGCTCCATCGTTTCCACAATGTTGGGATAAGCGCGGCTCAACCACAAGGCCACCTCCCGGTTGCTCTTGCCGGTGTGTAGCAGCTGGGAAAGCTCCGCCTTGTCCGACGCGGCCATCAGGCCATGCGCCAGCACATCCCGCAGGTCCTGGTCCACCATATCCAGATTTGCAGGCAGGAACTCGGTATAGAAGTCGTTGCTGTTATCTTTCCGTAGAAGCTGCTCAAACCGTTCCCGGCTCTCGGCCCGGTAGATGGGGTAGCTCATGCCGGTGGGCAGCAGCTGCACCGTGTCATCCCGCAGCTCCGTGATCCGGTGGGCGAGGTCATCCAGATAGACAACATCTCCCACATGGTAGGGAGGGACTGTTGGATCATAAGAAGTCCGTTCCCGGACCGTGCCACGGGCCGTAGCATATTCCTTGTCTGATACAGGAACACGCGAATTGCCGGGGGAAGGCTGTTCCGGCTGGTCTGCTTGGGCGGTCTCTCTGGATATGGCCTCCACATCCCGCATAACCTGCTGAACAAAGGGGTTGTTGTCCAGCTTTTCCGGGTCCACCACATGACCGTCCACAATGCCGCGCTGGGCAAGGGCCTCCCGGATGGCGATGGGGTCCACATCGTCCAGATTGTCCTGTTCGACCTGGGTGTAGAAACGGTCCTCCTTAATGAGCTGGACAATCCGGCGTTGCACCTTCGGCCAGGGCAGCACCGTTCCTTCGGGGCTTTTCGGGCGGACCGCAAACGGGGTTTTTCCGTCGCTGCCGTCAAACTCACGGGCCAGCCATGCGGCGGTGTCTTTCTCCCGTGCATGGTCTTTCATGTAACGGACAACGACGTGTTTACTCTCGATCTTGCCGTTCCAGTCCTGGATGGCCCGGTCAATGTCATTGTCCGAAAGTGGGCGCAGCAGCTCATGAAGCTTGGGATAGGTCTCGTCGATGACTTCCCGATGAAGGTGCTGCCGGAACTCCGGTGTGTCGGAATAGAGGCGGAGCAGCCCCATGTTGCCGGACCCCAGAACAGCACGGCGGATGGCGGCGTTGCCCTCAATCACGGCGTTCTCGTTGTCACTGTGACCGCAGGCGTTGCGGTATCTGGTGTCCTGGGTAACAGCCTCCAGCACGATGGGCTTGTATTGCTCATGCAGCTCCCGGAGGGTGGCGGCTTGGATGGCTTCTTCGTCCCGGAACGCCCGGAACCCGTCAGCGCCATACTCCGCTTCATGGGCGCTGATGTCCTGTTCTGCTTCGTGGTCGATGGAGAGGACAGAATACTCCCGGCGCTGGGCGCGGCTCTCCAGGGTGGCGGAAACCGTCACATCATGCTTGGCCCGGAGCTGTTCCAGGTACTGCTCCAGCTGGTTTGCCGGGAACCCGCACATCTCCACACGGCCACCGCCAGGGATAGCACGGGAGACCAGTTGCAGCCCCAGCTCCGGCGCGGCTTCTTTGGCGTCCTCGCCGTACAGCTCGAAGAAATCGCCCATCTGATACAGGACCATATCATCCGGGTGGCGCTCCTTGACGCCGTTGTATTCCCACACGGCCGGGCCCGGCTGCTGAGTTTTCACGGCATCCGCCTCGGCCAGGGTCTTTTCCGCCTGGATTTTATCGTACTCCGCCTGTTCCTGTTCTGTGAGATAGCGGCCTTTCTGAATCAGTCCGGTAATCCGCTTGGAAACTTTATCCCAAGTAAAATGCACATCCGGGCAGCCATCTTTTTTATAGTGCAGTCCTTTTCCATCGTGATCTTCATGACTGCCCATTGCGCCAGACAGGGCATGGGAGCGCCCACCGATGCCGTACTCATGCCGGAGAAAAGCCACCTTTTCCTTATCGGTGTGAGTTTCCCGGAAAAAAGCAAAAATGCGGCCTTTCCCAGCAGAGACACCGCTGCCTCTGGTCATAGCGGCGTCAATCTCGTCCTCAGTGATAAACTGCTTGACCGCAGGTACTTCTGTCAGCTGGGAGGAAAAGGCGGTACGGGGCAGGGATAGGTCTTTCAGGTTTTCCCAAATCTCTCTGGGCTTGTGATAGTGGAACCGCAGCAAACCCCGGTCTTGCTGATAGACTGTCCAGAATGCTGCATATTCTTCTGCAAGGGTCTGGCGGAACTCCGGGCTTTGCAGCTGCTCGGTAAGCCATGCGGATTCTTCCGGGAAACCGCGCCCCGGATTGTTGGCAAGGCTGGGCAGATACCCGGATTCTTTGGCCTCATCGCTGAAATCGTGGTACAGATGCCAGATTTTTTCAGCCAAACGGAAGCGTTCATAGCCCTCGGCCTCGGCCAGCTCCACATTGGTGGCAAATTGGCCGTCCTTCAAAAGCTGTCCGATACGCTCGGCAGTACGCTCCCAGGAAATGACCTGGGCGGACTCGTCGTAACGGGCAGACTTTCCATGAGACAGGTGGATACCGTCCTCGGCATACCATGCAGTAATGCTGCCGATCCCGTTGCCGCCGGTATAGAGGTTTTGCAGATAGGCCGCAATCTCGGAAATAGATTTCTGTTCCTCAAAGGCTGCGATAATGCACTCTCTCTGGCGATAGGTGTTGCCGCCCATCCGCAGCACATGGTCGATGTCGGTCTGAGCAAAAGAAAAAGCAGAGGATGTTTTCACATTCTCTGCTTCATCTATTCTTTGGATTTGTTCCGCTTCGGAGAGGAACAGGTTTAAGGTCAGCTGTTGATAAGCTCCGTCATCAGAATCTCCTCGGCCTGCGCCTTGCAGGTGTCCATCAGGCCCACCCAGCGCATCGGATCGCGGGCTTTCAGCTCCTCCGTCGCGCCCGCCGACTCCGCCAGTCGGGGCATCATCTGCTCCAGACGGCTGTTCGCCGTCTCGTCGATCTCCAGCAGGTGCGAGTACAGCTTCTCGGTCAGCAGCAGCTGGTTGTAGATCAGGGGCCGGTGTTCCTTCAGGTACGCTTTCCGCATCCTGCCGTACTTGCCCAGGGGCTTCTCCGGCTGTTCGCTCAGGCTCAGGTCGGGAATCAGGTAATCGCCGTTCCTCGTGTAAGTCAGGTTGTTC
>JALFSO010000009.1 GCA_022778785.1 Dysosmobacter sp. | reverse complement strand
GATTGAATGCCTGCAAAAAGCCTGTGTCAGCAGGCGTTTGCGCCGCGCAGCGGCAGCTTTTCGGCCCGCTGCGCGGGCAGAAAAGCGAGGCATTGTGAAGGCTGTCGAAAAAGTCCATCGGACTTTTTCGACAGCCTGAGGGAACCGCAGGTTCCCGGTTCTTTTGCCCTCCGGGCAAAAGAATACGCCGTAATCATTTTTCCGGCGGCGTGTACGTCGGAAAAATACCGAGACCCCAGCCGCCCTGGGCGGCGGCGCCAGTGACCGATGTCACTGGCGAGGGGGAATCTAAAGGGGGGCGCAAGTCCCCTCCCTTTAAGCCCGCTCAGAGCCGGGTCACCACCGGAATCACCATGGGATTCCGCTTGGTGGTCTTGAACAGGTAGTTGCTGACAGCGGACTTCACAGCGCCCTTCAGGTCGCTGTCGTCCCGGCCGCGGCGGCGGGAGGAGGCGGCGCCCACGGCGGCATCCTCTGCTACGCTCTGAAGTTCCTTCATCAGATCCTCGGACTCCTTCACGTAGATGAAGCCCCGGGTGATGATCTCCGGCAGGCTGATGAGCTGGCCGTCATGGGAGGACACAGGAAGAACGACCACCACCATGCCGTCCTCGGCCAGACGCTTCCGGTCCCGCATGACCACGGCACCCACGTCGCCCACGCCGGAGCCGTCCACGAATACCTCGCCGGCGGGGACGGAGCCGTTGATCTTCAGGGTCTTGGCGGTGATCTCGATGACGGAGCCGTTCTCGGCGATGGCGATGTGGTTCCGGGCCATGCCCATCTGCTGGGCGATCTGGCTGTGGATCTGGAGCATCCGCTGCTCACCGTGGAGGGGGATGAAGAACCGGGGCTTCGTCAGGGCGTGGATGATCTTCAACTCCTCCTGGCAGGCGTGGCCGGAGACGTGGAGCATATCCGCCCGGTCATAGACCACGGTGGCGCCCTTCCGGAACAGCTCGTTGATGACCCGTCCGATGGTGACTTCGTTGCCGGGGATGGCGGAGGCGGAGATGATGACCTTGTCGCCGGCGCCGATCTCCACCTGCTTGTGGGTGGAGAAGGCCATGCGGTACAGGGCGCTCATCTCCTCGCCCTGGGAGCCGGTGGTGACGATGACCTGCTTGTCCTTGGGCAGGCCCTTGATCTTGTTGATGTCCGTCAGGGTGTTCTTGGGCAGGTGCATATATCCCAGCTCCGTGGATACCCGCATGATGTTCTCCATGGAGCGGCCGGTGACCGCCACCTTCCGGCCGCAGGCCGCAGCGGCGTCCAGCACCTGCTGGATGCGGTGGACGTTGGAGGCGAAGGTGGTGACGATGATGCGGTCCTTGCAGCCGGTGAACTGACGCATGAAGGTCTTGCCCACCACGCTCTCGCTCATGGTGTAGCCGGAGCGCTCCACGTTGGTAGAGTCCGCCAGCAGGGCCAGGACCCCCTCCTTGCCCAGCTCGCCGAAGCGGGCCAGGTCGATGACATCGCCGTCAATGGGGGTGGAGTCGATCTTGAAGTCACCGGTGTGGACCACCGCGCCCATCTTGGTGTGGATGGCGAAGGCCACGGAGTCGGCGATGGAGTGGTTCACGTGGATGAACTCCACATTGAACTTGCCGGCCCGCACCGTCTCGCCGGGCTCCACGGTGGTGAGTTTGGTGGACTTGGTGAGGCCGTGTTCGTCCAGCTTCAGCTTGATGAGGCCGGCGGTGAAGCGGGTGCAGTAGATGGGCATGTTCACCTGCTTCAGCACGTAGGGGATGGCGCCGATGTGGTCCTCATGGCCGTGGGTGATGAACAGGCCGCGGATACGGGCGCGGTTCTTCACCAGATACGTCACGTCGGGGATGATGGAGTCGATGCCGTACATGTCGTCACCGGGGAAGGCCATGCCGCAGTCCACCACGATGATCTCACCGCCGTACTCGTAGACGGTCATGTTCTTGCCGATCTCGTCCAGACCGCCCAGAGGGATGATTTTCAGTTTTTCTGCCATAGATGGAATGTCTCCTTTTCAAAATACAAGAGTATGTAGGGCGCGGTCCCGGCGGCGAAACGCCGCGGGCCGGCCTCTGTGTGAAGACTTCCGGGAGAGACAGGGGAACGGGCGTCGGAGCGTCCGGCGCATTGTCGGCCATGGAACGGCATGCGAAAGCCCTCCGCGCATCGGGCCCTGCCCTCCGGGGAGGGCAAAGACCGCGGGGCTCCCGCAACTGCCAAGGGCCTGCGGGGGCAAAAAAGCGCAACACAAAGTAAGACGTCCGGCCAGATGCCCGGCCCCGTATCGCCGGCAGTCTGTTCGGTCACGTCGTCCTGTCTCTCCTGTGAAGTTGTTCTATTCAACTGAGCGGAAATGCCGTCCGCCGCAGCAAAATACATGGAAAACAGACGAAAACGGAGATCCTCTCCGTCTGGTGATTTTTATTAGTATACCATAATTCCCTGCCAATGTATACATCTTTTTGCAAATTTCAGAAATCGGCGCCGGACAGACCGGTTTCCATCCCGGCGGATACGGCGCTTTCTCTTGCGTACCGGGAAAGAACCTGATATAATGTTATTCTGATAGCATATGTCCCGCCCCCTGGCACGGGCGGCGGACTTTCCCAAGATGGGGGGAGTGAGAGATGAACAAAAAACTGTCCCGGCTTCTGGAGCCGAATCTACAGTTGTACTTTTTCTGCCTGGTGCTGTTCTCCCTGGCGGCCATCCCCTTTAAGCCGCTGCTGGCTTTTGTGGAGGGCTGCGTCACGGTGGCACTGTATATTTTCTTCAGCCGCAGCAATCAGAAGCGGAGGCAGGGCATCCTGCAATATATCGACAACCTCACCGGCAGCGTGGACACCGCCAGCAAATCCACCCTCATCAACTCGCCGCTGCCCATTATGGTGTTCCGGCCGGACACCGGCGAGGTGATCTGGAGCAATGAGAACTTCCTCCAGCTGGCCGGTGTGCGAGAGCATCTGTTTGAGATCCGGGTGGAGGACGCGGTGCCGGAGTTCCAGGTCCAGTGGCTGCTGGAGGGAAAGCAGGAGTGCCCGGAGCGGGTGCTGATGAACAATCGGCGCTTCCGGGTATACGGCAGCCTGGTCCGGGCCAAGGCCAAGGACGGCAGCCAGAACCTGGTGGCCACCACCTACTGGGTGGACACCACCGAGGCCGACGCCCTCCGGGAGAAGTACGACGCATCCCGGCCCGTCATGGCCATCTTCCAGGTGGACAACTACGACGATCTGATGAAGTCCTGCGCCGACACCCAGCGCAGCGCCATCCTGGCCCAGATCGACGAGAAGCTGAACAAGTGGGCGGAGGGCACCGGACTGCTGCTGAAGACGGAGCGGGACCACTATCTGTTCCTGTTTGAGGAGCAGTACTTCGACCACTTCGCGGCGGAACGGTTCTCCATTCTGGACACCATCCGGGAGATCCGGGTCAATGAGGGCACCCATCCTACGCTGTCCATCGGCGTGGGCAAGGACGCGGACACCATGGCGGGGCTGTACAAGAACGCCCAGCTGTCTCTGGAGATGGCCCTGAGCCGGGGCGGCGACCAGGCGGTGGTGCGGAACCGGCTGGACTTCTCCTTCTACGGCGGCCGGGCCAAGACCACGGAAAAGCGCACCAAGGTGAAATCCCGGGTCATGGCCAACGCTCTGGGCGAGCTGATGACCGACGCCCAGCAGATCTATATCATGGGCCACAGCTACGCCGACATGGACGCCGTGGGCGCCGCGGCGGGCCTGTGTTGCATCGCCCGGAAGCGGGGAAAGAAGGCCCAGATCGTCCTGGACCTGGAGAAGAACGCCGCCGGTCAGATGCTGTCCCAGCTGCGGAAGCTACCGGAGTATGAGAATACCTTTGTCGCGCCCCAGGAGGCGTTTCTGCGGATGCAGCCGGGGGCTCTTCTGATCGTGGTGGACACCAACCGGCCTGACGGCGTGGAATCCCGGCAGATCCTGGAGGCCAGCAGCCGGGTGGCGGTCATCGACCATCACCGCCGGGCGTCGTCCTATATCGAGAACGCGGCGCTGAACTTCCACGAGCCCTACGCCTCCTCCGCCTCGGAGCTGGTGACGGAGCTGCTGGGCTATCTGGTGGAGCCCACGGACCTGCTCCACGACGAGGCCATCGCCCTGCTGGCGGGCATCGTGCTGGACACCAAGCGGTTCAGCCTGCGCACCGGCGGACGGACCTTCGAGGCGGCGGCCTATCTCCGCCGGGCGGGCGCCGACACGGCGGACGTCCAGCGGCTGTTTCAGAACGACCTGACGGAGATCGTCACCCGGTACGACATCATGCGCCGGGCGGAGATCATCCATGACAACATCGCCCTGTCCACCATCCCCGAGGACGGGGTGGACAGGGTGGCGGCGGCCCAGGCGGCGGATGAGCTGCTGACGCTGAAGGGCGTCAAGGCGTCCTTCGTGCTGTCCCGGTCCGGGACGGCGGTGCAGATGTCCGCTCGCTCCCTGGGGGACATCAACGTCCAGGTGATCCTGGAGGCCTTGGGCGGCGGCGGCAACTCCACCACCGCCGGCGGCCGTATTGAGGACGCCGACATCAGCGATGTGCGGGACCGGCTGGTCCAGGCCATCGACGACTATCTGGAGAAGTGACGGCCTCTCCCGCGGAGAGGACCTCCATCCAAACTATCTGACAAATCAAAGGAGAATACGCATATGAAAGTGATCTTACAGCAGGACGTCCGGGGCCAGGGCAAGAAGGGCCAGCTCATTGAGGCGTCTGAGGGCTATGCCCGGAACTATCTGCTGCCCCGAAAGCTGGCCGTTCTGGCCACGCCGGACGCCATCAACACCATGAACCTGAAGGAGAAGGCCCGCAAGGCCGAGGAGCAGCGCCAGCGGGAGGAGGCTCTGGCCACCGCGGAGAAGCTGAAGAACTGCACGGTGAAGCTCACCGCCAAGGCCGGCAGCGGCGGACGGCTGTTCGGCGCCGTCACCACCAAGGAGATCGCCGAGGGCCTGAAGGCCCAGTACGGCATCGACATCCCCAAGCAGAAGCTGGTGCTGGACGAGCCCATCAAGGCCTTCGGCACCTACGAGGTGAAGGCCAAGCTGGGCTATGAGGTGACGGCCACCGTCAAGGCCAGCGTGGCGGAGGAGTGACCCGCTCCCTGAAATAAGGCGGGACGCCGGATCAATGGCGTGTCCCGGTGTCGGAGGTGACATCCATGGCAAATGAAGATCTGCTGCTGCGGCAGATGCCCCACTCCCTGGAGGGGGAGCAGGCGGTGCTGGGCTCCATGCTCATCGACCCGGACTGCATCAAGGACGTCATGGACAAGCTCCAGCCCGGAGACTTCTACCTGCGGCAGAACCGGGAGATCTTCGAGACCATCTACTCCATGTTCACCTATGCCCGTCCGGTGGACGGCATTACCGTGGCGGAGGAGATGCAGAAAAACGGCACATACGACGAGAACACCACCCGCAGCTATCTCGTCCAGCTGATGGAGATCACCCCCACCTCCGCCAACGTCATGGAGTACGTGAAGATCGTCCGGGACAAGTCGCTGCTGCGGGCGGTGGCCCAGGCGGCCTCGGAGATCACCGCCATGGTCCAGGAGGGCACCGGCACCGCCGGGGATACCCTGGAGGCGGCGGAGCAGCGGATCTTCGCCATCCGGCGGGGGCAGAGCGCCAAGGACATGATCCCTCTCCGGCAGGTGCTGCCGGAGGTGCTGGACCGCCTCAGCGAGATGAGCGAGAGCGAGGACCATCTGCCGGGATTGTCCACCGGCCTGTCCGCAGTGGATGCCAAGATCACGGGCCTGAACAAGTCGGACCTGCTGCTGCTGGCGGCCCGTCCCGGCATGGGCAAAACCTCTTTCGCCCTGAACATCGCGTTGAACGTTGCAAAGTCCTCCCAGAAGACGGTGGCTATCTTCTCCCTGGAGATGTCCAGCGAGCAGCTGGTGACCCGGCTGCTGTCCTCGGAGGCCTTTGTGGAGAACGTCCGTCTGAAGACCGGCAACCTCCGGGAGACGGACTGGCAGAAGATCGCGGACGCCGCCATGGTGCTGAACCGGCTGGACATCCGCATCGACGACAATCCTATGCTGTCGGCGGCGGATATGAACGCCAAGTGCCGCCGGCTGGACAATCTGGGCCTGGTGGTCATCGACTACCTGCAATTGATGACCTCCGCCGGCAGCGGCAAGGGCTACGGCGGAGAGAGCCGCCAGCAGGTGGTGTCCGATATCTCCCGTATGCTGAAGATCATGGCCAAGGAGCTGGATGTGCCGGTGCTGTGCCTGTCCCAGCTGAGCCGTGCCAACGAGAAGCGGGACGACAAGCGGCCCATGCTGTCGGACCTGCGAGAATCCGGCGCCATCGAGCAGGACGCGGATATCGTTCTGTTTTTGTACCGGGACGACTATTATAATGAAGACTCGGAAAAACACAACATCGCCGAGTGCATCGTGGCCAAGAACCGCCACGGTGAGACCGGAAAAGTGGAGCTGAAGTGGCAGCCGGAGTACACCACCTTCGCCACGCTGGAGAAGCGGTATGACGATGAGGAGTGAGCTGGAGGCGGCACGGACGTTTGTCCTGTGCCATGTTCCGGCGGAGAGCCGGGTGCTGTGCGCCGTCTCCGGCGGACTGGACTCCATGTGCCTGCTGCATTTTATGAATACCTGGGGGCAGATGGGGAAGTTTCCCGTCATGGCCGCCCATTTCAACCACCGGCTGCGTCCCACGGCGGACCGGGACGAGGCGTTCGTCCGGCGGTACTGCGAGACAGAGAAGATCCCCTTTGTCTCCGGCTCCGGCGACGTGCGGGCGCTGGCGGACCGGGAGGGGCTCTCTCTGGAGGAGGCCGCCCGAAAGCTGCGGTACGCGTTCCTGCGGGAGACAGCAGAGCGGGAGGGCTGTGCCGTCATTCTGACGGCCCACCACGCCGATGACAACGCGGAGACCATGCTGCTGAATCTGGTGCGGGGTACCGGCGTCAAGGGACTGACGGGCATTCCGGCGGACCGGGACGGCGTCCTCCGCCCCTTTCTGGAGATTACCCGGACGGAGCTGGAGGCCTACGCCGCCGCCCATCACATCCCCCATGTGGAGGACGAGACCAACGCGGACCCGGACGCGGCGGCCCGGAATCTGCTGCGGCTGAAGGTCATGCCGCTGCTGAAGCAATTGAATCCCCATGCCGTGGAGCATCTCAATGAGACGGCGAGACAGTTGTGCGTTATCGACCGGTCTCTGGACATGGAGGCGGAGCAGCGCACCGCCCATGCGGAGGCCCGGAAGGGCCGGGTGACCCTGTCCCGGCAGGCACTGTACGAGGCGCCGCCCAGCGTCCGTCCCCGGATGCTGCTGCGGCTGTTTGACTTGCTGGGCGTGGGGCGGAAGGACATCGGCGCCGTCCACCTCAACGCCATTCTGGACCTGACAGATTACGACGCCGGAAAGGAACGGCGTCTGGCGCTGCCCCACGGCGTCACCGCCCGGTTTTTCCGGGGGTGGCTGGTGCTGGAGACCCGGCCCCAGCCCCTGACGGAGGTACAGCTGCTGCCCGGACAGCCCCTGGGATGGGGGGATTACACCCTGACTCTGCTGGATCATCGGGTGGGGGAGGGCCTTGCCATCCGGCGGCGGAGAGAGACGGAGAACGGGACCGTCACCGCGGCACCCTGCGTGCCGGGGGAACGGCTGACTTTGCCGTCCACCAACGGCGGCAGCCGCAGCGTCAAGCGGCTGTGCGTGGACCGGGGCGTCTCCCTGACGGAGCGGGACCGCCTGCCCGCCATCTATGCCGATGGCCGTCTGGCCGCCGTGTGGCGGCTGGGCGTGGATACGGAATTCCTGCCGGGGGGAGAGCCCTGCCGGTTCATTCAAATTACAAAGAGAAATGCGGAGGAGAAGGACCATGGTCAATGAGCTGGAGAAGGATATCCTGAAAGTCCTGGTGACCGAGGAGGAACTGAAGAACCGTGTCCAGGCGATGGGCGCGGAACTGGCGGAGCGGTTCGCGGGGAGAGATCCCCTGTTTCTGGGCGTGCTGAAGGGCTGCTTCGTGTTTATGTCGGACCTGATCCGGGCCTGCCCTGTCAAGAGCGATCTGGAGTTTATCGCCGTCAGCTCCTACCAGAACGCCACGGTCTCCTCCGGCCGGGTGCAGATCACCCACGACGTCCAGCAGGACATCAGCGGCCGGGACATCGTCATCGTGGAGGATATTCTGGACTCCGGCAACACCCTGGCCTTCCTGAAGAACTATCTGCTGACCAAGGGCGCCGCGTCCATCACCATCGTCACGCTGCTGGATAAGCCCTCCCGCCGCACCAAGGCTATCACTGCCGACATGGCGGGCTTCGTGGTGCCCGATGAGTTCGTGGTGGGCTACGGGCTGGACTATGCCCAGCAGTACCGCAATCTGCCGTATATCGGCGTTTTGAAACCGGAGGTCTATTCGAAGTGAAGCGAGGAAAAACATCCAATCTCAGCTTTATGCTGCTGATGCTGGTCATCCTCATGGGGATCTCCTACCTGTGGCAGAGCTCGGCCAACGAGGGGAAGATCACCTATTCCCAGGTGCGCCAGCTGTTCGTGCAGGAGCGGGTGTCCGCCTTTACCGTGTCGGACAACACCCTGACCATGAAGCTGAACCAGCCCATGGCCGACGGCCGGGACACGGTCCGGTACGAGCTGGATGACGTCCAGTGGTTTAAGGACGATCTGGGGGAGCTGGTGGTGCAGCAGGCCCAGAAGGGCATCATCACCGCCTATGATTATCAGGCCAGCAGCACCAGCGTCTGGCTCCAGATGGTGCCCTATCTGCTGATGATCCTGATGATCGGCTTTATGTTCTGGTTCATGGTCATTCGGTCCCAGGGCGGCGGCATGGGCCCGGACAAGATGTCCAAGTTCGGATCCGCCCATGTCCGGACCATTTCGGAAAAGGACAAGACCATCACCTTTGACGACGTGGCCGGCGAGGACGAGGAGAAAGAGGAACTGGCGGAGATCGTGGAGTTCCTGAAGGACCCCAAGAAGTATATCGCTCTGGGTGCCCGCATCCCCAAGGGCGTGCTGCTGGTGGGCCCTCCGGGCACAGGCAAGACGCTGCTGGCCAAGGCTGTGGCCGGCGAGGCGGGGGTCACGTTCCTGTCCATCTCCGGCTCTGACTTCGTGGAGCTGTACGTGGGCGTGGGCGCGTCCCGTGTTCGGGACCTGTTTGAACAGGCCAAGAAGCAGTCCCCGGCCATCGTGTTCATCGACGAGATCGACGCCGTGGGCCGCCAGAGAGGCACCGGCCTGGGCGGCGGACACGACGAGCGGGAGCAGACCCTGAACCAACTCCTGGTGGAGATGGACGGCTTCGGCCGCAACGAGGGCGTGGTGGTCCTGGCGGCCACCAACCGGGCGGACGTTCTGGACCCGGCGCTGCTGCGTCCCGGCCGGTTCGACCGGCAGGTCTACGTGGGCATGCCGGACATCCGGGGCCGTGAGGCCATCCTCAACGTCCATGTGAAGGATAAACCCCTGGCGGAGGATGTGGACCTGGGGGCCGTGGCCCGGGGTACGCCGGGCTTTACCGGCGCGGACCTGGAGAATCTGGTGAACGAGGCGGCCCTGCTGGCCGCCCGGAAGGACCAGCGGTATATCACCATGGCCGACCTGAACGAGGCGGAGATCAAGGTCATCGCCGGACCGGAGAAGCGGAGCCGGGTGATCCCGGAGCACGAGCGGCGGCTGACGGCCTATCACGAGGCTGGCCACGCCGTGGTGATGCACATGCTGCCGGACCACGACCCGGTGAACCAGATCACCATTATCCCCCGGGGTCAGGCGGGCGGCATGACCATCTCCCTGCCGGAGGAGGACCGGTCCTATCTCTCCAAGCGGTATCTGGAGGACCAGATCGTGGCCCTGCTGGGCGGCCGCGTGGCGGAGCAGCTGGTGCTGGGCGACGTGTCCACCGGCGCGTCCAACGACATTCAGCGGGCCAGCCAGATCGCCCGGAAGATGGTGGCGAGCTACGGCATGAGCGAGAAGATCGGCACGGTCTCCTTCGACTCCGGTCACGACGAGGTATTCATCGGCCGCACCATGACCCAAGGCCGCAGCTACTCCGAGCAGGTGGCGGCGGAGATCGACGAGGAGGTCAAGTCTGTGGTGGGCGGCGCCTAC
The DNA here is from genome assembly GCA_022778785.1 of Dysosmobacter sp. Classification (GTDB taxonomy): domain Bacteria; phylum Bacillota; class Clostridia; order Oscillospirales; family Oscillospiraceae; genus Oscillibacter. The sequence goes on along the minus strand of JALFSO010000009.1, from coordinate 76,930 downwards.
GACCGCTGCCGCAGCATCCTGGAGAGCCAGCGGGATCAGCTGGAGGCCGTGGCCCGGTATCTGCTGGAGCACGAGACCATGGACCGGAAGGCGTTCCTGGCGGTCTTCGGCGAGGACGCCGCGGAGGAACCTGCCGCGCTGGAAGCTCCGGAGCAGGACGGCTGACACTGTACGTCCGCGGACAGCGCGAAAGATCCATGAAAAAGCGAGACAAATACCCGGCGGAGCGCAGGCTTCGCTGGGTATTTTGCACTATTTTGACTGATTCCTGAAATTTATCCAAGGAGTTGATTCAGCAAAATCACCAAAACGACTGTCCACAATACACGGACACAAAATGGGGCGGATCACGGCCAAATTCAGGTCTGTCCCCGATATGGGGACAGTTGACCGGATGCGGCAGAAAAAATCCGCCGTTTTCCGGAAATCAAAAATCGATTTCTTGTGTAGGTTTGACCTTGCAAACCGGGGCGGAATACCGTAAAATGCGAATTATAGTTCTTTTGCCGTCCTGTGGGAGCAGGGCGGCAAATCCGAAGGAGGAAGACTTATGAAGAAGTTCTTTGCACTTGCCATGGCCGCAGCCATGACCCTGAGCCTGGCTGCCTGCGGCAGCTCTGGCAGCTCCGGCGCATCTGGCAGCGCCGCAGCATCCGGCAATTCCGGCGATTCCGCCAACAAGGTGGTCAAGATCGGCGTCTTCGAGCCCCAGACCGGCGACAACGGCGGCGGCGGCAAGAAGGAGATCCTGGGCATGCAGTACGCCAACTATGTCCAGCCCACCGTGGAGATCGGCGGCGAGACCTATGATGTCCAGCTGGAGATCGTGGATAACCGCACTACTCCCGAAAACGGCCCCTCCGCCGCCTCTGAGCTGGTGAACCGCGGCGTGTCCGTGGTCCTGGGTTCCTACGGCTCCGGCGTGTCCATGGCCGGCGGCGCCGTGTTCTCCGAGGCCGGCATCCCCGCCATCGGCGTCACCTGCACCAACCCCCAGGTCACCTCTGACTGCGACGTCTATTTCCGCATCTGCTTCCTGGATCCCTTCCAGGGCACCGTTCTGGCCAACTACGCTTATAATGAACTGGGCGTCGACACCGCCTATGTTCTGGGCATGCTGGGCAGCGACTACGACCAGGGCCTGGTCTATTACTTCACCCAGGCCTTTGAGGATCTGGGCGGCACCGTGGTAGCCGAGAGCTTCCCCGAGGGCAGCGCCAACTTCGTCTCCTACATCAACAACGCCAAGTCCGCCAACGCGGGCGTCATCTTCGCTCCTGTCTCCATCAACTATGCCCAGCTGATCGTGGAGGCTGCTGACGCCCAGGGCTTCGAGGGCGCTCTGCTGGGCTCCGACACCTGGGACGACAACATGGTCATTGAGAGCGCCAAGGGCCACAACGTGGACATCTTCGTCACCACCTTCTATCAGGAGGGCGGCAACGAGGCCTTCGATAACGGCATCAAGGAGTGGATCAACTCCAACGCCGACGCCAAGACCAACAACGGCGGCAACGACATGATCTCCGCTGTCACCGCCATGGGCTATGACGCCTACTTCACCGCTCTGGAGGCCCTGAAGGCCGCCGGCAGCACCGATCCCTCCGCCGTGCTGGAGGCTCTGCCCGGCGTCTCCTATGAGGGCGTGTCCGGCCTCATCGAGTTCGACGATATCGGCGACGCCAAGCGTGACTCCGCCTTCATCAAGACCGCCAACACCGAGAGCGGTGCCTGGGACTTCGTGAAGGTTCAGACCGTTGGCTGATCCGTAAAACTCAGCGAAAGGGGATGGCGGCGAGCCCGCTCGCCATCCCCTTTTTCTCCGTTTTCTGGGCCGCCTCGAAAGAGCGGCACGGGCTGTTTTTTCGAGACGACCCAGTCCCCTGATAAGAGAACAACCACAGGAGGTTTTCCCATGCGAGAATTGCTGCCTTATCTCATCAATGGCATCTCCGTGGGCGGTCAGTACGCCCTGATCGCCATCGGCTACACGCTGGTCTACGGCATCCTCCGTCTGATCAACTTTGCCCACGGCGATGTGTTCATGGTGGCCGGCCTGGTCATGGTCTACTCCACCGCGTCCCTGCCCTTCTATATTGCCCTTCCCCTGGTGCTGATCGTCACGGTGGTCCTGGGCTTCACCATTGAGCGGGTGGCCTACAAGCCCCTGCGCAGCGCGCCCCGGATGTCTGTCATGATCTCCGCCATCGGCGTCAGCTACCTGATCCAGAACCTGTCCTTCTACATCACCGGCGGCGTGCCCCAGCCCGTCACCAACCCCATCCCCTGGATCTCCGAGAACGTGTCCCTGCTGGGCGCGTCCACCAAGCGGGTGACCCTTGTGACCCCCGCCCTGACCATTCTGCTGGTGGTGGCCCTGGTGTACCTCATCAACCACACCAAGATCGGCATGGCCATGCGGGCGGCGGCCAAGGACTTCGAGACCGCCCAGCTCATGGGCATCAAGATCAACGCCGTCATCTCCATGACCTTCGTCATCGGCTCCTTCCTGGCGGCGGTGGGCGCCATGCTGTACTTCACCAACTATCCCTCCGTGGCCATCACCTCCGGCGGCATGCCGGGCCTGAAGGCCTTCGTGGCGGCCGTGTTCGGCGGCATCGGCTCCATTCCCGGCGCGGTGGTGGGCGCGTTCATCATCGGCCTGTGCGAGGAGATCATCAAGGGCCTGGGCTACACCACCTTCTCCGATGCCTTCACCTTCGCGCTGCTGATCGTGGTCCTGTGCGTCAAGCCCACCGGCCTGTTCGGTGAAAAGGTCACCGACAAGGTGTAAGGAGGGAAGCAAGATGACAATGACAAGGAAAAAGACCATTTTCACGGCGGCGGTCCTGGTGATCCTGCTGGCGGCCTGTATCGCCGTGGATCTGACGCTGCCCAGCTACCACATCGTGGTCACCGTCATCAAGAAGGCCACGGTCTACTCCCTGGTGGCCGTGTCCATGAACCTGCTGAACGGCTTCACCGGCCTGTTCTCCCTGGGACAGGCGGGCTTCATGCTGCTGGGCGCCTACTCCTACGGTGTGCTGACCATTCCCGTGGCCAAGCGGGCCGGCGTGTACCAGTATTTCGACGGCGGCGCCATCCAGTTCTCCATCCCGGAGATCTTCTCCGGCTTCATGGGGGAGACGGTGGGCACCGTGGTGGGTATGCTGACGGCCCTGCTCATCGGCGGACTGCTGGCGGCGCTGATGGCCTATCTCATCGGCCTGCCGGTGCTGCGGCTGAAGAGCGACTATCTGGCCATCGCCACCCTGGGCTTTGCGGAGATCCTGCGGGCCTTCTTCCAGTGGAACGCCCTGGGTCCCATCACCAACGGCTCCAATCTGCTGAAGAGCTATCCCACCTTCTCCCATGCCACGCCCTATGTGGTGATGGTGGGCCTGATGATCGCCATGATCCTGCTGCTGATCAACTCCACCTACGGCCGGGCTTTCAAGGCCATCCGGGACGATGAGGTGGCGGCGGAGGCCATGGGCATCAATCTGGCCCACCACAAGCGGATGGCCTTCATCATCAGCTCCTTCTTCGCCGGCATCGGCGGCGGCATGATGGCCATGTACATGGGTACCATCGCGGCGGCGCCCTTCAAGAGCACCCTGACCTATGAGATCCTGCTGATCGTGGTCATCGGCGGCATCGGCTCCATCACCGGCTCCATCCTGGCCAGCTTCCTGTACATCTTCTCCGCCGAGTGGCTGCTGCGGGGCTTGGATTCCGGCAAGTTCCTTTTCATCGAGGCGCCTGCCGTGTTCAAGAACGGCTTCCGCATGGTGGTGCTGTCCATGATCATCATGGTCATCGTGCTGTTCTTCCGCAAGGGCATCATGGGTGACAAGGAGCTGCCGGATCTGCTGGACCGGCGCTCCAAAAAGCGCGGGAAGGAGGCTGCGAAATGAGTGAGAACATCCTCCGCATTGAAAATGCCACCATGCAGTTCGGCGGCGTGGTGGCCGTGGATAACCTGAACCTGGAGATCAACCAGGGGGAGATCGTGGCCCTCATCGGCCCCAACGGCGCGGGCAAGACCACGGCGTTCAACGTGGTCACTGGCGTGTACCAGCCCACCAACGGCGCGGTGTGGTTCCAGGGAAAGAAAATCGTGGAAAACCATCCCCAGGGCAAGATGAAGAAGCTGTACAAGGGACAGCACGCCGGGGAGTACAACCAGGTGCTGGCGCCCACGCCGGACGTCATCACCAAGCTGGGCATGGCCCGGACCTTCCAGAACATCCGCCTGTGGAAATCCCAGACCGTGTTCGACAACGTGCTGATCGCCAAGCACTGCCGCGTGACCCACGGCTTCCTGTCCGCCACCTTCCGCACCAACCGGAAGGAGGAGGCGGAGCAGCGGGCCGACGTGGAGCGGCTGCTGGGCGAGGTGGGCCTGCTGGACGTGAAGGACGAGCTGGCCACCAGCCTGCCCTACGGCAAGCAGCGCCGTCTGGAGATCGCCCGGGCTTTGGCCACGGAGCCGAAGCTGCTGCTGCTGGATGAGCCGGCGGCGGGCATGAATCCCCAAGAGACCAACGAATTGACGGCCTTTATCGGCGAGATCCGGGATAAATTCAACCTGACGGTGTTCCTCATCGAGCACCACATGGACCTGGTCATGGATATCTCCGACCGCATTTACGTCCTGGACTTCGGCAAGCTCATCGCCCAGGGCACGCCTGCGGAGATCCAGAACGATCAGCGCGTCATCGACGCGTACCTGGGGGTGGCGGAAGATGCTTAAAATCGAAAATCTGCACGTGGCTTACGGCGGCATCCAGGCCCTCCGGGGCATCTCTCTGGAGGTGCCCGACGGCAAGATCGTCACCCTCATCGGCGCCAACGGCGCCGGCAAGTCCACCATGCTCCGGACCATCAGCGGTCTGGTAAAGGCTCAGTCCGGCTCCATCCTGTGGAACGGGGAGGAGCTGCTGGGCAAGTCCATCGACAAGATCATCGGCGCCGGAATCGCCATGTCCCCCGAGGGACGGCGGGTGTTCCCGGACCTGACGGTGGTGGAGAACCTGAAGATCGGCGCCTACCTCCGGAAGGACAAGGACGGCATCGAGAAGGACATCCGCTGGGTGTACCAGCTGTTCCCCCGGCTGGAGGAACGGAGCTGGCAGCTGGCGGGCACGCTGTCCGGCGGCGAGCAGCAGATGCTGGCGGTGGGCCGTGCCCTCATGTCCCGTCCCAAGCTGATGATGCTGGACGAACCCTCCCTGGGCCTTGCGCCCCTGGTGGTGCAGGACATTTTCTCCATCATCCGTGAGATCAACCGCCAGGGCGTCACGGTGCTGCTCATCGAGCAGAACGCCAACATGGCTCTGAAGATCGCGGATCTGGCCTACGTGCTGGAGACGGGCAACATCACCATGTCCGGCACCGGCGCGGAGCTGCTGGCCAACGACAAGGTGAAGGAAGCCTATCTGGGCAAGCACAAAAAGTAAACGGCCCCGGCCGCGTTCCCAATATGACAGGAGCAGACACATCCCCCGGCGAGGACCGCCGGGGGATGTGTTTTCTTCTGCTGTGATTCGTCCGCCGAAAAAACCGCCCCCGTCCATGTATGAAATCCCGAAATTCAGAAACCCTATCCAGGAACCCATTTTGATCCTGACAAAGGAGTGAGCAGATTTTGGAGACTGGAATCCACAATACCTCGGAGATCGGACGGCTGAAAAAGGTCATGCTCCACCGTCCCGGCCGGGAGCTGGAGAATCTGATGCCGGAGTACCTGGAGCGGCTGCTGTTCGACGATATCCCCTACCTGAAGGAGGCCCAGCGGGAGCATGACGCCTTTGCCGACTGTCTGCGGCGCAGCGGCGTGGAGGTGGTGTACCTGGCGGATCTGGCGGCGGAGAGCCTGGTGAACAGCGAGGTCCGTCAGGCGTTCATCCGGGAGTTTTTGGACGAGGCGAATCTCCGGGAGGAGCGCCTGCGGGACGGCCTGAAGGAGTACCTCTCCTCACTGGGGGACCGGGAGCTGATCGACACCTGCATGGCCGGCGTCCGGCGGTCGGAGCTGCGGCAGGAGACGGCGAAGCTGGGGGACTACGTCTCCGCCGCCGGGGATGTCTATCCCTTCGCGGTGGACCCGCTGCCCAACCTGTATTTTACCCGGGACCCCTTCGCCACCATCGGCACCGGCGTGTCCATCCACCGGATGCACACCGCCACCCGGAATCGGGAGACGCTGTTCGGCAAATTCATTTTCCAGTATCATCCGGAGTACAAAAACGCCCCCCGCTGGTATGACCGGGGCGAGACGTCCTCGCTGGAGGGCGGCGACATCCTGGTCCTGTCGCCGGAGGTGCTGGCGGTGGGCATCTCCCAGCGCACCCAAGAGGATTCCATCGACCAGCTGGCGGAGACGGTGCTGTCTCAGAGCGAGACCTTCCGGAAGGTGCTGGCCTTCAATATTCCCAAGACCCGCTCCTTCATGCACCTGGACACGGTGTTCACCATGGTGGACCGGGACAAATTCACCGTCCATCCCAACATTCTCCAGCAGATCACGGTGTTCGTCATGGAGCTGGATGAGAACCGGAAAATGAAGATCCGCCAGGAGGACGGCCGTCTGGAGGACATTCTGAAGGAGCACCTGCATCTGGACAAGGTGACGCTGATCCCCTGCGGACAGGGCAGCGAGATCGACGCCGCCCGGGAACAGTGGAGCGACGGCTCCAACACCCTGGCCATTGCCCCCGGCGAGGTGGTGGTGTACTCCCGGAACTACGTCACCAACCGCTCTCTGGAGGAGGCGGGGATCAAGCTCCACGTCATCCCCAGCGCGGAATTGAGCCGCGGGCGCGGCGGGCCGCGGTGCATGTCCATGCCGCTGTGGAGAGAGGACCCTTAAAAGAGCGGCGTTTGTCCCGTGGAAACGGGGGTGCCGGGGAAGCCCGGCAGCTTCAAAACCCCCATTCGTCGTCGGGTCAAACTGCGCCATATTCGGGACGCCCTGCGGGGGAGGGCATCCCTCATACCGCTCCGTTGCCCCTCCTCTTCCCCACCGCAACCGCTACGCCGGGTTGCGGCGGGGGACCCCTGTTGGTTGCGCCGAAAAGAAGATGCGCCTTTTGATGGTGTAGAAGAAAAGGCGTGGGGCGACGGCATTTCAAACTTCGTTTGAAACGCCTTTTCCCGCCCTGATTACGGGGTTTGGGCCCGGTGGTCGTCGAGGGCTTTGCCTCCTGTATCCGCTCTTGATACCAACGGAAGTCCGGGCCCCTTCCGGATGCACCGCCCTCCTCTTTTGCTGCCGCACCCCGGCATTCAAGGAGACCCTGGCACCGTTCTTTCGATGCCCACCGGAATATAGCAGCAAAACAGAAGCAGGGGCCATCCGGAACCACCCCTTCCGACAATCTTTCCGCAACTGCCAATGTGCGGCAGCAAAAGAGGAGCAAAGGGCATCCGGAAGCACCCCCAGCTTCTGAACCTGCCATACGCAGTTGAGCAGACGCAATCCGACAAGTCAGCACCCAAACAACCCCCGTAAAAGGCGGGAAAAGGCATTTCAGGCGGAGCCTGAAATGCCGCCGCCGAGCCTTTTTCTCTTGACACCATCAAAAGGCGCTTTCTCTTTTTCCCAGGAAAAAGAGAAAGGGGGTTTTGAAGCCCGCGACCTTCGCCGCACCCCGTCTCACGGGACAAAATTCCCCCTGACAAGGGAAAAACAACCACCGACACCAGCGGCATTCGCCGCCAGAAGAACAAAAGGAGAAATGACCATGGCAGTCAATTTAAAAGGCAGAAGCTTTCTGACCTTACAGGACTTCACCCCCGCGGAAATCCGCTATCTGCTGGACCTGGGCCACGACCTGAAGGCCAAGCGCCGGGCGGGCATCTGCGATCCCACCCTGAAGGGCAAGCACATCGTGCTGCTGTTTGAGAAGACCTCCACCCGCACCCGCTGTTCCTTCGAGGTGGCGGCCACCCAGGAGGGCGCCCACGTTACCTATCTGGACGCAGGCTCCTCCCAGATGGGCAAAAAGGAGTCCCTGGAAGACTCCGCCAAGGTGCTGGGCCGGTTCTTTGACGGCATCGAGTACCGTGGCTTCGAGCAGTCCGTAGTGGAGGATCTGTCGAAATACTCCGGTGTCCCCGTTTGGAACGGTCTGACGGACGCGGATCATCCCACCCAGATCCTGGCAGATATGATGACCATTGAAGAGCACTGTCACAAGCCCCTGAACCAGGTAAAGGTGGTGTTCCCCGGCGATGTGCGGAACAATATGTGCTACGCCTGGATGATCGGCGCCGCCAAGATGGGCATGCACTTCGTGGGCATCGGCCCGGAGAAACTGGCCAAAGAGATGGACCCGGAGATCATCAAAACCACCTTCGCCACCGCCCGGGAGAACGGCGGCCTCATTGAGATCACCGACAACATGAACGACATCAAGGACGCGGACGTCATCTACGGCGATATCTGGGCGTCCATGGGCGAGGAGGCCCTGATCCCCGAGCGGGCCAAGCTGCTGTCCCCCTACCGGGTGACGGAGGAGACCCTGAAGGCCACCGGCAACCCCAATGTGCTGTATATGCACTGTCTGCCCTCCTTCCACGACTTTGAGACGAAGCTGGCCAAGGAGTGGCAGGACAAGGGCGTGGATATCCGGGAGGTCAGCGACGAGGTGTTCCGGGGCAAGCACAGCGTGGTGTTCGACGAGGCGGAGAACCGGATGCACTCCATCAAGGCCGTTCTGGTGGCCACCATCGGCAAGTAAAAGGAGGGAGGCCCGTGGCCAGATTGAAATTTCACATGCCCACGGCGTACACTATCCTGCTGCTGCTGATCGTGCTGGTGGCCATCGCCACCTGGTTCATCCCGGCGGGCAGCTATGACTATGTGGACGGCGTGCCGGTGTCCGGCACTTATCACGCGGTGGCGGCGGACCCCGCCACAGTGGGAGACGTGCTGAAAGCCTCCTTCGAGGGGTTTTACGACGCAGTGGACGTGTGCCTGTTCATCCTGATGGTGGGTGGCTTCCTGGGCGTGGTGATGAAGACCGGCGCCATCGACGCCGGCGTCTCCGGCGTCATCCGCTCCCTGGGAGGACGGGAGAAGTGGCTCATCCCCATCCTCATGGTGTTCTTCGGACTGGGCGGCACCACCTATGGCATGTGGGAGGAGACCATGGCTTTCTATCCGCTGCTGATCCCCGTGTTCCTGGCGGCGGGCTACGACGCCGTGGTGGGCATCTCCGTCATCCTGCTGGGGGCGGGAACTGGCGTCATTGCCTCCACCGTCAACCCCTTTGCCACCGGCATCGCGTCGGGCTTTGCTGGGGTGTCCCTGGGAGAGGGGATCCTGCTGCGGGTGCTGATGTGGCTGGCCTTTGAAGGGGCTGCCATCTGGTTTGTGATGGCCTACGCCGCCAGGGTCAAGCGGGACCCCACCGCCTCCGTGGTGGGCGTGGGGGCGGGAAAGCTCCACGTCAGCGCACAGGAGCAGCTGCCCCTCACCACCAGGCGGAAGTGGATCCTGGTGGTGTTCGGCCTGACCTTCCTGACCATGGTCTACGGCGTCATCCCCTTCAACGAGATGGGACTGTCCCTGCCGGTGCTGGGCTGGTGGTTCCCGGAGCTGTCGGCCCTGTTCCTGGTGGGCGGCATCGTCATCGGCCTCATCGACCGCATGGGGGAGGCGGAGCTGGCGGACTGCTACGTGGCGGGCTGCGCGGACTTGCTGGGTGTGGCGTTTATCATCGGCATCAGCCGGGGCATCACCGTGGTGATGAACGGCGCCCACGTGACAGACACCATCCTCCACTGGGGCGAGACGGCCCTGTCCGGCACCGGCGCGGCGGGCTTCACACTGTTGGTGTTCCTGCTGTACCTGCCCCTGACCATCCTGATCCCCTCCTCCTCGGGGCTGGCTACGCTGTCCGTCCCCATTCTGGCGCCCCTGGGAAAGTTCGCCGGAGTGGGCGGCGACCTGGTGGTGACGGCCTTTCAGGCGGCCTCCGGACTGGTGAACCTCATCACCCCCACCGCGGCGGTGGTGATGGGCGCCCTGGCCCTGGGCCACGTGGGCTATGACCGATGGTTCCGGTACGCGTGGAAGCTGATCCTGCTGTTTCTGGCGCTGTCGGTGGGCTTCCTGCTCATCGGTGTGTGGATGGGATAGGAGTTTGTGACCAAATCAGATCCCCGGACAGCGCAAAACCGCCCGCCGCGGAAGTCATTCCGCGGCGGGCGGTCCATCATCGTATGCAATATCTGATCAGAAGCCTACGATCAGGCCTTTTTCCATGGCGTAGAAGGTAGTCAGGCCCCGACAGGACACCAGTGTTACGTCCTTCACCGGCAGCTCCCGGAGGATCAGCTCCTTCAGCTTCAGCGCACCGGGCAGATTCTCGCAGTGGGACAACACCACCTCGGCACCGTCGCAGTCTTTGCTCTGCCGCATCAGATCCACGATGGCCTGATAGGTTTTGGCCTCGCCCCGGGCCTTGCCGGACACATGGATGGTGCCCTGCGGCGTGGCGTCGGCAATGACGTGGATGCCCAGGGTGTGGAGCAGATTGCCCACCAGCGGACGCATCCGGCCGTTTTTGATGAGATTGTCGAAGCACTCCAGAGTGAACACCGTCCGCAGGGACGCCTGATAGATCCGCAGCTCCTCACAGACCTTGTCGAAGTCCGGATCCTCCACCTCCAGAAGGCTCTGGGCCTTCCGGGTCAGAAGCACCATGGCGCCGGCGGTGCTGCGGGAGTCGATGACACAGATCTTCTTCTCCGGATGCTCCTCCAGCACCATATCCCGGGCCAGCACGGCGGCGTTGTAGGTGCCGGACAGATTGCTGGAGATGGTGAAGCACACGGAGCAGTCCGCCTTCTCAAAGGCCCGGGCGAAGGCTGCAGGGGAGGGGCAGGCGGTCCTGGCGGAGGACTTCTCCGTCGCCATATCCTCCAACAGCAGGGGAACGTTCAGAGACTCGTTGTCCAGGTACTCCCGGTCGCCCACGGTGATCTGCATGGGGACCACCTCCAGATGGAGATATCCGGGCTGAAGCTCGGTGGACTTGAGATCACAGCTGCTGTCACATACGATATTGTAAGTCATATTCGGCTCCTCCAAATGTGATTTCAAATACTATTTTTATTATATACCTTTTCTGTCGTTTGTCAATGGAAACATGGATTGACCTTTCACCGGAATAGTGCTATGATATCTCATGTTCAATTTAGAACTGTTATGGAGGCGATGGCATGGCTGGAAAAGCCGTTGATCTGGGCGAGGGGAATGTGCGGAAACTATTGTTTTCCCTGGCATTGCCCACTATTACGTCACAAATTGTCAATATGCTGTACAATCTGGTGGACCGCATCTACATCGGCCACATGTCGCCGGCGGACACCGTGGGACGGATGGCTCTCACCGGACTGGGTGTGTGCCTGCCGGTGATCCTGATCATCTCCGCCTTCGCAGCGCTGCTGGCCATGGGCGGCGCCCCCAGGGCCTCCATCAAGGAGGGACAGGGGAACACTGAGATGTCCCAGCGCATCATGGGCAACTGCTTCACCCTGCTGGTGACGGTGTCCATCGTGCTGACGGTGCTGATCCAGGTATTTGCCCGGCCGCTGCTGCTGACCTTCGGCGCCAGCGCCAACACCATCGGCTACGCCCTGGACTATCTGCGGATCTACGCTCTGGGCACCATTTTCGTCCAGGTGACCCTGGGCATGAACGCCTACATCACCGCACAGGGCTTTACCACCATCAGCATGCGGACAGTGCTCATCGGCGCCATCCTGAACACCATCCTGGACCCCATCTTCATCTTCGGACTGCACATGGGTGTCCGGGGCGCAGCTACAGCCACGGTGATCTCCCAGGCAGTCAGCGCCGCGTGGGTGCTGCGGTTCCTGACGGGCCCCCGAACCAAGTGGAAGCTCCGCAGGGAGAATCTGCGTCCCAGCGCCAGGGTGGTGCTGCCCTGCCTGGCTCTGGGACTCGCGCCCTTCATCATGCAGAGCACCGAGAGCATCATCGCCGTGTGCTTCAACTCCTCGCTGCTGAAATACGGCGACGATCTGGCGGTGGGCACAATGACCATCCTCACCAGTCTGATGCAGTTCGCCCTGATGCCCCTGCAGGGCCTGACCCAGGGCGCCCAGCCCATCGTCAGCTACAACTACGGCGCCCGGAACGCCGAACGGGTCCGGACGGCCTTCAAGACGCTGCTGACGTCCTGTCTGGTGTACTCCATGACCATGTGGACGCTGGTGCAGCTGTTCCCCCAGGTGTTCATCCGGTTGTTCAACAACGACGCGGCCCTGGTGGACTACGCCGTCCGGGCGGTGCGGATCTACATGGCCGCCACCGGCATTTTCGGCATCCAGATCGCCTGCCAGCAGACCTTCATTGCCCTGGGCAACGCCAAGGCGTCGCTGTTTCTGGCGCTGCTGCGGAAGATCATCCTGCTGGTGCCGCTGATTTATATCCTGCCCAACTTCTTTGCCGACAAGGTCTTCGCCGTGTTCCTGGCGGAGCCGGTGGCGGACACTCTGGCGGTCTGCACCACGGCCACCATGTTTGCCGTGCAGTTCAGGCGGTCCATGAGGGAGCTGGAGCAGCCCGGCGGCGCGGCGTAAAGGCCGCGTCCGGACGGAGAACGGTTTTCCGAACCATCCGGACGAAAAAACCGGTGGATTTTCAAAAATTCACCTTGACATTCGTCTGGTTTCCGGTATAATAATAAGGCTTGTATAAAACAGGCATCCTTGCTCTCATCTCGAATGAGGGCCATTCGTCCAAAAGGAGGTGCAAAAAATGGCTAAAGTTTCCGCCAATTATGAGGTCGTCTACATTATCGACCCTGCACAGGGTGAGGAGGGCATCGCCGCTCTGGTGGCGAAGTTCAAGACCCTGGCCGAGCAGAACGGCTCTGCCGTTGAGGTCGAGGAGTGGGGCACCCGCAAGCTGGCCTATCCCATCAACTTCAAAGAAGAGGGCTACTACGTCCTGATGACGTTCACCAGCGAGCCCGCTTTCCCCAGAGAGCTGGACCGTATCCTGCGGATCACCGACGGCATCATGCGTTCCCTGATCGTCTGCAAGGGCGAGTAAGGAGCACACCATGCTGAATAGGATCATCCTGATGGGTCGTCTGACCCGGGACCCTGAGCTGCGCCGCACCCAGAGCGGCACGGCGGTGACGTCTTTCTCCCTGGCCGTGGACCGGGATTTCAAGTCTCAGAACGGCGACAAGGAGACAGATTTCATCGACATCGTTGCCTGGCGTTCCACCGCGGAGTTTGTCAGTAAGTACTTCACCAAGGGCCGCATGGCCGTGGTGGAGGGCCGTCTGCAGATCCGCGACTGGACGGATCGGGAGGGCGGCAAGCGCCGCAGTGCCGAGGTCGTTGCCGACAACGTCTACTTTGGTGATTCCAAACGGGACGCCGCCTCCGACGGCGGTTATGCTCCCGCCTACAGTGCCCCTGCCGGTCGGGCGCCTATGATGGCTCCCTCGGACGGGCACTCCGACTTCGCCGAGATCGGCGAGGAGGACGGCGAACTGCCGTTCTGAAAAATTCTTTGAAGGAGGAACTCATCCATGCCTATGGATCGTGAAAACCGGCCCGCTCGCCCCATGAACCGTGGTAAGCGCCGCAAGGTCTGCCAGTTCTGCGCGGAAAAGTGCGAGCAGATCGACTACAAGGACGCCGCCAAGCTGCGCCGTTTCGTGTCCGAGCGTTCCAAGATTCTGCCCCGCAGAACCACCGGCACCTGCGCCATGCATCAGCGTCAGCTGACCGAGGCCATCAAGCGTGCCCGTCAGATCGCTCTGCTGCCCTACGTGACCGACTGATCATCAAAAGAAGATCCCCGTCCGCTGGACGGGGATCTTTTCATATGTGCTTCGAGAAAAATGGCCGCAAAAAAGTGTCCGGAGGGCAGATCCGGACACTTTTTTGCTGGTACGGAGAAGGGGGCAGACCTTTCCGCTTATAAGGCATCACCGGTGAGAAAGGAGAGAGAACACCGGAGAATCGGCAAAAAAATCAATAAAAGCCGACCCCTCGGACAACATTGTCCGAAAGCCCGGCTGAAAGCGCCCTGTTTGGTTGATGATAGTATTCTAGCAAACTGCACAATTTTATGCAAGACCTATTGTGCATAATATCTTCCACAAAAAGAAGCGCATCTTTATGAAAAATGGCGTACAGTAGGGCTGCACGCCATTTGTTCCGTTCTCACGGCTTCAGTTCATCGGAGAAGGTGGGGAGGGAGTCGTCGTCCCGAACCCAGTCCTCCACGTTCACCACTTCGAACTCCGTGGGAGAGCGGCGGATGACAACCTTTTCCAGTCCGGCGTTGATGACCTGACGGCGGCACATGGAGCAGGAGGTGGCGTCCGGCAGCAGAGCCTTGGTCCGGGCGTCCCGGCCCACCAGATACAGTGTACCGCCCACCATGTCCCGGCGGGAGGCGGAGATGATGGCATTGGCCTCGGCATGGACGCTGCGGCACAGCTCGTACCGCTCGCCCCGGGGGATCTTCATGGCCTCCCGGGAGCAGTAGCCCAGATCGGCGCAGTTGGCCCGGCCTCTGGGGGCGCCGTTGTAGCCGGTGGAGATGATCTCGTCGTTATTGACGATGATGGCGCCGTACAGACGGCGCAGGCAGGTGGACCGCTCCAGAACGGTCTCCGCGATGTCCAGGTAGTAGTTTTCCTTGCTGATGCGGCCCATGGGTGGATTCCTCCCGTTCAATGAGATATTCGGTATCGTTTGGCGGCATTATATCAGTTTTCCCCGAAAGTTGCAACAGACAAGGGGAAAAACAGCCGGATCCCCAACAAAAAGAAGGGCTGACTTCACTTCAGCACCCCCGCCCGGACGGCGATCAGCTCCGCCGCCACGGAGACGGCGATCTCCGCCGGGGTCTCCGCGCCGATGGCCAGACCGATGGGAGCGTGGAGGACACTGTACTCCTCCGTCGTGAAGCCCGCCTCCAGCAGGCGGTCCCGGCAGATGGACAGCTTCTTTTTCGAGCCGATGCAGCCCAGATACCGGGCGCCGCTGCGGAGCGTCCGGGCCAGCACCTCGTAATCCGCCTGATGGCCCCGGGTCATCACCACCACATAGTCGTCGGCGGTAATGGACAGATGCTGCTCCAGCTCCGAAAAGGGGCCGCAGAAGGTCTCCGCCGCCTGAGGAAACAGGGCGGGGGAGGCAAATTCCGGCCGGTCGTCGTACACCACGGGACGGAAGCCCACCTGGGCCAGCACAGGCACCAGCGCCTGGGACACATGGCCGCCGCCGAAGATATAGACCCTGCCGGGCCGCACCACGGGGATGGAGAACCATCCCTCCGGCGTCTGCTCTGGCCGGTCCTTCATCAGGAGGGACAGCTCCGGGGTGATGGGGTCCTCCGACGACAGCGCCCGCATCCCCGTCACCTGTCCGTCCCGGATCTGCCGGACCAGCCAGGCACCGGAGGAACCGCCGGACAGCTCCATCAGCCGCCGGAAGGCGGCGATGGCGGCATCGTCCCCGGCGGGGAGGTACTGGAAGTGGACCGTCACGTCTCCGCCGCAGACCATGCCCAGACTGGCGGCGTCCCCCTGGACGAACCGGAAGGACCGGACGGCGTTCCCGCCGCTCTCCAGCAGCCGGGCCGACAGCTTCTGGGCCTCGTATTCCACGTTGCCGCCGCCGATGGTGCCGGCGGCCGTCCCGCCGGGGAACACGGCCATCATGGCCCCCGCGCCCCGGGGCGTGGAGCCGCTGGCGGACAGCACCGTCACCAGAACGGCCGGCTGGCCGTCCTCCAGATGGTGGACCAGGGTCCGGAAAAATTCCCGCATGATCGCCGCTCCTCTCTGAAAACCAAGTTATTCTATATGTATTTTGCCCCCTCCGGCGGACGCTGTCAAGGGCGTTTTCACCCTCTGTTTCCGTTTTGCGGAGACGATTTTAAAATCCCTGTATTTTTTAGTTGATAATTTGGAATCTTTATAGTAGAATATAAGAGCTATCGAATTCCTCCGTATCAAGCTGCGGAGCCGGTCTCGCGCAATGGATGCCCGTGAATCATGTCAGGCGGGGAACCGAGCAGCATTAAGCGGGATGTTCCATGTGCCGCGAGGGCGCCGGTTCCGCAGCTTGATGCGGAGGAGTTTTTGCGTCCCAAATTGGATTCTCACGAAGGGAGGCGGCCCTGTTGTATCAGGCCCTGTACCGCAAATGGCGGCCCAAGACGTTCGCCGACGTCATCGGTCAGTCCCATATCACCGAGACATTGCAGAAGCAGGTGGCCGAGGGCCGCACCTCCCACGCGTATCTGTTCACCGGCACCCGGGGCACCGGCAAGACCACCTGCGCCAAAATTCTGGCCAAGGCCGTCAACTGCGAGGACCCCGTGGACGGCAATCCCTGCTGCCGGTGCGCCTCCTGTCTGGGCATTGAGAACGGCAGCTTTCTGGACGTGCTGGAGCTGGACGCCGCCTCCAACAACGGCGTGGACCAGGTCCGGGCATTGCGGGACGAGGCCATCTACGCCCCGGCCAACGTGAAGAAGCGGGTGTACATCATCGACGAGGTGCACATGCTGTCCATCTCCGCCTTTAACGCCCTGCTGAAGATCCTGGAGGAGCCGCCGGAGCATCTGATGTTCATTCTGGCCACCACGGAGCTGCACAAGGTCCCGGCGACGATCCTGTCCCGGTGCCAGCGGTTCTCCTTCAAGCGCATCACGCCCCAGGACGTGGCGGCGCGCCTCAGCTATGTGGCGGGGCAGGAGGGCATCCCTCTGACCGCCGACGGCGCGGAGCTGCTGAGCCGTCTGGCGGACGGCGCCCTGCGGGACGGCCTGAGCCTGCTGGACCAGTGTGCCGCCGCGGGCGGCACCGTGGACGCCGCGGCGGTACTGGACGTGCTGGGCCTGGCGGGCAATCTCCAGACCGCCCAGCTGATGGAAGATATCGCGCAGCGGGACGCCCAGGCGGCGCTGCTGCTGCTGGACCAGCTCTACGCCGGCGGAAAAGACGTGGGTGCGGTGCTGGGCGAGCTGTCCACCCTGACCCGGGATCTGCTGCTGCGGAAGACCGCCCCCCAGGGCGGCGCGGCGCTGCTGTCCGGCGGATACGATTCCGCCACTCTGGACCGGCTGGGCAAGGCCCTGTCCGCCAGCCGCCTGATCTACCTGTCCATGACCTTGCAGCAGACCACGGCCAATCTCTATTACAGCGCCAACCGCCGCACCGACGCGGAGCTGTGCCTCCTGCGGCTGTGCGATGAAAGCCTCTGCGGCGACGTCACCGCCTTGGCCGCCCGGATGACCCGGCTGGAGGAGCGGATGGCGGTGCTGCCCGCGGCCATCCGGACCCAGCAGGCGCCGGAGCCTGCCCCGGTGGTCCAACAGCCTGCCGCGCCGAAGCCCGCGGCCAGGGCGAAAAAACCAACCCCCAAGGCGGCGGACGTCCCTCCTTGGGAGGAACCTCCTCTGCCGGAGGAGCCGCCGGTACGGGAGGAGCGGGTCCCCTGGGAGGAACCGCCCCTTCCTGAGGAGCCTCCTCTGCCGGAGGAGCCGCCTATGGCGGCGGAGCCTGCGGTCCCCTGGGAGGAGCCCCGTCAACCGGCTCCCGCCCCCTGGGAGCGGACGGAGCCTGCTCCGGCCCCGCGGTCTGCCGGACCCTCCATCCCCCAGCCGTCCGCCGCACCAGTGACAGAACCCTCAGCCGGAGGTGCCGCCATCTGGCGGGAGCTGGCGGAGAGCAGCAAGGGCGCTCTGCCGCCCATGTACCGGGCCTTCCTGGGCGCATGCCGGGGCACGGTGGACAACGGCGTGGTGACGGTGTTCGCACCGGACGACGTGGTGAAGGGCCGTCTGGACAACGACCGGGTGCTGAACGCACTGCGGGACAACGGCGAATCCCTCACCGGCGGACCAGTGACGGTGCATCTGGTGGTGGGAGAGCCACCTAAGGTCTCCCCGGCGGACCTGCGAAAGAACCTCATTGCATTTGGGAGTCAGTTCGACAACATTGAGATCAAATAACATCAAATAAGCAAAGGAGAAACAGCTATGAGTTACAGCGCACGCCGTGGTTTTTCCAACGGCAGCAAGCGTCCCACCGGCGCACAGCGTCAGGCGGAGATGCAGCAGAAGATCGCGGAGATGCAGCAGGCCATGAACGAGACCCAGGCCGCTGTGGAGGCTCAGGAGTTCAGCGCCACCGTGGGCGGCGGTGTGGTCACCGCCACGGTCAACGGCAAGAAAGAAGTGCTGTCCCTGTCCATCAAGCCGGAGGCCGTGGACCCGGACGACGTGGAGATGCTCCAGGATCTGGTGGTCTCTGCCGTCAACGAGGCTCTGCGTCAGGCCGGCGAGGCCATGGACAAGGGCATGGAGGGCCTGACCAGCGGTCTGAATCTGGGCGGCCTGGGCCTGTAAGGGCGCACATTGCATGAAAACGACGGGACGGCATTCCAAACGCGGTTTGGAATGCCGTTTTCCGCCTTTCGGGACTTTTCTACAGGAGGATCAGAATGATGAAGAAGCTGTGCATCCCGTTGCTGAGCGGACTGCTGTGCATCCCGTTGCTGAGCGGACTGCTGTGCCTGTCGCTGCTGGCGGGCTGCGGCGCGGCTCCGGAGCGGATACCGGCACCGGTGACGGAGCGGGAGAGCACCGGAACCATCGCCTATGTGCCCCTGGACGACCGGCCCGTGAACACGGACCGGGTGGTCTATCTGGCGGAGTCGCTGGGCTATGAGGTGGTCATGCCGGAGGAATCCCTGTACCACACCTGTCTGGACGGACAGGACCCCAACCCCAACGGGACCCAGTACGGTGACCGGGCGGCGCTGTACGAGTGGGTGCTGGCCCAGAATAAGGCCGGGTGCAGCCGGTATATCCTGTCCCTGGACCAGCTGCTGTCCGGCGGACTGGTGAATTCCCGCAGCTTCTCCGGGGAGGCCGTGACATTGTCCGACGGCACGGTGCTGTCGGAGTTCCAGCTCATCGACGGCCTGCTGTCCGCCCTGGCGAACGGGGAGAATCAGGTGTACCTGATGGATACTGTTATGCGTCTGGCCCCTACCGTTGGCTATAACGGCTGGGATCTGGAGGGCTACGAAACCCTCCGTGCCTACAGCATGGCGTCCCGCCCCGCTCTAACTGGCGATAGCCTGACGGTGGAGAACATCGCCGCCAATTACGGCAGTGGCCCGGACGGCGCGCCCCTGAACGCAGGGGACTTCGGCCTGACGGCGGAGCAGGTGGCACAATACCATCGCTGCCGGGAGCGGAAGCTGCGGCTCATTGACCACGCCCTGTCCGCGTCGGCAGGGATGGACAACGTCCATTTCCTCATCGGCGTGGATGACTCCGCCCCATCGGACAGCATCCAGACCAGTGAGATCGCCTGGCTGAAGCAGGCGGTGGAGGGCCGGGGGGCTGTGCTGTCCGGTGCTGACGAGGACGGAATGCTGGCGGTGTGCCGTCTCTACGGGGACACAGAGTACACCGGTCCCGCGCCCAAAGTCCGGGTGCGCTACTTCGGTAGCGACGGCAACATCACCTCCAGCGACTATGACCACCAGCCCCTGCGGGACATTGTGGACGCCCATCTGGACTATCTGGGGGCGGAGTGCGTGGACGGCGGGGAGGACGTGCAGGTGCTGGTGCTGACCCGCCCGGCGGAGGACACGGACAAGTTCCGAAAGACGGCTATCCGGGACCTCATCGCCGCTCTGGAGGAGAACGGAAAGAAGGGCGTCCCCACGGTGCTGATGGACGCCGCACGGAACCAGTACGGCACGGACTTCCAGGACCAGCTGGTGAAAAAGACGGAACTGTCTATGCTGCTGGGCTACGCTGGATTCTACGATCTGGCCAACGCCACGGGCATCGCCCTGTCCAACGGGCTGGCCCGGTGGCTGTGCCTGCGCCAGCAGGGCACCTGCTCCACGGCTCAGAACCAGGCCTTCATCCGGACGCTGGCGGACTCCCTCCTCAAGGACATCTGCTACAAGAACCGGGCCAAGGACCAGCTCACCGTCTATGTGCGGGAGGAGCTGGGCGGCAACCCAGACAACTTCGCCGCCTCCGGCACGGACACCGCCGCGGTGCTGGAGAAGCTGGCGTCCCTGATGGAGCGGGAGACGGCGGATGTGCTGAAGAATCTGTCCCAGGGACAGTTCCTCACTTCTCCAGACGGGGAGCGCACCGGCCTGGACGGCCTCGTTCTGTCGGAGTGGGCGACCCCCTGGCAGCGAGTTTTTGAAATTCGGATAAAAATTCACGTAAACGATTTCGTAAAGTGAGCTGAATCTGCCAATACAGCACATTTTCCCAAACTTTTGATTCAGATTTCGGACGAAAAACCGAGAAAATCTGCGAAAATCCAGCTTGACGGACTGAAGATGTCCTGATATGATGAGGCAAAGGTTTTCAGAATCATCTGAAAGGAGAATTGCAATGAAGCGAACTACCCGTGTGGGCATCGTCACCAGCGGCGGCGACTGCCAGGGCCTGAACGCTGCCATCCGAGGTGTCGGCAAGGCGCTGCTGCAGTACGTGGACAATGTGGAGATCTTCGGCATGTACGACGGTTACCGGGGGCTCATCGACGGCGACTACAAGTTCATGGAGCCCAAGGACTTCTCTGGCATCCTGACGGAGGGCGGCACCATTCTGGGCACCTCCCGCCAGCGGTACATCCCCGGCAAGGCCATCGTGGACGAGGAGGGCAACGACCTGATGCCCGCCATGCTGGACACCTACAACCGGCTGAACCTGGACTGTCTGGTGGTCATGGGCGGCAACGGCACCCAGAAGAGCGCCAAGCTGTTGATGGACGCCGGTATGAACGTGGTGACCCTGCCCAAGACCATCGACAACGACATCTTCGGCACCGACACCACCTTCGGCTTCCAGAGCGCCGTGGACATCGCGTCCAACGTCATTGACTATATTCACTCCACTGCAAGCTCTCACGGCCGGATCTTCCTGGTGGAGCTGATGGGCCGGGACGCCGGCTGGCTGACCCTCCACGCAGGCATCGGCAGCGGTGCCGACGTCGTCCTCATTCCGGAGATCCCCTACGACTTCAACAAAATCGTGGCGGGACTGGAGAGCCGCCGCAAGAGAGGCCGGAACTTCTCCATCATCGCCGTGGCGGAGGGCGCCGTGTCCGTCACTGACAAGCAGCTTTCCGAGGAGGAGCGCCGCCGGGCCAAGGAGAACAGCAAGCACTCCACAATCTCCTACCGGCTGGCCAGCGAGCTGGAGAAGGCCCTGGGTCAGGAGGCCCGGGTCACCATTCCCGGCCACTATCAGAGAGGCGGCCCTCCCTGCCCCTATGACCGGGTGCTGGCCACCCAGTTCGGCACTGCCGCGGCCAAGCTGATCCGGGATAAGCAGTACGGCTACATGGTGGGCATCCAGAAGGGCGAGATCGTGGCGGTCCCCCTGGCGGATGCCGCCAGCCAGACCAAGTTCCTGCCCACGGACCATCCTCTGATCCAGACGGCCCGGGACATCGGCATCTTCTTCGGCGATTGACTGTCTGCTGAATGACAGCGCCCCCGCCGCCCAAAAGGGCGGCGGGGGCGCTCTGCGTTTTCCGGGACAAAGGATCTGCACGGCTCTGGAACAGAAAAACTCCCTGCCGTGAAGACGGCAGGGAGTGGAGCATACGGGATGGAAACAACGAGGAGCCGCTTAAAGCTGACGGACGGTGTAATACACCGCCAGCGCAAAGATCACCAGGCAGACGGCCCAGATGGCGTA
Organism: Dysosmobacter sp.; assembly: GCA_022778785.1. Taxonomy (GTDB): domain Bacteria; phylum Bacillota; class Clostridia; order Oscillospirales; family Oscillospiraceae; genus Oscillibacter. The sequence goes on along the minus strand of JALFSO010000009.1, from coordinate 55,158 downwards.
GTAAGCGGCGGTGGTGCTGATCAGCCCCACGGCCACCGCGGCCAGGGACAGCACGCAGGAGGCGTACACGGGCATGGCGTCCGCGCCCTTGGGCAGCATCCGGACATTGCCCAGCATGCCGTCGGCCTTTCCGGCCTTCCAGAACAGAACGCCCGCCACAGCCATGACGGCCAGATAGAGCACCGCCGCGATCAGGACCTTGGTATTCCAGACCACAGTGCCCAGGCCCTTGCGGCAGAGCCACAGCACCAGCACCGTGACGCCCAGAACGGACAGGGAGTAGACGCACTCCCGGTCGTACAGGCTCCAAAGAATCCCCAGCAGCATCACCACAGGGACGATGATGCACAGCGGGGTGATGGCCGTGTAGACGTAGTTCCGCACCAGCCAGCTGGCCACGGCCAGAAATGCGCCGGCGCCCAGCAGAGTCCAGCCGGCGCTCTGCTTCCAGGACTTCTCTTTCCGGAACACCAGTCTCAGGGCAAGTCCCGCCGCGGCGATGATCAGCCCCGCGTAGACAATAATCTGGAGATAGCCGTCCCACTGAACGACCTGCTCCAGCTTTCCGTTGATGAAGTATTTGCGAAGCACCAGAAGATACGCCTCTGCCAGGCAGCCGGCCAGCAAAAACTTGACGGCGCTGTTGACAGAATCAGCCTTCTGCGCACGGGCGTTTCCTTTTTTATTGGGTTTCTGAGCCATTTATCGTAACCTCCAAGGTGAATTCACAGGCGTGTCCCCCTGAGCGAAATACACAGGGGACATATTGTGTTATTGTAGCAGACTTTTTCATGTTTTGCAAGAGGATGACCCCAAAAACTGCGGCTTGCCGGTTGAGAACCGAAAAAAAGTGTGGTATACTAAGCCTGTTTGAATGTGCCGGACTGTCCGCAGGACAAGGAATGCAGCCTGGGACGGAAGACAAAAATGTCCGTGAGAGGATGACATATGACACGCAAAATGAAACGGGCCGCACTGGCGCTGGCTGCGGCGCTGCTGTGCGGCGCACTGAGCGGCTGCGGAGCGGAGGAGCCCGCCGTGACGGAGACCTTCGCCATGGACACGGTGATGCGGTTCACCGCCTACGGCAAAAACGGCCAGGCGGCGGCAGACGCGGCGGACCGGGAGGTCCGGCGTCTGGAGGCCCTGCTGGACCGGACAGACGGAGACAGTGAGGTCTCTCGCGTCAACAGCGGCGCCGGAGCGCCAGTGACGGTCAGCGGGGAGACAGGGCGTCTGATCCAAAGCGCCCGGACCTTCTCGGAGGACACCGGCGGCGCTTTTGACATCACAATTGCCCCGGTGATGGACGCCTGGGGTTTCACCACCGACGAAAAGCACGTCCCCGACCGGGGGACGCTGGATAGCCTGCTGCCCCTGGTGGACAGTGGGACCATCGCCGTGGAGGACCGGGGAGACACGGCTCAGGTGACTATCGGGGAAGGGCAGTCCATCGACCTGGGCGGTATCGCCAAGGGCTACGCCTCGGAGCGGGTCGAGGCCATCTTCCGGGAGCAGGGGGTGGAATCCGCCCTGGCGTATTTGGGAGGCAACGTCTACGCCCATGGCGAAAAGCCCGACGGCGCTCCCTGGCGAGTGGCGGTCCAGGATCCGCAGGATACGGATTCCTGCACCGGTGTACTCAGCCTGCGGGACGCCTATGCCATCACCTCCGGCGGCTATCAGCGCTATTTTGAGCAGGATGGCCAAACTTATCACCATATCATCGATCCCGCCACCGGATATCCGGCGGACAGCGGGCTGCTGTCCGTCACCATCGTGGCTCCGGCGGTGGGCCCGGACGGCGGCGACGGTCTGACCGGCGGCACCATGGCCGACGCCTTCTCCACGGCGCTGTTCGTCATGGGGGAGGAGCGGGCCATCGACTTCTGGCGCCGGTCGGGGTACGAATTCGACATGGTGCTGGTGACGGCGGACGGCCGTCTGCTGGTCACTGATGGCCTCGAGAAGAAATTTGAACGAAACGAGGACGCCGGGTATATCTATGAGATCATCCGTTAAACTGCACCCCACCCGGTGGGACGCCGCCGTGGCGGCGGTGATATTGCTGCTGGCCGCCGTTACCGGCGGGGCGTACTGGAGCCGGACCCTCTCCGCGGGGAACAGGCTCCAGGCGGTGGTGTCCGCCGACGGCAGGGAGCTGGATCGGGTGGATCTGACGGCCCTGTCCGCCCCGGAGACCCGGACCTACAGCGGCAGCGGGTATTCCCTGACGGTGGAGTTCTCGGCGGAGGGCGTCCGGGTGGCGTCGTCGGACTGCCCCAATCAGGACTGCGTCCACACCGGGGAGATCCATCACGCCGGACGGAGCATCGTCTGCCTGCCCGCCCGCATCTCCATCCAGCTTACCGGCGGTGCGGAAGACGCCGCCGTGGACGCGGTCATCGGATAGGAGGGCGGCGCGTATGAAACTGACCACACGGCAGCTGACCCTCTGCGCCGTGCTGACGGCCCTGGCCCTGGGCCTCAGCTACATGGAGAACTTTATCCCCCTGGGCCTGCTGATCCCCCTGCCGGGCATCAAGCTGGGGCTGGCCAACATCGTGACCATCTTCGCCCTGTACGCCCTGGGCCCCACCCAGGCGATGCTGATCCTCATTGCCCGGTGTACCCTGGGGGCGGCGTTCGCCGGAAATCTCAACGCGCTGCTGTTCTCCCTGATGGGGGGCCTATCCGCCATGCTGGTGATGATCGGTCTGTCCCGGCTGCGGAGACTATCCATTTACGGCGTGTCCATGGGCGGCGCCGCCGCCCACAACTGCGGCCAGGTGGCGGCGGCCATGGTGACGCTGGGCAACGCCGCGCCGCTGGCCTATCTGCCGGTGCTGCTGGCGGTGTCGCTGCTGTCCGGGACCCTGACGGGCTATCTGGCGGGACTGCTGTTCCGGGCGTTGGAACAGACCGGCCTGATGAAATAAAACTGTGGGAGGCGGAGACATGAAGCGCAGAAACGACGACAGAAAAGACCAGCTCATCGCCCAGCAGCTGGACGTGATCCGCACCATGACGGAGAACAATCTCAGCCACATGGGCGGCGACTTCTGGGGAACGCCCGCCGCGCCGTCACCGGAGACGATGGCCCCCAAGGCACCGGACAAAGCCCCGGCTCCGGAGAAGCCGGAGAAACAGTCCGCCGTCCCGACGGACGATGCCGCCAGAGAAGCCGCGGCGGAGATCCCACCGGAGAAGATTGAGGATCTCCAGGCGGAACTGGACGGCTACATCGGCCTGGGCGCCGTGAAGCAGGAGGTCAGAAATCTTATCAATCTGGTGACGGTGTACCGTCTCCGGAAGGAGAACGGCCTGCCTACCACGGACCTGAGCCTCCATATGGTGTTCTCCGGCAATCCCGGCACCGGCAAGACCACCGTGGCCCGGCTGATGGCCCGGATCTACCACTCTCTGGGCATCCTGTCCAAGGGACAGCTGGTGGAGGTGGACCGGTCCGGTCTGGTGGCGGGCTACGTAGGGCAGACGGCCATCAAGACCCGGAAAGTCATCGACTCCGCCTTGGGGGGCGTGCTGTTCATCGACGAGGCCTACGCCCTCAATGGCCGGTCGGAGAACGACTTCGGCCAGGAGGCCATCGACACCATTCTGAAGGCCATGGAGGACCACCGGGACGATCTGGTGGTCATCGTGGCCGGATACGACGGCCTGATGGACGACTTCATCCACTCCAATCCCGGTCTGGAGTCCCGGTTCAACCGCTTCCTCCACTTTGACGACTACACTCCGGAGGAGCTGCTCCAAATCTTCGGGAGACAGTGCGAAAAGGGCTGCTACACCCTGGCGGAGGACGCCCGGGAGACGGTGAAGGACGCTCTGGAGGAGGCCGGCGCCGACGCCGTCTCCTTCGGCAACGCACGGGGCGTCCGGAATCTGTTTGAAAAGATCCTGACAGCCCAGGCCAACCGCTTGGCGGCCATGGAGACCGTGGGCCGTGAGGACCTGATGCGGCTGACATCCGCCGATGTGCTGGCAGCCTGCAAAAAGACGCCGGAGGCCTGACCAGCGTCTGAGATCATAGAAAGGACCGAATTGTTTGAAACGACAGAGACGAGAAAAACATACGCCGAAGTATCAGATGGGGCTTGCCCTGTCCCTGACGGCGGTGGTGCTGCTTACTGGTTTCTATACCCTGCTGTGCCTGTGGATCCAGCCCAACAGCTTTATGCGGGTGGGATGGATCTTCCTGCACCAGCCGCTGCTGATCATCCTGAACTGTGTGCCCATCGGGGCGCTGATGCTGGCCTTCACCTTCCTGTTCCGCAACGTGTTCGCCTCCGCCTGTCTGGTGGGGACCGGCTGCGCTGTGCTGTCCATGGCCAACCGCATCAAGCTGGTGGTCCGGGATGAGCCGGTGTTCCCCCGGGACTTCGCCCTGCTGAAGGAGGTCTTCTCCGCCACCAAGGACTACAGCATCCAGTGGCCCTGGGGCGTCATCGCGGTGATCATCCTGACGGCGGCGGCCACGCTGGCGCTGTCCCGGTTCATTGGCTGCAAGCCCTTCCCGGTGGAGAAGCTGCGGACGGTCTGGGCGCGGCTCCTGGGCTTTATTGCCCCCATCGCCATTCTGGCGGGGCTGATCCTCACCGTCTACGCCTCCGACGATCTGTACAACTCCTTCTCCGTCAGCAACCGGGAGTACATCCCGGTGATGTTCAACGAGCTGGGCTTCCCCTACTGCTTCTGCCACCACTTCACCAAGTACGGCGTGGACAAGCCGGAGGGCTACTCCCGTGCCGAGGCGGAGAGCTGGGAGACCGGGGATGTCGCGGGTCTGGGGAAGGACGTCAATGTCATCATGGTGATGAACGAGGCCTTCTCGGACATTACGGATTTCGATGCCTTTACCTACAGCGAGGAAAACGACCCGCTGAAGAATCTCCACGATATCCAGGCGGACCCCAATTGTCTCTCCGGCCATGTGGTGGTACCCGGCTTCGCCGGCGGCACTGCCGCCACGGAGTTTGACGTGCTGACGGGCATCCAGGGAGCCACCCTGTCCCCCGGCACCATCTCCCCCTTCCGGGCGGTAAACCGGAATCTGGACAGCCTGTTCCGGGTCTTCGGGAGTGACGGCTATCAGACGTCCTTCCTGCACCCGGGCTACGCCTGGTTCTACAACCGGGAGAACGTCTACCGCTGGTTCGGCGCCCAGGAGATTTTGTTTGCCGACCAGATGGAGAATGTGGAGTACAAGGGCACCGGCACCTGGGTCTCCGACGAGTATCTGACCGGCCTCATTCAGGAGAAGTTCGAGGCCGCCATGGAGAACGGCGCACCCTACTTCAACTACACGACCACCATTCAGAACCACATGTCCTATACCGCCGACAAGTACGGCGCGGGGTATGAATTCCCGCCGGTGGAGACCTCCGCCGAACTGTCTGAGGAGGCGGAGACGCTGCTGAAGGTGTATATCGAGGGCGTCCGGGACGCCGACCAAATGCTGGGCGACCTGCGGGACTACTTTGCCCAGCGTGAGGAGCCGGTGATCCTGGTGTACTTCGGCGATCACCTGCCCTATCTGGGGGACGGCCGTCTGGCCTACAACGAACTGGGCATGGATATGCAGCCCGATGGCGGCGACATCTCCCGGTTCATCGCCACCTACGAGACGCCCTATGTGATCTGGGCCAACGACGCGGCGGCGGAGCAGCTGGACTGGGAGAACGCCGTGTCCGCTCTGGACCTGCCGGAGGACGGTTCCATCAGCGCCTGCTATCTGGGCGCCACGGTGCTGGAGCTGACGGGCCGGGGCGCGTCCAGCCCCTGGTTCTCTTACCTGACGGAGGCCCGCCGGGAACTGCCCATCCTCCACAAGACGGTCTGCCAGCAGGGCGACGGCACACTGTGCAAGCAGACGGAGCTGTCGGAGGACCAGCAGGCCCTCATCGCCAAAATGCGCCGGTGGAGCTACTACAAGATGAAGTACAAGGACGTGGGCTGAGTTGCGGGAGAAGACGAGAAAACTGGCCCTGTGCGGGATGCTGTGCGCCCTGGCGGCGGTGTTTCTGCTGCTGGGGAGCGTGATCCCGGTGGCGCTGTACTGCTGTCCCATCCTGGCCATGACGGCGCTGCTGCCGGTGCGGGAGGAGTTCGGAATGAAACTGGCCCTCACCGCCTACGCCGCTGTCGCCATCCTGGGGCTGCTGCTGGCGGCAGACCGGGAACTGGCGGGGGTCTGGCTGTTCTGGGGCTGGTATCCCGCGGTCCAGCCCGCCCTGGACCGCATCCGGCCCCGGGCCTTGCAGTACGGGGCGAAGCTGGGGCTTTGCACGGCCTCCATGGCGGCGCTCTACGCCCTGCTGATCTTCCTCTTTCAGATGGAAGCGCTGGTGCAGGAGTTCCGGACCACCTCCGTTGCCCTGATGGCCGCCACGGTGGTACTGATGGAGTTGGTGTTCCTGCTGACGGACGCCATGCTCCACCGGCTCAGCGCCCTCTGGAGGAACCGGCTCCGCCGCCGCTGGCTGCGGTGAATACGGATATAAAAAACGGACGCATGCCATTGCGGCATACGTCCGTTTTTTCAATAATCGGGATTACTCGCCCAGGGCATGGCCCAGCAGCTCCGCCGGGGTGTCCGCCAGGAAGCGGGGATGCTCGCCCGCCAGCTCCTCCCGGGACCGGAAGCCCCAGGTGACGCCGCAGGCCGTCAGACCGGCATTGTGGGCGGTCTGCATATCCACGTCGCTGTCGCCCACGTACAGGGTGGAGGCGGCGTCGGCACCCAGCTTTTCCAGAATGCGCTTCACACCGGTGGGATCGGGCTTCACCGGCAGGCCGGACACCTTGCCCAGCACCAGATCGAAGACGCCGGGGAAGTAGTGCCGCACGATGACCTGGCTGAACTCGTCGGCCTTGTTGGAGTAGACGGCCATCCGGACGCCCTGTTCCTTCAGAGATGCCAGCAGCTCCGGAATGCCGTCATAGGGGACGGTCCTGTCCATATTGTGCTTGCCGTAATACTCGGAGAACTGGGACAGCGTGGACATCAGCAGCAGCGGGCTGCGGAATTCCGCCGGAGAGAACTGGGACACCAGATTGGGGATGCCGTGGCCTACCATCAGCTTGAACTCCTCCACCGTGTGGGTGGGCCAGCCGTTGCGCTGGCAGACATAGTTACCGGCGGCGGTCAGATCGTCGATGGTGTTGAGCAGCGTCCCGTCCAGGTCAAAAATCACGGTCTGAAACATGAACATACCCCTTTACATAGTATCAGCAGATCCTGCGGTCTTACACATAATCCGATGATATTTTATCAGTCCGGACAATGTTCCACAAGCGGCAGACAGGACAAAAGGGGGCCGGTTTTCCCCGCCGGACTTGTCAAAAAAGCCTGATTTTCCTGGAAATCCCATGAAAACTGCCGCCGGAGAGACACTCTCCGGCGGCATGTTCATTCAAAGCGGACAGGGTACAAAGCCCTGTCGGGTCAGTACGACACTCTCCCGGAAGCCCGTCTCCCGAGCCAGCGTCCCGGCGGCATCGTATCCATAGACGATGCCGTCCGCCGTATGGGCGTCAGCAGTGAGGATGACGCGCCCGCCCATCTCCCGCCATTCCTTCAGCAGAAACAGGGCGGGATAGGGCACCGTCCGGTAGCCCCGGGCCATGGCGCCGGTGTTGATCTCCAGCACCGTGGCATCGGGGTCCGCCCGGTGGAGGGCATCCAGCGCGGCGGACCGGTAACGGGGATCGTCCTCGTCAAACAGGGCACCGCCCTCGTTGAATTTGGTGATCAGGTCCACATGACCCAGAATCGTGGGCCGCCGGGCGGCGATAGCGCCGACTTCTGCGTAGTACCCCCGAATCATGGCCCACAGGTCCCTGCCGAACATCTCATCCCGGCAGGCCAGCAGCTTTTCCACGTCCCAGTCCATGGCATGGTACCCCCCGGTGCGGGGGTCCCGGAGGTTGTGGACGGAGCCAATCCAGTAATCCAGCCACGGCGGCGGAGCGTCCAAGGACTGACTGTCCCACTCGATGCCCAGCAGCACCTCCATCCGCCCGGCATAGGTCTCCCGAAGGCTCAGCACCGCCTGACGGTACGCCGTCAGGTCCTCCGGCAGGACGTTGCCCGCGTCGTAGGGAATGGGCGTGGGGCTGTGGCTGGAGACACCGAAATACCGCACACCGGCGGCAAAGGCCGCCTCCGCCATCTCCGCCAGGGTGCTTTTGCCGTCGCAGAGGACGGAGTGGGTGTGGACGGAGCAGCAGGCGGGGGTCATTGCATCCGCTCCTGCTTCACCTTGTGGTCCACCACGTGGCGCTTCTCCAGCTCCCGGGTGATGTCCTCCACGGAAATACCCATCTGCACCATCAGCACCATGACGTGGTAGGTCAGGTCGGCAATCTCGAAGATGGTCTCATCCTTGTCCTCCTTGCGTCCGGCGATGATGACTTCGGTACACTCCTCGCCCACCTTTTTCAGGATCTTGTCCAGGCCCTTGTCAAAGAGGTAGGTGGTGTAGCTGCCCTCCTTGGGGGTGGTCTTCCGGCCCTGGATCAGCCGGTACAGTCCCTCGTAGCTGAACTGCTTCAGCTCGTCAGACAGGTACAGCTGGTTGAAGAAGCAGCTCTCCGCGCCGGTGTGACAGGCGGGACCGTCCTTCACCACCTCCACCACCAGGGCGTCGCCGTCGCAGTCCGCGGTGATGGACACCACGTGCTGCACGTTGCCGGAGGTGTCGCCCTTGCGCCACAGCTCCTGACGGCTGCGGCTCCAGAAGCAGGTCCGCCGCTCATCGATGGTGATGGCCAGGCTCTCCCGGTTCATATAGGCCAGGGTCAGGACCTCCTTGGTGTAGTGGTCCTGGACGATGGCGGGGATCAGTCCCTTTTCGTCAAATTTCAGTTCCATGGGTCTTGCTCTCCTTTTTCATCTCCGGGACACACAGCCCGCCCCGGCTTTTGTATGTCATACCCGCATCTCCACGCCCTGGGCCCGGAGATACCGCTTCAGATCCTGGATATCCACCTGCTTCGTGTGGAAAATGGAGGCTGCCAGTCCCGCGTCGATGCCGGGATGGCGGAACAGCTCCGCAAAGTCCTCCTTCTTGCCCGCGCCGCCGCTGGCGATGATGGGGACGCTGACCTTGGATGCCAGGGTGTCCAGCATCTCCAGGTCAAAGCCCTGCTTTACGCCGTCGGTGTCGATGGAGTTCAGCACGATCTCCCCCGCGCCGCTGGCCACGCCCTTCACCGCCCAGTCCATGGCGTCGATGCCGGTGTACTCCCGGCCGCCCTTGGCGAACAGGCGGAACTGACCGTCCACCCGCTTCACGTCCATGCTGAGGACTACGCACTGGTCGCCGTACTTCCGGGCCGCCACGCCGATGAGGGAGGGGTCCCGGATGGCACCAGAGTTGACGCTGACCTTGTCGGCACCGCACTTCAGCACCCGGTCGAAATCGTCCACAGTGTTGATACCGCCGCCCACCGTCAGGGGAATAAAGATCTCACTGGCCACCCGGCGGAGGACGTCGGTGAACAGGGTGCGGCCCTCGGCGGAGGCGGTGATGTCGTAGAACACCAGCTCGTCGGCGCCGGAGGTGTTGTAGAAATGGGCCATCTCCACCGGGTCCGCCATGTCCCGCAGACCCTCGAAGTTGACGCCCTTGACCACCCGTCCGTTCCGTACGTCCAGACAGGGGATGATGCGCTTTGCCAGCATTGTCCTCGCCTCGCTTTTTAGTCTTGAAATTCCGCCAGCACCGTCTTCAGGTCCAGCCGTCCGGTGTACAGGGCCTTGCCCAGAATGGCGGCCCCGGTGCCCATATCCCGCAGGGCCCGCAGCTCCTCCAGGGAACTGACGCCGCCGGAGGCGGTGATGTCCAGTCCGCTGATCTCCGCCAGCTCTCGGTAGACCTCCAGATTGGTGCCCCGCTCGGCGCCGTCCCGGCTGATGTCGGTGTAGATGACGGTGCGGACCCCGGCGTCCCGCAGACGGCGGCAGAAGTCCACGCCCCGCTCCCGGGACAACTCCTTCCAGCCGTTAACGGCCACGTACCCGTCCCGGGCGTCCACGCCCACGGCGATCCGGCCGCCGTACTTTTGGGCCATGCGCTCCGTGAAGGCGAAGTCCTTCACGGCGATGGTGCCCAGGATGCACCGGCCCACCCCCAGGTCCAGATACTGGCGGATGCGGTCCTCGGTGCGGATGCCGCCGCCCACCTCGATGTACAGTCCGCCCTGGCGGGCGATGGCGGCGATGGAGTCAAAGTTGGCGGTGGTGCCGTCTCTGGCACCGTCCAGGTCCACCAGATGGAGGTATTTGGCGCCGGCTTCCAGGAATGTCCGGGCGGCGGCACAGGGGTCCTGGCCGTAGACGGTCATCTGGTCGTAGTCCCCCTGATACAGGCGGACCACCTGTCCGCCGGACAGGTCGATGGCGGGAAAGATCTGCATGATGTTCGCTCCTTTACGGCGGAATGATGGTCACAGGTGTACCTTGCAGGACAGCTCCTCCGTGTCCAGACGGATGACGCACACGGAGGCCAGCATCTGGGGGGTGAAGGACCAGGGCCGGTCCCCGGCCATGTGGGCCATCAGGAGCCGGAGGGCCGTCTCCTTCTCGGCGGGGTCCTCCACGATGGAGACTTTTCCGCCGCCGATGACGCTCTGGAAGGCGGCGGAGTAGTCGCAGGCGGTGTCACCCTCGTGGATCTGATAGCCGGTGTCCAGCTCGAATCCGGCCCAACCGGTCTGCCGGACCAGATCCAGCTTCCGGCCCTCTCGGGCGCTGTGGAAATAGAAGGTGTAGCCGCCGTCCTCCCGGCGGAAGAAGCCAAAGTTCAGGGGGACGATGTAGGGCTTTCCGCCGTCGCAGAAGCCCAGACGGCAGCAGTGGCAGGCGGAGATGATCTCCTCAATGCGCTGGGGGTCCGTCACTTCCCGGTCTTTTCTTCTCATAGCAGACTTCTCCTTTTCATGCGTCACAGCTCCGAAAACGCCTTCAGCAGCCGCAGTCCCGCGTCGCCGGACTTCTCCGGGTGGAACTGGGTGCCGTAGACGTTCCCGTTCCGCACCGCACCGGTGACGGCCACATTGCCGTACTGAGAGGTGCCCAGGATGCTGTCGGCGCAGTTCCGGGCGTAGAAGCTGTGGACGTAATAGACGTACTCGCCGTCCTTGAAATATTGAAACAGGGGATCGTCCCGGACGATCTGCAGGCTGTTCCAGCCCATGTGGGGGACCTTCAGGGTCTTGTCTGTCAGATCGTCGCGGAGGTCCGCCACCTCGCCGGGGATCAGGCCCAGGCCGGCGTGTTCGCCGTACTCGAAGCTGCGGTCGAACAGCAGCTGCATCCCCAGGCAGATGCCCAGCAGGGGCTTGCGCTGCGCCTCCTCCTGGATGACGGGGACAAGGCCCGTGTCGTCCAGCTTCCGGCGGGCGTCGCCGAAGGCGCCCACGCCGGGGAGGATGATGCGGTCCGCCGCCCGGAGCCGGGCAGGGGCCCGGGTGATCTCCGCCTCCAGGCCCAGGGCCTTCAGACTGGAGGACAGGGAGAACAGATTCCCCACGCCGTAATCCACAATGGCGATCATAGCAGCTCCTCCTTTACAGGGTCCCTTTGGTGCTGGGGATGTCGTTCAGATGCCTGGGGTCCATGGCCACGGCCATCTTCAGCGCACGGCCCGCGCCCTTGAAGGCGGCCTCCAGAATGTGGTGGGTGTTCTCTCCCGCCAGCTGCCGGAAGTGGAGGGAACAGGGGCAGTTTCGGACGAAGCCCAGCCAGAACTCCTTGGCCAGCTCCGTGTCGAAGTCGCCCACCTTCTGGGCGGGCAGCTCCACCGCCCACCCAAGATAGTCCCGGCCGGACAGATCCACGGCGCACAGCACCAGCGTCTCGTCCATGGGCAGCAGGAACTGGCCGTACCGGACGATGCCCCGCTTGTCGCCCAGGGCGGAGGTGAAGGCCTGGCCCAGGGCAATGCCGATGTCCTCCACGGTGTGGTGGTAGTCCACCTCCGTGTCGCCGTGACAGGTGACGGTGAGATCGAAGTCCCCGTGGCGGGCCAGCAGGGTCAGCATATGATTCAGAAAGCCGCAGCCGGTGTCGATGGCGCTCTTTCCGGTGCCGTCCAGGTCCAGAGACAGGACGATCCGGGTCTCGGCGGTGTCCCGCCGGATCTCCGCGTTCCGCATGGTCAAACCTCCTCCAGCAGACGGGTGATCTCATCCACCAGCTCCACCATCTGCTCCAGGGACCCGATGGTGATGCGGCAGTAGTCCGTGATGCGCTCCGGCGCGTCGAAGTGGCGCACCAGAATGCCGTTCTCCTTCAGCTTCCGGTACAGCTCGCCGCCGGGAATTTTATCCGACTTGGCGAAGATGAAGTTGGCCTCCGAGGGCAGAACAGTGAAGCCCAGGGCCGTCAGCTCCCGCACCGTCCACGCCCGGTTCTTCTGAATGGCGGCGGTACACTGCTGGAAGTAGGGCTCGTCCTCCATGGCCGCCGCGCCGGCCACGATGCTGAGCCGGTTGACGTTGTAGGGGTTGAAGCTGTACTTCACCCGGTTGATGTCGGCGATGAGGTCCGGGCTGCCCAGGGCAAAGCCGATGCGCCCGCCGGCCAGGGAGCGGCTCTTGGACATGGTCTGGATGATCAGCAGATTGTCATACCGGAACAGCAGGGGGACGCAGCTCTCGCCGCCGAAGTCCACGTAGGCCTCGTCTACCACTACGACCCGGTCCGGGTTGGCCTCCAGCAGCCGCTGGATCTCCGTCCGGGGCAGGGCGATGCCGGTGAGGGCGTTGGGATTGGCCAGGAAGATGGTGCCGGGATAGTCCATGTAGTCGTCCACGGCGATGGTGAAGTCCTCCCGCAGGGGGATGACCGTGGCGTCCAGCCCGTAGTACTGGGCCCAGACCTGATAGAAGCCGTAGGTGATGTCCGGGAAGGCGCAGCCCTTGCCGGTGCCGCAGAAGGCCCGGAAGGCGAAGCTCAGCAGCTCGTCGGAGCCGTTGCCCACGGCCACCTGCTCCGTCCGCAGCTCATACCGTTTCGCCACGGCGCCGCACAGCCGGGCGCAGGTGGGATCGGAGTATAGGTTCAGTTTCAGCATCTCCGCCCGGGACAGGGCCTTCAGGACCTTGGGGGAGGGGGGGAAGGGGCTCTCGTTGGTGTTCAGCTTGTTATAGGGGATATTCTGGGGCTGCTCGCCGGGGGTATAGGGCTCCAGGGCGGCAGACTCAGGGGATAAAAAGCGACTCATGGCGCGTACCTCACTTTCCTTGTGTTTCCGTCCGGATGGTGACGCTGCGGGCGTGGGCGTGGAGGCCCTCCCGCTCCGCAAAATCCGCCACCCGGGGCGCGGCTTTTTGCAAAGCCTCCTCACTGTAGTAGAGAAAGCTGGACTTCTTCACGAAATCATCCACGCTGAGGGGACTGGAGAACCGGGCGGTGCCGGAGGTGGGCAGGGTGTGGTTGGGACCGGCAAAGTAGTCTCCCAGAGCCTCCGACGCCCGGCGGCCCAGGAAAATGCTGCCGGCGTTCTTCACCTTGCCCAGCAGGGTGAAGGGTTCGTCCACGCACAGCTCCAGATGCTCCGGCGCGATGATGTTGACGGCCTCCACCGCCTTGTCCAAATCGTCGGTGACGATGATGCGGCCGTTGGTGTCGATGGACTGACGGGCCACATCCTCCCGGGGAAGCTGGGCCAACTGGACCTCCAGCTCCGCCTGAACGGTCTCGGCCAGGGGACGGCTGTCCGTCACCAGCACGGCGGAGGACAGCACGTCGTGTTCCGCCTGGGACAGCAGGTCCGCTGCCACCCACCGGGGGTCGGACTTGCCGTCCGCCACCACTAAAATCTCGCTGGGACCCGCGATCATGTCAATGGCCACGGTGCCGAAGACCTTCCGCTTGGCGGTGGCCACGAAGACGCCGCCGGGCCCCACGATCTTATCTACCCTGGGCACGGTCTCCGTGCCGTAGGCCAGGGCGGCCACCGCCTGGGCTCCGCCCATTTTGAACACCCGGGTCACGCCCGCCAGACGGGCCGCCGCCAGCGCCTCGGCGCTGATGGCGCCGTTTTTGTCCGGCGGCGTCACCATGATGATGTCCGTCACCCCGGCGATGCTGGCGGGGATGGCGTTCATCAGAACAGAGGAGGGGAAGGTGACGGGGCTGCCGGGGATGCAGATGCCCACCTTCTCGATGGGGGTGTACCGCTGGCCCATCAGCACGCCGTCAGGCCGGGTGAGGACGAAGTTTTCATGGACCTGCTTTTCATGGAAGGCCCGGATGTTGTCCGCAGCCTGCCGAAGCGTCTCCAGAAAGTCCGGGTCCACGGAATCCACCGCTGCGTCCCATTCCCCCGGCGTGACCTCCGGACGGTCCAGCGCCGCGCCGTTGAACTTCTCCGCGTACCGCCGCAGCGCGGCGTCGCCATTCTGCCGCACGTCCGCCAGAATGGCGTCCACGGCGGCGCTGACGTCCTCCTCCGCCCGGATGTCCCGGTTCAGGATATCCTGGGGACGGAGGACGTTGAAATCCAGAATACGGATCATTTTCCGATCACCTCCGCCAGCTTGCCCAGGAGGGTGTCGATTTCCCGGCGCTTGAACTGATAGCTGCCCCGGTTGGCAATGAGCCGGGCGGAGATGGGCATGAACTCCGTCACGACCTTCAAATCGTTCTCCCGCAGGGTGGTGCCGGTCTCCACAATGTCCACGATGACGTCGCTGAGTCCCAGAATGGGAGCCAGCTCGATGGAGCCGTTGAGATGGATGATGTCGATGTCCCGCCCCTGGGCGGCGTAGTAGCTCTTGGCGATGTTGGTGAACTTGGTGGCCACCCGCAGAGTGCGGCCGGGATCGTCCTCAAAGTCCTTGGGTCCGGCCACGCACATCCGGCACTTGCCCAGACCCGTGTCCAGCAGCTCGTACACGTCGGCGCCGGACTCCGCCAGAATGTCCTTTCCCACGATGCCGATGTCCGCCGCGCCGTGTTCCACGTAGATGGCCACGTCGCTGGGCTTCACCAGGAAGTAGCGGATGCCCGCCTCCCGGTTCTCCACCACCAGCTTCCGGGTGTCGGCGTAGTTCTCGGGACAGCCGTAGCCCACGCCCGCCAGCAGATTGTACACCTTGTCGCCCAGACGGCCCTTGGGCAGCGCCACGTTCAGCATCACCTTCTCCGCCGGGGCGCCGGATTCCACCGGAGCCGCCGGGGCGCTGAGGCGCTCCATCTCGTCCAGATACACGCCGAAGCCGATGGCCCGGGCGCCGGGGGTAAACTGCTCCAGCAGGGGGTCGTACCGTCCGCCCCGCAGCACGGGGCGGGGCAGCCCCGCCAGATAGCCCTGGATCACCAGACCATTGTAGTAGGCAATGTCGTTCACCAGGGACAGGTCCAGGGTCAGAGCGTTCGCCTTGCACTTGGCCTCCAGCGCCTCGCAGACGGCCCGCAGCTCCGTCAGTGCATCTCCCATGGCAGCATTCAGGGCCAGAGGCTCCGCCGCAGCCAGCACCGTCCGCCACTCGCCGGACAGGCTTGTCAGCCGCCGCAGGGCGTCGATGCCCTGGCGGGACAGCCCCGCCTTTCCGGCGATCTCCTGCAAATCGTGGGCGTTCTTGTCCCGGACGCACACCAGCAGCTGGGGCCGGATGGCGGCGGGGGCCCCCACCGCATCCAGCAGACCGGTGACGAAGCCCATGTGGCTCAGCTCCAGGGCGTGGTCCGCGCCCATGGCCGCCAGGGTGTCCGCCGCCAGGGACACCACCTGCTCCACGGCGTCCTGGTCCACGGTGCCCACGCACTCCACGCCCATCTGGCTGATCTCCTGGAAGGTGTGGCTCTCCAGATTGGGGCGGTAGACGTTTTCGGAATAGTAGTACCGCAGGCACTCCGCCGGACCCGGCTGGGCGTTCTTGGCGATGGACAGCGTCACGTCCGGCTTCAAAGCCAGCAGACGGCCGTCCAGATCCGTAAAGGTGATGACCTGCTCGCTGGAGAGAAACCGCCGGTTCTCCTGATACAGGCCGTATTCCTCGAACCGGCCCATGTGGTATTTGCGGTAGCCTGCGCCCTCGTACAAAAACCGCAGCCGCAGGGCGGCCTGCTCCTGAGGCTTGAGAATATTCAGATCCAGTTCCATTGGAAACCCCTCGCTTGACAATAGAGATGACAAAACTGCACGGTTGTTCCTATGCATAGAATACTTCAATTTGATAACAAAGTAAAGTGATAGTTCGATATCAAATAAAAATCTCTGGATTGCACAAAAGCAGCCCGATATTCCGCGGCTTTTATCGGGATTTTACCACAGCCCCCGGAAAAAGGCAACGGCGAGGATGCCTTTGGACATCCACGCCGTTCAAGGATCATATGTTTTCAAGCCACCAGCACTACCATATAGGCGGCGTACAGGACCAGCATCAGCACACCCTGCCAGCGGTAAAATCGTCCCTTCAGCAGTGGCGGCAGGACGGACACCAGACACAGCAGCAGGCACACCGGCAGGTCCAGGGCGGTGGTCTGGGCGGCGATGGAGAGGGTGCCGCCGGAGAGCATGGAGCAGACGGGCAGAATCAGCGTCAGGTCGATGACGTTGGCGCCGATGATGTTGCCCACGGACATGGACGCCTCTTTCTTGATGATGGCCGTCACGGTGGTCACCAGCTCCGGCAGGGAGGTGCCCACCGCCACCAGCGTGACGCCGATGATGCTGGAGGGCACACCCAGCAGCAGCGCCAGCTCGCTGCCGTAGGTGATGAGGAGTTGGGAACCGCTGACGATGGCGGCGATGCCGATGGCGAACAGGAACAGCTTCAGGGCCATCTGCCGCCGGGAGACCCGGTGCTTTCCGTGGTGTTCCTGGTGATCGGCCATGCTGGTGCGGGCGTCCTGGATGTTGTTCCACAGATACAGGGCGAAGATGACGAACAGCAGCAGGCTGGGGGCCACAGGCAGTACACCGCCCCGGCACAGTACCATCAGCAATCCCGCCGCCAGCGCCATGAGGACGGCCTTGAGATTGAACTGCTTCTTGCTGACCACGGCGGGAATGCAGACGATGGAGATGCCCAGGATCAGGCCCAGATTGGCGGTGACGGAGCCCACGGCGTTGCCCACCGCCAGATCCACCTCGCCCTTCATAACGCCGGTGGCGGACACCGTCAACTCCGGCAGGGTGGTGGCCAGGGACACCACGGTGGCGCCGATGATGAACCGGGGCACGCCGGTGGTCTCGGCGATCCAGACGGCGCCGTCCAGGAACCAATCGCCGCCCTTGACGATCAGCACCAGTCCCAGCAAAAACAGAAGGACTGTCCAAAAAATGTCCATACGTATCCTGTCCTCTCAAAAAAGTACGGCGGGACTTTATTGTATGCAGGGGACCACCAACTATACGGTGCCGTTCCTGCGTACAATAAAGTCTCGCCGCTGTTCGACGCGCTCCGGACGGCTGTTCCAGCCGCCGTGATGACGAAGACGCGTCACGCACCGGACGTGGCCGGCACGCAGGCTACTCCCTTTATGTTTCCAATTTTCGGGGAAAATGCCGTAATCTGCAATGTGTAAGGTATTTTAAGTGCTTTCAGAGAGTTTGTCAAGAAAAACTTTTCAGAGGATGGAAGGCAATGTCCTTCTCCAGCACCCGCAGCCCCTCCGGCGTCACCTCGCCGGTGGGATGGAAGCCGTACTCCCCGCAAAAGAGCAGGGCGTCCCCGTCGTCTCCGGACACGGCGGCGCACAGGGCCTCCCGGCCCAGCGGGCGGTAGTGGGCCACCGCCTGGCCCAGCAGTTGGACGCCGTAGCCGTGCTTCCGGCGGCCCGCCGCGATATGGCACAGGGTGATCCAGCCACGCTTCCTCTCCGCCTCCCGCGGTTCGTCCAGCTGGAGCGCGCCCACCACGGCACCGTCCAGTTCTCCTAGAAACACCGGACGGCTGGCATTGTCCCGGATCAGCGGCTCCGGATCCAGACCGTTTTCCCCGGCAAAGGCCCGGAGACGGTCAGCTTGTCCGGCGTCGGACAGAGCAGTGAAAATGAGACCCGGATCCAGAGGGCGGGGGCCGCCCCGCTTCCGGGTCAGATCGCCGGTCAGATGGGAGGCGTCGTCCCGGAACACCACTCGCCAGCCGTCACCGTCGGATTCCACCAGGGACACCGCCGTGTTGGTGCCAAGGGGCGTCTCGCCCACCTGGGCGATGGAGTAGCCCTGGATGGTGGCCAGCAGAATGCGGATGGCGCAGCCGTGGGAGAACAGCGCCACGGTCTTGCCGTCGTTGGCCGCCGTGATCTCCCGCAGGGCGGACAGCATCCGGTCCCGGACCTGCTCCGCCGTTTCCGCGCCTTCGGCGGACCACAGGTCCAGACGGGTGTTGAACAGCACCATCTCCTGCGGCCACCGCTGGGCGATCTCGCCCCAGGTCTTTTGCTCCCACTCGCCCACGCAGATCTCCCGCAGGGCGGGCATCCGGTGAAGGGGCAGCCGCCGGGGGATGTACAGCGCCCCCGCCGTCACGCAGGTGCGGTAGAGGTCGCTGCTGTACACAGCGTCGATCCGGACGCCCTCAAACCGTTTTTCCAGGGCTGCGATCTGCCGCATGCCCCGGTCCGTCACCAGGCTGTCGTACTGCCCCTGGGCGATGCGGTACAGATTGCCCTCCGCCTCGGCATGGCGGATGAGATAGATCCTCGTCATAAAAGCATCTCCAATATTGTTTTGATTTTATGACTCTATTATATAGAGCACAGCGCTGTTTGGCAAACCAAATTCCTCCTTGTTTTTTTCCGGCGTTTCCGTCAATACTACCGTCAGGCCGATAAAGGAGTGACTGAAGATGAAAAAAGGAACCGGATTTTGGTTCGGAATGGGCGCCGGCGTGATGGCCGGCATGACCGTGGGCATGATAGTGACCAGAGGACAGCGGCCCATGAAGACCCAGGTGGGAAAACGGATCCAAAAAATGGGTGTCGCCGTGGACCACACGCTGGACAACCTCATGTCCGACCTGCACTGAGGGTGCGGAAAGCCGCAGGGGGCCAAAAGGCCTCCGGCGGCTTTTCCATGCGGCAGAATTTCTTACATACTCTCCCGCAGAGTGAGATACTTCCGCAGGGAGGTGATCTGGGGCAGATAGCGCAGCAGCAGTCCACCCAGCACATAGCAGGCGATGGCCTCGCCGATGCCCACGGTGACGGCGTTGTAGACGAAGGCGGCCCAGAAGGCGCCGGAGAAGCCCGTCTCGTAGAAGGCGATAAGGCCGCCCACCAGCACCATGTTGCAGATCACCGGCGGCAGGGGCGCCAGCCACTTGCGGCGGGTGTGCTGGGTCCACAGCGCCGCCAGCAGCGTGGCCAGGGAGCCGAAGATGACGTCCAGCGCGCCGTAGGGGCTCAGCAGATTGGCCGCCAGACATCCAATGAACAGTCCCGGCGTGGCGGCGGGGAGGAAGAAGGGCAGGACGCACAGCGCCTCGGAGAACCGGCACTGGATGGGGCCGTAGGCCACGCCGAAGATGGAAGCGAAGTAGGACATCACCGCGTACAGTGCGGCGATGACGCCGGCCAGCGCCAGTTGCTGGACGGTGAAACGGGATTTGGACATGAAAAAAGACCTCCTTCTGAAAATTCGGAGGCCCTGTGACGCACAGCAAAAGAGCACGGGAAAAGGCCCGCGCAGCCTCCATTTTTTGTTTAGAGAACGGCAAATGTCCATTTTGCCGAACGAACGCCGCGCAGCGGCGCTTGGACAGGGTGTGGAAACCTGTCGGGAAGCAGTTTAACACAGGCGGCGGGGAAAGTAAAGAGGGAATCGCGCAAAACGCGATTCCCTCTGAAAGGACATTTCCCCGTTAATCCGCCGGGGAGACGTAGAGCAGGCCTCCGCCGGACGCCTTGCCGTCGGACGGCTCCGTCACCGTGGCGGCAATGTCCAGCCGCTCCAGCTCCGCCAGAAAGTCATGGAGCTGCGTCTCTGTCAGCCGGTAGACGGCGGGGGGGCCCGCCTCTGTCAGAACGAAGCGCTCCAGCAGGCTGCCGAGGGCCTTCCGCTGCTCTGCGTTCAGCGTCACGGAGACAGACCGGCCGCTGCTGCTCTCCGCGCTGGCCGCTGCAAAGGTGCCGCCGGCTGCGGCGGGGGCAACGGTCTCCGCGCCCGCGGTGGGAGCGGCGCCGTCTGCTGTGTCCTCCGTTGGAGCGCCGCTGTCCGAAGTCTCCGCACTGCCGGCAGACTGGGAAGCGGTGTAGAAGACGTTCTTCTCCGTGGCCGCGGCGCGCTCTTCCACCCCCACTTCCGGTTCTCCGGCGGCGGGAGCGGCCTCCTGGGCGTCCAGGGCGGACTCCTGCGCCGCTCCGGCGTAGACTGCCGGACTTTCGGCCTCCGCGTCGGCGGGGGGCGCAGCCGTCGCTGCCGCGGTGTCCATGGCGGCGCTGGGGGAGGCGGCGGACCCGCTGGAAGCGCCGCCCAGGGGGATGCCCCGGACCAGCACGGCCACGGCGAAGCAGGCTGCCAGCGGCAGCAGGATCTTTTTCCAGCCCCTGCGCCGGGCAGGCGTCTGGGAAGGTTCAGTTTCAGGCTCAGTCCGTGGCGGCACCGTCTCCCGGGGGGCTGCGCCGGAGCTGATGGCCGTCATGACCACGGCGGCGAAGTCCTCCGGGACCTCTGCGTCGTTCTCGTCGGGAAAGGCGTCCCGGATGGCCAGGGCGGCGTCCACATAGGACCGGCAGCCGCCGCAGGTCTTCAGATGCTCCCGGACGCGGGCGCTGTCGTCAGGGGACAGCTCGCCGTCCACAAAGGCGTCCAGAAGGGCGCCATATTCCGCACAGTATTTCATTGGCTACCCTCCTTTCCTGTCTCTTTAGACGGCCGGGGCGGTGAAAAGTTCCCGGTCTCCAGCAGAAATTTTCGGAGCAGCTTCCGTCCCCGGCTGATGCGGGACTTCACCGTGCCCAGATCGACGTCCACCGTTTGGGCGATCTCGTCGTAGGCCAGCTGGTGCAGCTCCCGGAGGATCAGCACCGCCCGGTAGTCCGGCGGCAGGGACTGAAGCCCCTTCTCGATGGCCTCCCGCAGCTCCCGGCGCTCCGCCGCCTCCTGGGGGCTCTCCATGGGCGAGGGGACGTCGATGTTGACCTCCTCGTCGTCCAGGGAGGGACCGGCGGCGGAGGTCCGGCGCTGTTCCCGGCGCAGCAGATCCATGCAGGCGTTGCTGGTGAGACGGTACAGCCATGTGGAGAAGCTGGCGTCCCCCCGGAAGAAGGGCAGGCCCTGCCACGCCGCCAGAAACGCCTCCTGGGCCGCTTCACGGGCGTCCTCCGGATCGCCGCACAGACGGCTGGTGAGGGCGAAAACTTTTTTCTCATACAGATGGACCAGAGCTTCAAAGGCGTCCTGGCTGCCGCCTCTGGCGGCGTCGATCCAGGCCCGCTCCTGTTCCGGGGATACGCTGGGCGGTGATTTCATAACGACCTCCCGTTTCTTATGTCAGGTCCCGCTGGATGCCCCTGGTGACGGCGTAGACGTCCTCCAGGGTGTTCATCTTCACGATCTGTTCCTTGTAGTATCCGGCGTGGGGCACGCCCTTGAGATACCAGCAGTACTGCTTCCGGGCCTCCAGCACCGCCACCCGCTCGCCGTGCTGTTGGACCGCCAGCTCGATCTGCCGGACGGCGGTGTCGCACCGCTCCTTCAGCGGCGGCAGAGGCGGCACGGGACGGCCCTCCAGCACGGCCTTCGCCTGCTGGAACAGCCACGGATTGCCGAAGCAGCCCCGTCCGATCATGGCCATGTCGGCCTTGGTGTGCTGCAAAATGCGGGCGGCGTCCTCCGGGCGGAAGATGTCCCCGTTGGCGATGACCGGCACATGGACCGCCTCCTTCACCGCCCGGATGCAGTTCCAGTCGGCGGCGCCGCCGTACATCTGGGCCCGGGTGCGGCCGTGGACCGCCACGGCGGAGACCCCTGCCTGCTCCAACATCTGTGCGAACTCCACACAGTTGCAGTGCCCCATGTCCCAGCCCCGGCGGAACTTGGCCGTCACCGGCACGGGACAGGCCTTTACCACCGCCTCCACGATGCGAGCGGCCTTTTCCGGGGCCTTCATCAGGGCGGAGCCGTCGCCGTTGTTGACGATCTTCCCCATGGGACAGCCCATGTTGATGTCCAGCACGTCGGCGCTGGACAGCGCCACGGCGATCTGAGACGCCTCCGCCATGCACACCGGGTCGCTGCCGAAGATCTGGACGGCGAAGGGATGCTCGCCGGGGAAGGGCATCAGCAGCGTCCGGGTCTTCTTATCCTGATACACCAGGGCCTTGGAGGAGATCAGCTCGGTATAGGTATAGCCCGCCCCCAGCTCGGAGCAGATCTGCCGAAAGGCGGCGTCGGTGACTCCGGCCATGGGGGCCAGGGCCAGCTTGGAGTCGATGGTGACGGAACCGATTTGCATGGAGAAGACCTCAGCTTTTCACAGAATTACGATTAGTTTACCACAGGCGGTGGAAAAAGAAAAGAGGATTGACTTTTGAAGTGCTTCGGACTAATATATAGATATTCTATATATAGGGAGACGATATAGTATGGTGGACAGGAGCCTGCTGGCGGGCAGCACGGGAATGCTGCTGCTGAAGCTGCTGGAGGGGGAGGACCTGTACGGCTACGAGATGATCGAGGAGCTGCGCCGCCGGTCCGACCACACCTTTGACCTGAAGGCGGGGACGCTGTATCCCCTGCTCCACGGGCTGGAGGAAAAGGGGCTGGTGACTTCGTGGGTGGAGGAGAGCCAGGGCGGACGGCCCCGGAAATACTATCACCTGACGGATGCGGGACGGGATGCCCTGGCGGAGAAGGAGACGGAGTGGCGGACCTTCTCCGGCGCGGTGGACCGGGTGCTGAGGGGAGGGACCTGCCTTGCCTGACAAGCTGACGGACTATCTGGAACAGGTCCTGACCCATGTCCGCTGGAGACGGGCCCGTCCCGCCCTGCGGGAGGAACTGCGGGAGCATCTGCTGGAGCAGCTGGAGGACTGCCGGGCGGCGGGTATGACGGAGGAGGACGCCGCGGCGGAGACCGTCCGGCAGATGGGGGACCCGGCGGAGACCGGCGCGGCCCTGGATGGCCTGCACCGTCCCGCACCCCAGTGGGGACTGCTGGCCCTGACCGTGGCCCTGGCCCTCGCCGGAGGCTTCCTGCGGGTGTGGCTGACGGCGGGCTGGCTCTGGGACGGGAGCAATCCCCTCCGGACGGCGGGGGCCCTGTGCCTGGGGACAGTCTGCCTGCTGGCAGCGTATTTTGGGGATTATACTACCCTCTGCCGTCACGGAAGGGCGGTGTACATCGGCATCCTTCTGCTGTCCGCCTGCTCGCTGGCGCTGTCGCCTAATGTGAATGGCGCGTCCTATTACACCCGGTATCTGGTGGAGTTCTATCCTCTGACATACGCCCTGTGGCTCTGTGCCTGGCGGGGGATGGGCTGGACGGGACTGGCGGCGTCCCTGCTGGGCGGCGTGCCGCTGACGGCTCTGGCCCTGATGGCCCCCGCCGTCTGGGGCGGCGTGCGGCTGATGGCAGTAGGCCTTCTCCTGCTGTGCATGGCCGTCTGTCATGACTGGTACGGGGTGGCGAAAAAACAGGCTTTGACACTGGTCTGCGGCACGGCGATGCTCCTGGTCTTTGCCGTGGCGGGACTTGTCTGGACGGGGTTTGGCCGGAGCCGCCTGCTGATGGCGCTCCACCCGGAGCTGGACCCGATGGGCAGCGGCTATCAGGCCATGATGGTCCGGCGGGCACTGGCCGGGGCCCGATGGCTGGGCGAGGGGACCATGGGCCCCGTCTACAGCGGCTATCCCTATGAACAGATCGTGCCGGAGGGGGGAAGGAGCTTCCTGCTCACCACCGCGATCCACAAGCTGGGCTGGCTGCCCTTCCTGCTGCTGATGGCCGCCACAGCCCTGCTGGTAGTCTGGCTGCTCCGCCGGGGTATGCGGCTGAAGGACCCCATGGGCCGCGCCATGGTTCTGGCGGTGGCGGCGTCCGTGGGGCTGGAGGCGGCTATGGCGGCGGCGACGAATCTGGGATTTGTGCTGTGGTCCGCCACATTTCCGCTGCTGGTGGGAAATCTCAACACGATGGTGCATATGGCGCTCATCGGCGCGGCACTGTCGCCGCTGCGGGAGGCCCATCTCCCGGCGTGGCAGCATGGCCCGGCTTTCACGCCCGCCGGGGCGGAAACAGTGAGCGCGGAATAAAACACAGGAGGCTCGGCCATTGGCCGGGCCTCCTGTCATACATGTATCCCCTATGTCTGCGGGATATCGTACACCACGCCGCCTACGGAGATGCTGGCCAACTCCTCCAGGGGGATAATTTCCTCCATCATGCTGCCCTTGGTGCAGACAGTGACGCCGTTCTCCGGTTTGATACTGCCGCCGGAGGAGGACAGGTCGATGACTGTACCGTCGGTTTTGGTCAGCAGGATCTCCGCATTCTCCAGATACCGCTCCACCTGGCGGGCGTCCGCCGGGTCCTCCCGGCCACTGGGGGCGTTGCTCCACTGAACTTCACTGTCCACAACATAGGATACCTGCACCGCCACAGGGGAGACGGTGATCTCGTCAATGGTGAAGGTCATGCTGCCCTGTTCAAAGGTTTCACCGCCGCCCAGGGTGACGGAGGAATCTTCGTAGTCCATGCGAAACCGGAATTTCCAGTGTCCCTCCGCCACAGGGACAGCCTCGCCGCTGACGTCATCCCAGCGGCACAGGTCCTCAAACTCCGCGGCGGCTGTGCTGCCGGTCATCGGCCGGTCAGAGGAGAGAGCCTCCACCAGCTGTACGGCGGCGGGATCGGCGGGGTCTGCCAGGAACCAGGCGCTGCCGTGGCTTCCGCCCGGGGTGTTCACCGTCACGCCGCCGAAGCCGCCCATCAGCAGATTCCGGGCGTCAACGCCCTCCGGCAGCAGGGCCGTGCCGTCATCCCGGCGGATGGTGAAGACGACGCAGGCGTTGTACTTGTCGCCGATGATGGCGTCGGCGGTGATAGTGACGCCGTTGTCCGTATCGGACGCGCCGACGGGCCGTCCGATCTTGTTGATGACCTCCGTCTGGGCTACGGAGCCGCCGAAGATGGGGGCGAAGATCTCCGACACAGTGCCCAGCCCTCCGGCGGCTCCGGCACCTACCATCAGCGCCATGGCCGCCGCCGCGGCCAGAACGACGATCCGCCGGACAGGATGGCGCCGCCGGGGGACGGCCTGTTTCACCGCGGCGGAGACCCGCTCCGCCAGCAGGGATTTCTGTTCTTCCGTAAAATGCAGGGCGTCCAGGTCCTGCCGGTATTCAAACTGTCTGCTGTCCATATTCCGTTCCTCCCAATTCCAGTTTCAGCCGCTCCCGGCCACGGGCCAGCCGGGTGTGGACGGTGGCGGTGGGGATGCCCAGGATCTGCCCGATCTCTGCCGCTTGGTAGCCCTCATAGTAATAGAGGTAGATCACCGCCCGGTACCGGGGCGGCAGGGCGTTCACCGCCGCCAGGACGTTGCCGTCCTCCGCCTCCGGGGCGGGGACCTCAAGAGACTCGTCCAGACCGCAGGTGCGCTTCCGCCAGGCACTTTTCAGCAGGTCCTTGCAGGCGTTGGCGGTGACCCGAAGGACCCAGGCCCGCTCATGGTCGGGGCTTTCAAAGGTCCGGGGCTCCGTCAGCAGCTTCACCAGCACGTCCTGACAGATGTCCTGGGCGTCGTGGGTGTTTTTCAGATAGGTATAGCTCAGACGGAGGATGGTGTCGGCATACCGGTCCACCAACTCCCGGGCTCGCTCATTTTCGTACAAAATCATCAGCTCCTTCGAGAGCCATGGCCGAAGGAGAGGGGCCGGGCCATGTTCGGCGCCTCCCGCTCTGTCGCTCTCATAAGGGATACGAATGGGGAACGAAAAATCTTTCGAAAGAATAGGAAAAATCCGCCGTTTTTGCAAACGGCGGATGGCGCGCGGTTCCTCAGCGGCAGCTTACTCCGTGACGATGAGGGCGATGAGCTCCATGGACTCCTGGGACTGGTTCTCCAGGCTGTGGCCCTCACCGTAGCCGGTGGCGGCGACATCGCCGGCGTGGAGGATGACCTCCTTGCCGTTGTCGCTGAACAGGGCCTCGCCCTTGAGGATGTAGTAGAACTCCGTCTCGTGCTCATGGGTGTGATAGCCGATGGAGCAGCCGGGATTCAGCGTGATGTGCTTGAACAGCCGGACGTGGTTGTACATCTGCTCCGGCGTGGCCAGCTCCTTCAGCTTGGTGAGACCCTTGCCGCCCTGGACGCAGACCTCATTGATGGGACAGTTTTCAGACAGTGTATACATGACCTTCTCGCTCCTTTTCCGCCCGGCCTTGTGCCGGACCGGGACAGGTGATAAAATAATGCCTGCCGGACAGCCCTCCGGAAAAGGACGGCGCTGTCCCGGCATGGAAAACCGCACCCTTATTTTAGCAGAAGATACCGGACCTGTCCACCGCCAATGGCGTTTTTGAGAGAAAAGAGGAGTTCTATGAACAAACGCACCCTCGCCGCAGTCCTCGTCCTGACGCTGTGCCTGCTGTCCGCCTGCGGACGGCGGAAGACGCCGGAACCGGCTGTGTCTTCCTCACAGGAGGAGACGATCCTGAAACTGGACACCCTGGCGGTGGAGCTGCCCAGGGATCTGGACACCGCCGCCGCCCGGAAGGCCATGGCGGCCCTGCCGGAGCTGCTGGCGCCGGAGGGGGTGGAGGTAGAGGAACTGTCCGTCACCTTCGGAACCTCCCACGCCGCCACCATTCAGGCTCTGGAGGACGGCGGCGTGGATCTGGCGTTCCTGCCGGCATCGGACTTCGTCCGTCTCAGCCGGGACGCCGTGCCTGTTCTGGGAGAGTCCCTCCGGGTGGAGATCTGCGCCGGACCGTCGGACTACGGCGCACAGCTGGCCAAGCAGGCGGAGCGACGGGACCTCACCTGGACGGAGCTGGACCGGGCACGGTGGGGCGTGCTGGCGGAGGACTCCGATGGGGGATACCGGTGCCTGGAGCTGTGGCTGGAGGACCGGTACGAGGGAGACGGCGTGGCGGATCTGTCCGACGTCACCATTTACGATGATTGGGAGACGCTGCTGCGGGCCGCGTCAGAGGAGGAGATCGACCTGTTTCCCCTGCCGGAGGAGATGGCGGCGGATGGACAGAGCATCGGGGAGACGGAGCCGCTGTTCACCTGGGTAGCGGCGGTGACGCCGGAGCGGACGGAACTGCAAACGGCGCGATTCCGGACCGCCCTGGCATCGGCGTTGGAGAATGCTTTCGACAGTCCGGAGACGGCGCGGGCGGCAATGGGCGCGGCGGACTACGCCCCCATGGAGCCGTCGGATCTGGACGGCCTGCGGCGTCTGGAATTTGGGAACTGAACAGAGACACGCCCGCCGGGGGACCGGCGGGCGTGTTGTTTTCATGTGCGGCCTTCTTCCAGAATAGAAGGATCGATATGGGGGATCATTCCATCTGCCCCAGCATGTCCCGCAGGATGCGGGCGGTCATGCCCCAGATGACGTGCTCCTCATAGCGCCACACCGGCACCTCCACCTCACCGGCACCCCAGTGATAGTCCGGCCCGATGCCGATGGCATCGTAGGGGAAATCCGGCGGGATGTTGGGGGTCAAGCCGTAGCGGTACAGGGACGGTTCCGTGTCCCGGAAGAAGTCCGCAGGCACGGTGAAGACCTCCGCCACCTCGGCGGGGGAGGGGGACAGGGCGGCCATCCCGGCGGGGGACACCAGTCCCACCACCGGCTGGAGGAGAAAGCCCCGCTGGTGGAGCAGATAGTCCGTCATCCCCAGCACGCGGATCTCCTCCCGGGGAATGGACAGCTCCTCCCGGGTCTCCCGCAGGGCGCAGTCCAAGGCGGATTCGTCCTGTTCCGCCCGTCCGCCGGGGAAACAGACCTCGCCGCCCTGCCGCAGTCCGGCTGCCCGGACCTCAAACAGAAGACGCAGTCCGTCCGGCGCTTCCACCAGGGGGATGAGCACCGCAAACCGGCGGCGGACCCCCATGGGACCCGGCACGTGGCCGCCCCAACGGGCGGCGAACTCCGCCGCCGTCACAGCAGGAACTTCAGCGCCGCCTGCTGGTTGGTGATCTCCACCCGCTGGGCGCTGGGGGCGTATTCGCCGTCCAGAGACCAGGGCAGGTCCTCCCCCGGCTCTACGGTGACGGAGGAGACATGGCGGAAGATGAGACCCTCGGAGTCGTACTGCTGGTTCAGCAGAGCCAGAATCAGGTTCTGCAGATCCATAGCCGTCTTGGGGGAAGGGATCAGCAGCATCTCGAACTTGCCGTCGTCCAGTACCACCCGCTCGGGGTTCAGCTTCATCAGCCCGCCGATGGAAGTGGAATTGCACACGGCACCGAACAGATACTCTCCGTCCAGCACCTCTCCGTCCGCCGTCAGACGGACTTTGTAGGGCCGGAGGGTGTTCAGATCTTTCATGCCCTCCAGAATATAGGCGAAGTGCCCCAAGGCGTTCTTGGCGGCCTGGGGGGCGGCATAGGAGCTGCGGGTGAAGGCACCGAAGGACGCCACGTACACGAAGTACCGTTCATTCCAGTGGCCGATGTCCAGCATCTGGAGACGCTGTTCCATGACGGCCTGGGCGGCCTTCACGGGGTTGGAGGACAGATGGAGGCTGGCGGCGAAGTCGTTGGTGCTGCCACGGGGGAGATAGCCCAGCAGGGGGCGCTTGTCCAGCTGCATCAATCCGGCAATGGTCTCGTTGAGAGTACCGTCGCCGCCGGAGGAGACGATGATGTCATACCGCTTTCCCTCGTTGAGGACGGTCCGGGTGGCGTCTCCCGGGGCGGTGGTGAGGTGGACCTTCACCAGATAACCGGCATCGGAGAAGATGGAGACCGCGTCAAACAGGGGACTGCGGGACTGTTTTTTCCCGGAGGTGGGATTCACGATAAAAAGAAGCTTTTTCGACATGATAAAACTCCCTAAAAATTTCCGAAAAAATGTTAAAATAGTGTTAAATAGGTTTCGCCTGTAGTATAGCACGGGAAATACGGGATTGCAATTCCATCCGCCGGCGTGTACAATGAAAAACGAAGAAATTAACGGATTCGTAACACTTTTGCGGCATAAGGGGGCACGGCCTTGAAACACAAACTATTCGACTGGCAGGCGGGGATCACTGTATTCGCCACGGTGGCGGCCATCCTGCTGTTCTATGATACCCTGTTCGGGAGCCGGGCGGCAGTGTCCTTTTTCCGCATTCTGTCCGGGGCGATGCAGCCAATTTTTTACGGCGCCCTCATCGCCTATCTGCTGGCCCCTACCGTTAATTTCTGGGAGGAGGCATTCTTCCACAGAAGCGTGGACCGGGCCAGTGCGGAGGGCCGGATGTGCGCCCCGATCCCCCGGGCAGTGAGCCTGCTGCTGACCTGGGCCATGATCTGCGCGGCGGCGTGGCTGCTGCTGTCCTTCCTGCTGCCGGAGCTGTACAAGAGCATCTTCCAGCTGTTCAGCAATCTGGAGAACTACTATAACATCATCAGCGGCTGGATCGCCCATCTGCTGGAGCAGAATCCGGCGGTGGAGGCCTGGGTGGCCACCCAGATGAACACCTACTACAAGGAGATGACCAACTGGCTCACCAAGGAGGTCCTGCCCCAGGCCCAGATGCTGATGACCGCCGTATCCGGCGGCATCTTCCAGGCGGTGGGCTTCGTCAGCGATCTGGTGGTGGGCGTCATCGTGTCAGTGTACCTGCTGTCCACCAAGGAGCGGTGCGCAGCCCATGCCCGGAAGCTGGTCTACGGCTTCGTCCCCCTGGAGAAGACCTACTGGCTGTTCCGGGGCATCCACAAGGTAGACCGGATCTTCTCCGGCTTCGTCCGGGGCAAGCTGCTGGACTCCCTCATCATCGGCGTCATCTGCTTCTTTGTCTGCCGGTTCCTGCAGATCCCCTATACGCCGCTGGTGTCGGTGATCGTGGGCGTCACCAATATCATTCCCTTCTTCGGACCGTTTCTGGGCGCCGTTCCCAGCATCTTCCTGATCCTGCTGGCCAATCCCATCAGGGCGGTGTACTTCCTGATCTTCATCATCATCCTTCAGCAGGTGGACGGCAACGTCATCGGCCCCAAGATCCTGGGGGACAAGACGGGCCTGTCCAGCCTGTGGGTCATCATCGCCATTCTGGCGGGCGGCAGCTTCTTCGGCCTGCCGGGGATGTTCTTCGGCGTGCCGGTGTTCGCCTGCCTGTACGCCTTCGTGTCCTTCCTCACCCGGACCCGCCTGCGGGAACGGGGGATGCCGGAGAACACCGCGGCCTACCGCACCGACGTGCCTCAGCAGGAGCGGGAGGAATGAGGAGCGGAAAGTTCTGTTTTTTCTGCCAGGGGCTTGTAATTTTCAAAGGATTCGTGTACAATGCCGTCTTGCGGGACAGTGGCGTCCCGTAAGGCGGCATTTTGCCGCAAACGGCTTGTTCACGGGTGAAAGTGACACCCGAACAGTTGCTTTACAAGTGAATAGAGCCGAATTCTGTCGGGCCGACCGCCTATGGGCGGCGGCTACGAAATGTAAGGAGAAAGAACCATGAAGAAGCGTATTTTAGCACTCCTGCTTCTGACGGCCCTCCTGAGCACTGTACTCAGCGGATGCGGAGACAGCAGCCAGGCGGCGGGGTCTCAGGGAGCGAACCAGAGCAGCGGCTCTGCCAGCGCGACGGCACCGGTCAGCAATGAGATCACGGTGGCCATCGCGCAGGACCTGGACAACAGTCTTGACCCTCACCTGGCGGTGGCGGCAGGAACCAAAGAGGTCTTATTTAATGTCTTTGAGGGCCTGATGAAGCCCACTTCAGACGGAGATCTGATTCCCGCGGTCGCTGAAAAGTATGAGGAGTCCGAGGATGGGACCACCTACACCTTCACTCTGCGTGAGGGCGTGAAGTTCCACAACGGAGCGTCGGTGACTGCGGACGATGTGGTATATTCCATTGAACGCTGCGCCGACACCACGGGGAGAGAGAAGCCCCTGGTGGAGGCGTTTTCCAATATCCAGGCGGTAGAGGCCGCGGACGACAGCACCGTCGTCATCACACTGAAGGAAGCGGACAATGAGTTCCTTTCCTATCTGACCACCGCCATCCTGCCCAGGGACTATGACGGACAGGACGACGCCCCCGTGGGCACCGGACCGTTCAAGTTCGTGTCCCGGACGCCCCAGGAGTCCATCGTACTGGAGAAATTTGACGAGTACTGGGGCACCCCCGCGTATCTGGACAAGGTGACCTTCAAGATCATCGAGAACGCTGACGCCCTGGTCCAGGCGCTTCAGAGCGGCGCCGTGGACTTCTGCGCCCACCTGACCTCCACCCAGGTGGCCCAGCTGGGTGACAGATACACCATTCTGGAGGGCACCATGAATCTGGTGCAGGCTCTGTATCTGAACAACGCCGTGGCCCCCCTGGACAATGAGCTGGTGCGGCAGGCCCTGTGCTACGCCGTGGACAAGCAGGAGATCCTGGACTTCATCGGCGACGGCCACGGCAAGGCCATCGGCTCCAGCATGTACCCCACCTTCGGCAAGTATTTTGATGACAGCCTTACCGACTACTACACCCGGGATGTGGAAAAAGGCAAGGAGCTTCTGGCCCAGGCCGGCTATCCCGACGGCTTTGATCTGACCATCACCGTTCCCTCCAACTATCAGCCCCACATCGACACCGCCGAGGTGCTGGTGGAGCAGCTGAAGGGCATCGGCGTCAACGCCACCATCAATCTGGTGGACTGGAACACCTGGGTCAGCGACGTGTACGTGGGCCGGAACTTCCAGACCACGGTGGTGGGCGTGGACGCCTCCAACATGACCGCCCGTGCCCTGCTGGAGCGGTTCACCTCCGACTACAGCAAGAACTTCATCAACTACAACAACGCGGACTACGACGCCCTGTTCCAGCAGGCCCTCAACGAGAAGGACGACGCCAGCCGCACGGACATCTACAAGGCCATGGAGCGGAACCTGACGGAGCACGCCGCCAACGTCTACATCCAGGATCTGGCGGACCTGGTGGCCATCCGGTCTGATCTGGAGGGCTATGCCTTCTATCCCATCTATGTCATGGATCTGTCCACCGTCCGGTTCAAGTAATGAGAACAACTGATCCGTCCGGGGCGGAGCGCATCCGCCCCGGGCAGACCCAATCAAGGAGATGACGAGTATGAAGTACGCGGCGAAAAAACTCTTGACGCTGCTGGTTACCATGCTCATCGTCTCCTTTCTGGCGTTTTTCGCCTTCTCCCTGGTGTCCGGAGACGCGGCCATCGCCCAGCTGGGCACCGAGGCCACGCCGGAGCGGGTGGCGGCCCTCCGGGCGGAGCTGGGACTGGACCGTCCTCTGCTGGTGCGGTACGGCGAGTGGCTCTCCGGCGCCGTCACCGGGGACTTCGGCGTCTCCGCCCACTATCAGGTGCCGGTGTCGTCCCTGCTGGCCCCACGGCTGCCGGTGACGCTGTGCCTGTCCCTCATGAGCTTTCTGATCATCGCGGCGGTGTCCATCCCCATGGGCGTCCGGTCCATCCGGTATGAGGGCCGCACGGGGCGGGGGAGCCGGGCCTTCGCTGCCCTGCGGACGGTGCTGAACCAGCTGTTCATGGCCTTCCCGCCCTTCTTCTCCAGCATCCTCATCTCCTGGGTGTTCGGCATCCTGCTGCACTGGTTCCAGCCCCAGGGAAACTTTCCCGCCTTTTCGGAGGACCCCGGCGAGTTTTTCTGGTATCTGCTGTTTCCGGCGGTATCCATCGCCATCCCCCGGGTGGCCATGACTGTCCGGATGCTCCGCAGCACCCTGCTGGGGGAGATGAACCGGGACTACGTCCGCACCGCCATCTCCCGAGGCAATGACCGGAGGGGCGTCCTCCGCCGCCACGTGCTGAAAAACGCCATGGCGCCGGTGGTGGCCTTCCTGGCCCAGACCATGGCGGAGGTCATCGCCGGTTCCATTGTGGTGGAGCAGGTCTTCGGCGTGCCGGGACTGGGCCGCCTGCTGCTGGGCAGCATCGGCTACCGGGACTGGACGGTGGTGGAGGCCATCATCGTCATTCTGGCGCTGTGGGTGGTGCTGTCCAACACCGTGGGAGATCTCATCGCCCAGCGCATTGACCCGCGTCTGCGGCTGGGAGGTGACGGAGAGTGAAAAAGAGCAACGGATATCTCACCGCCGGCTGCATTATCACGGCGGTGCTGTTCGCCATGATCCTCCTCAGCGCCTTCTGGACGCCCTACGACCCCTCCGCCATGTCCGGGGCGGAGAAGCTGCTGCCCCCGTCCCTGGCCCATTGGATGGGCACGGACAACTTCGGCCGGGACATCTTCAGCCGGGTCATGAAGGGCGCGGGCACCACGCTGGTCATCGCTCTGTGTACCGTGGCCATCGGCGGCGGCTGCGGTCTCATCGCCGGTTCCCTCACCGGCTACTTCGGCGGACGGGTGGACGCCGTCCTCATGCGGTTCAACGATGCCATGACCGCCTTTCCCAGCATCCTGCTGGGTCTGGTGTTCGTCAGTGTCCTGGGGCCTGGGACCTACAACGTGATCCTGGCTCTGGGCATCGTGTTCATCCCCAGCTTCACCCGGATGGCCCGGTCGGCCTACGCCGCCTGCCGGGACGTGAACTACGTGAAAAGCGCACGGCTGATGGGGGCCTCCAAAACCCGCATCCTGTACGTCCACATTCTGCCCAATACATTGAATGTACTGCTGCCCGCTGTCACCATCGGCTTCAACAACGCCGTGCTGGCGGAGGCGTCCATGAGCTATCTGGGCATCGGCAGCATGTCGTCCCTGGGGTATATGCTCTCCGAGGCCCAGAGCATGCTGTACTCCGCCCCATGGTACGCCTTAGGCACCGGCGGGGTCATCGTGCTGATGATCTTCGGCGTGGGCCTTATCGGCGAGGGCTTGCAGCGGCGGAACGGAGGGCAGCGGTATGCTTGAGATCAGAGACCTCCATGTGAAGTTCCACAACCGGGACCGGGAGGCGGTGCAGGGTGTGTCCCTGACCATCCATGACGGCGAGATCGTGGGTCTGGTGGGAGAGTCCGGCTCCGGAAAATCCGTCACCGCCATGAGCGTGGCGGGCCTGCTGCCCCGGCGCCAGTGCAGCTACTCCGGCCAGATCCTGCTGGACGGCACGGAACTGCTCCACGCGGACCGGTCCCTGCTGCGGACGGTGCAGGGCAGGCGCATCGGCGTGGTGTTCCAGGAGCCCATGAGCTGCATGGACCCGCTGATGAAGGTGGGCGCCCAGGTGGAGGAGACGCTGCTGCTCCACACGAAGCTGGACAAGTCCGCCCGCCGCGCCGCGGCCCTGGAGGCCCTGCGGGACGTGGAATTGCCGGAGCCGGAGACGGTGTACGGCAAGTACCCCTATGAGCTGTCTGGCGGCATGCTCCAGCGGGCCATGATCGCCGCGGCCATCGTCAGCCGTCCCGGCCTGCTGCTGCTGGACGAGCCCACCACCGCCCTGGACGTCACCATCCAGGCCCAGATTCTGGAGCTGTTGAAGAAGCTGAACCGGGAGTACGGAATGTCCATGCTGTTCATCTCCCACAACCTGAACGTGGTGCGGAAGCTGTGCGGACGGGTGGCGGTGATGCAGCGGGGCCGTCTGGTGGAGGAGGGCCCCACGGAACAGGTCTGGACCCATCCCACCCACGATTACACCAAGCGGCTCATCGCCGCCATCCCCACCCGGGACCGGAAGGAGGACACCGGCCATGGCCAATGAGGAACTGGTCCTCTCCGTCCGGCACGTCACCAGCGGCTACCGGGAGGGGGGACTGTTTGAGAAGAAGACCTTCCATCAGGTCCTTCACGACGTCACCTTCGACGTCCGCCACGGCGAGATTTTGGGCCTGGTGGGCGAGTCCGGCACCGGAAAATCCACTCTGGCGAAGACCATCCTGGGCATGGTGAAGCCGGACCGGGGAGAGGTCGTCCACTATACGAAGCGGCCCCAGATGATCTTCCAGGACCCCTACAGCTCCCTGAACCCCGCCTATCCTGTATCCTGGATCCTGGAGGAGCCCCTGCGGATCTACGGCAAATATGACGCGGCGGAGCGGAAGCGCCGGGTGCGGGAGATCCTGGACCGGGTGGAGCTGCCGGAGGAGTGTCTGGCGGCGAAGCCCTCGGAGCTGTCCGGCGGACAGCGCCAGCGGGTCAGCATCGCCGTGGCCCTGATCCAGCGGCCCCGGTTCCTCATTGCCGACGAGCCGGTCAGCGCCCTGGACGTCACCATTCAGGCCCAGATCCTGAAGCTGCTGCGGCAGCTCCGGGACGAGCTGGACCTGAGCTATCTGTTCATCTCCCACGATCTCAACGTGGTCTATCAGCTCTGCGACCGGGTGCTGGTAATGAAATCCGGCCGTGTGGTGGAGCAGGGGACGGTGGACGACATCTTCGACCATCCCCAGTGCGACTATACGAAGCAGCTTCTGGCGGCGGCACAGTAAAGGAGTTTCCCTTTGAAAGCGTTTTTCCTGCGGCATCGAAAACTGCACATCTGGCTGCTGGCGGACCTGGCGCTGCTGGCAATCTTCTGGCTGTGCCGGAGCAGCCGCCCGGTCATGACTGCCCTGGCGGGGGCCATGGGGGCGGTGCGGCGGGCCATCGGAAGGGCCTGCTATCTCACCACCGTGTCCGTCATGGAGGTGCTGTACGTCCTGCTGGTGCTGCTGGCAGCGGCGTATGTGATCTGGAGCGTCATTGCCGTGGCCCGGCGGGGAGCGAAGCTCCGTCCGGAGGCCGCGGCGGTGAAGCTGACCCTCGGCATGGCGGCGGTGATGTCCCTGGTGCTGGGGGGCTTCATGGCTCTGGCCTGCTTCCTGTCCTATGGCGCCGTCTATTGGAGCGCCGTCCTGTACGGCGTCATTCCGCCGTGGCTGCTGGCCGGGGCGGTGTGGCTGGCCATCGCCGTGCTGTGCAGCCGGGAACGGCGGCAGCGGGCCTACAGCGCCCTGCTGGGGGCCGCCTGCGCGGGACTGACGGTCTATGTGGGGTTCTGCTACCTCTGGGGCGTCAACTACTACGTGGCCGGATTCCAGGAGCTGTCCGGCATCTACGCCGAGGACGTGGCCAAGGACGATCTGAAGCGGGTGACCCGGTACTTCGCCGACCGGCTCATCGACACCGCTGATGCGGTGGAGCGGGATGAAAACGGCCTGTTCGCCGTGTCCCGGGAGGAGATCTTTGAAAAGAGCGTCCGCGTCTACGACGAGACGGCCAGGCGGTTCCCCTTCCTGGCCTTCGACGACCGGCCCCCCAAGGCGGTCTATTTCTCCCGGATCATGAGCCGCATGGACTTCACCGGCGTCTACTGTCCCTTTACCGGGGAATCCAATGTAAACGTGGACTCCCCCGCCTGCCTGCTGCCCTCCACCATTGCCCATGAGCTGGCCCACCAGCGGGGCATCGCGTCGGAGCAGGAGTGCAATTTCCTGGCCATCCTGTCCTCCACCTCCTGCGGGGACAGCGCCTACGAGTATTCCGGCTGGCTGCTGGGTTACATCTATCTGGGCAATGCCCTGTACGGCAAGGACCAGAGCCTGTGGGAGCCCATCTACGCCTCCCTGCCGGAGACGGTGCGGGCGGATCTCAGCGACAACAACGCCTACTGGCGGCAGTTCCGGGACAGCACCGTGAAAAAGGCGTCCAACAGGGTCTACGACAGCTTCCTGAAGGGCTACGGCGAGGAGGACGGCCTGCAATCCTACGGCACCGTGGTGGATATGCTGGTGGCCTACTACAAGGATAGAACATGATAAAAGAACATCCCCCGCCGGAGGCTCCGGCGGGGGATGAATTTTTCGTGGATCACAGGTCCTGACGCCCCTCCAGGGCACGGACCAGGGTGGCGTCGTCGGCAAACTCCAGGTGTCCGCCCACGGGGATGCCGTAGGCCAGGCGGGTGACCCGGACGCCGAAGGGCTTCAGCAGCCGGGCAATGTACATGGCCGTGGCCTCGCCCTCGGTGTCGGGGTTGGTGGCCATGATGACCTCGTTGACGCCGCCCTTGGCCACCCGCTCCAGCAGGGGTTTGATGGCGATGTCGTCCGGCCCCACATGGTTCATGGGGGAGATGACGCCGTGGAGTACGTGATAGTGGCCGTTGAACTCCCGGCTCCGCTCCATGGCCGCTACGTCCCGGGGGTCCGCCACCACGCAGATGACGGAGCCGTCCCGCTTGGGGGAGGAGCAGATGGGGCACAGTCCCCCGGCGGTGAAGTTCTGGCACACCGGACAGCAGGTGACGCTTTTCTTGGCGTCCAGAATGGCGTCGGCGAACTCCCGGGCCTCCGCCTCCGGCAGACCCAGCACATGGAAGGCCAGCCGCTGGGCGGACTTGCCGCCGATGCCCGGCAGTTTGGCGAACTGCTCCACTAATTTTTCCAGGGGTGCGGGAAAGTACTCCATAAGCGTGCTCCTTGTAGAGGATTACCGGCCTTACGGACCGGAGCGTTTTTCAGCCCCGCAGTTCTGCAATGCGGGCGGGGATGTCCGCTGCCTTGTAGACGGCGCTGCCCGCCACCAGCACGTTGGCACCGGCGGCGATGCAGGTCTTGCAGGTGACGGGGTCCACGCCGCCGTCCACCTCCAGCTCGCAGCCGGGGTTCCGCTGATCGATGAGGGCCCGGAGGGCGGAGACCTTCTCCATCTGGTCCGCCATGAACTTCTGACCGCCGAAGCCGGGCTCCACGGTCATTACCAGGATCAGATCCACCTTCTCCAGGAAGGGCAGCGCCGCCTCGGCGGGGGTCTTGGGCTTCAGGACGATACCGGCCCGCTTGCCCTTGGCGTGGATCTTGTCCAGGGCGGCGTGGATGTTCTCCTCGGTGTCGGATTCCACATGCACCGTCACCAGATCGGCGCCGGCGTCGCAGAACTGCTCCACGTACCGTACCGGCTGGACGATCATCAGATGGACGTCCAGGGGCAGTTCCGTGGTCTTCCGGATGGAGGCCACTACCGGGATGCCGATGGTGATGTTGGGGACGAACATGCCGTCCATCACGTCCACATGGACGTAGTCGGCGGTGCTGATGCGCTGGATATCCCGCTCCAGATTCGCAAAATCAGCGGAGAGAATGGAGGGCGCGATTTTAACCATAAAAAGACCTCATTTCTTTTGTGAAATTCCGGAGAAGCAGAGGGACAGGCACTCCGGCCCGGGTGCCCCCGGACGCCGCCGGGGCATATACTACCCTGAGCGGAACCGTGCGCCCGCGACGGATCCCACGCGGCTTCCCAGGCCTGAACCTGGCGCCCTGTCGGGCGCTGCCGCTTTTTTGAATAAGGAGCCGGAGGAGGGAACGCCTTTTCCGGCTCCTGTGATTTCGCCGCCCTTATTTTAGCAAAAGACAGCAGTAAAAGCAATCCAAAAAAGCGGACAGGCACCGGATACTGACAGAACAGGGAAAAGGTTTCTGTAATGTTGCAAAAACCACTTGAATAATGAGAATATTATGATATTCTAATAAATAGGAAAGGGAAAGGAAAGCGGTGAGTGGATGGAAAAGTGGATAAACTATGACGAGCAGGCGGCGCTGCTGAAGGCGCTGGCCAATCCGGTCCGGCTGCGGATCGTCCACAGCCTGCTGCGGGAGGGATGTCACAACGTGGGCTGCATGGAGCGCGGAACGGGCATGTCCCAGTCCTGCATTTCCCAGCATCTTCAGAAGCTGCGGGCGGCGGGCGTGGTGACGGCGGACCGGCAGGGCAACGAGGTGTTCTACCGGGTGTCCTCCCGGGAGGCAGCGGATCTGCTGGCCGCACTGTTCGGAGAGGAGGGAGGGGCTTATGTCCTTTGATGTACTGATCATCGGCGGTGGCCCCGCCGGACTCAGCGCGGCGGTGAACGTCCGGGCCCGGGGAAAGACGGTGTTGGTGGTGTCCAATCCGCTGGAGGAGAATCCCCTGTGGAAGGCGAAGAAGGTGGACAACTATCTGGGCCTGCCGGATATCAGCGGGCCGGAGCTGCTGAAGACCTTCCAGACCCACGCGGAGGCATCCGGGGCATCATTTCTCACCGGAAGGGTGCTGAACACCGCCATGGCTGGAGAGCGCTGGTATGTCAGCGTGGGCAGCGACGTGCAGGAGGCAGGGGCGCTGATCCTGGCCGCCGGTGTGGTGCGGAGCCGGAAGTTCCCCGGCGAGGAGGCCTTTCTGGGCCGGGGCGTCAGCTACTGCGCCACCTGTGACGGGATGCTCTACCGGGGACGACGGGTGGCGGTGCTGGGCTGGTCCGACACCGCCCGCCGGGAGGCGGAATTCCTGACGGAGATCGGTTGTCAGGTGACCTACTTCCACAATCCCCGCTCCTGCGAGATCACCGGCGGCAGCGCCGTGGAGCAGGTAAACTGCGACGGCACGGCGCTGGCGGTGGACGGCGTGTTCATCCTGCGGCCCGTCATGGCCCCCACGGACTTGTTTCCGGGGCTGGCAGCGGAGAATGGCTTCGTCACCGTGGACCGGCAGATGGCCACCAACCTGCCGGGCGTCTTCGCGGCGGGAGACTGCACCGGCGGTCCCCTCCAGGTGTCCAAAGCGGCGGGGGAGGGCCTCATCGCCGGACAGAGCGCCGCCAAATGGGTGGACAGCCACCGAAAGTAAACCGGACAGACCATGAACGCATAATCACATATCATATTGATTATAAAGGAGTAAGAATCATGGCAGTACAGCATTTCAAGACCTCTGGCTTTGACGCCGCTGTGGAGGCGGCTCCCCTGGCGATGATCGATTTTTGGGCGGACTGGTGCGGTCCCTGCCGCATGCTGGGCCCCACCATCGAGTCCTTGGCGGCCCAGTACGAGGGAAAGGCCGTTATCGGCAAGATCAATGTGGACGAGGAGCCGGATCTGGCCCGGCGCTTCGGCGTCATGAGCATCCCCACGGTGGTGTTCCTGAAGAACGGTCTGGAGTTTGACCGGAAGGTAGGCGTCATGCCTGCCGGCGCTTACACCCAGGTCCTGGACGAGAACCTGTAAAAAATCAAAGGATCACACAGACAGCAGAAATGCCCCCGCGGCCAAAAAGCCGCGGGGCGTTTGCGTATCACAGGGGTCATGGCGCCTCCGTCTCCGGCACCAGCCGGGCCGACAGCTCCGGATAAT
This sequence comes from Dysosmobacter sp., assembly GCA_022778785.1. Taxonomy (GTDB): domain Bacteria; phylum Bacillota; class Clostridia; order Oscillospirales; family Oscillospiraceae; genus Oscillibacter. Next base: position 14,975 of record JALFSO010000009.1, on the reverse strand, counting down.
CCCGGGCGAACCGGTCGTAGCAGGGCTGGGCCGCCTGGCGGAAGGCGGCGGTCTCCTCGGCGGTGAGCTCCGTGACAGTAACCTTGGCCTTGGCCCACTGGCTGAGGATGTCTGCTTCCTCCTGGAGATGCTGCTGGCGCTGGTACGCCACTGCATCCCGGCCGCACCGGTCCACGATGGACTGGAGCGCCGGGGACAGGGAGCTGTAGAGCTCCTCGTTCATGAAGAAGTACAGACAGCCGTAGATGCCGGTCCACCGGGTCAGATACTTCTGCACGCTCTGGACGGAGGCGGCGTCGGCGGTGACCAGAAACTCCTCCTGACCGTCGTATGTACCGGTGCGGAGGGCGGTAAACACCAGCGGCCAGTTGGCGGTGATGCAGTCGGCGCCCCACAGGCGGTAGGCCTCCTGGATCAGGGGGGAGTCTGTCACCCGGAGCTTCCGCCCCCGGAGATCCGCCGGGCTGGTAATGGGGGACAGGCTGTTGGTGGGACAGCGGAAACCGCTCTCTCCGATGCCCAGACTGTGGAGACCGTACTCTGCCAGAACCTCTCCCAGAGCGTCGCCGGCGTCGCCGTCCAGACGGGCCGCGGCGTCCCCTGAGGAGGAGAACAGGAAGGGCAGGGACACCGCCCCCAGCCGGGAGTCCTGCTGTTCGCAGGTGAGGCTGCTGTACAGCCCCAGGGAGATGGAGCCGTCCGCCACGCCCCGGAAGCCCGCCTGCGGGTCGCCGTCGGTGAGGCCGTCAAAGGGATGGAGGGTCACGGTGACGGCACCGTTGGTGGCCTCGTAGATGGCGTCGGCAAAATACCGGGCCGCCAATCCCTCGCCGGACCGCTCCGCGCCGGAGAAGGACAGGGTCCAGGTCTGGGCCTCAAATTCAATGATCTCGGGATCGCTGCCGCTGTCGCCGTGATTCCCGCAGCCGGACAGGAGCGTCAGCGGCAGGACCAGGGCCAGCAAAAGAGAAAGAAAGGTTCTCATGGGCCGGTATACTCCTATGGAGAACTCCGGCATGTCCGCCGGAGGAATGATTGTGGAAAGGCGACTGCGCGGCTACTGCCGCACGAATAAACCGCTCTGCGGTTTGTTCACTGAGGGTATTATAGCATATGTGGATCTGCTGACAAGAGAATAAAGTATGAAGAATTGGTGACAAATTCTTAAAAAGATCGTTTCGGACGGCGCTTCGGGAATGAAAGCAGGCGGAGGCCGTCAGCCTCCGCCTGTTGGGGTCACTGGAGCTTCGCCACGGTGGCGAAGCTGAAAAAGCCGCGGGCATCCCGGCAAACGCCGGTGTAGCCATCCCGGAGCGTATAGTCCATCCCGGTGAAGAACAGGGGTGTCAGCGGGCAGTCCTCCATCAGCAGGACTTCCGCGTCGTGGAGACAGCCCCGGCGGGCGCTCTCATCGGTGGCCCTGCCGATGATGGTCAGCAGGGTGTCGAAGGCACTGTTGTAATAGCCCAGCACATTCCGCTTGCTCTGGGATTCCCAGGGTGTCAGGAAGCTCTCGGCGTCATTGACGTAGCCCGGGATGTCCTGTACCGCCAGCGTGTACTCCCCGGACGCCAGCGCACTGTTCAGTTCCGCACTGGTGACGATCTGGGGGATGACGGTGACGCCCAGTACATCGCGCCACATCTGCACCATGGCGGAGACCGCCGCCTGACGGCCCTCCTCTGCCACGTAGAGCAGCGTGACTCCCGGGAAATGGGAGCCGCTGCCATAGCCCGCCGTCTCCATCAGCCCCGCGGCCTGGACGCAGTTGGCGTCGTATTCCTCCGAATCACAACTGATGAGTTCACCGCCCACGGTGCGGAAGTCCGCATCCTCCGTATCCGGCACACCGTAGGGCACCAGACCGGTGGCGGGAGTGTTCTCCACGCCTGCGGCGGCGCTGACGGCGATCCGGTCCAGAACCAGGGAGAAGGCGTTCCGGACAGCCGGGTCATTGAAGGCGTCGGACGCGGTGTTGAACAGCAGGGCGCAGGTGTTCAGCTCCGACCTGGGACTCCAGGTCTCCTCCTGGGCCAGCTCCGCCAGCCGGGTCTCCGGCAGCGGGGAGACAAAGTCCACCGTCTCCGCCTCGTACATGGCCCAGGCATCCTCGGGGGTGCCGGCGTAACGGAAGGTAATGGTATCCGGCCCGCCGATGCTGCCGGTATACGTACTGCTCTTCCGCAGGGACAGGGAGTCGTTGTTGTAGCTCTGAACGGCGTAGACGCCGTTGGTCACCAGCTTGGTGTAGTCGGAGTACCAGGTGGCCGTACCGGTGCCGCCATCGGCCTCCGCCAGTTCATTGGCCGCGATGGCGTTGGCCTTCAGCCGCTGGACCACGTCCTCCCGCAGTGGCACCGCGGCGGGAGCGGTGCAGACGTCGGTGAGGAACCAGTCGCAGGCGCTGTTGAGGGTCACCACAAAGGTTTCGTTGTTTTTGGCCTCCACGGCGAGATAGGTAGTGTCGCCGGTGGACTGGACCTCGTCGTATCCTTTGACAATGGACATCAGGGGGGCGTTGGGGGATTTGCAGACGGGATTGGCCAGACGGCGCCAGGCATAGACGAAATCCTGGGCGGTCACCGCCGTGCCGTCGGACCACTTGGCGCTGCGCAGACGGAAGCTGTAGGTCACGGTGCCATCCTTGTTCTCCTCCACGCTGTAGCTCTTGGCCAGACCGTTGGTGACGATGGTGCCGCCGGAATTATCCGCGGCGATCTTCATCAGATTCTCATACAGATGGCTGATGACCGTCATATCCTGGGACTTGGCGGCGTAGATGGGGTCCAGGGTGGCAGGTGCCTGTCCCAGACAGACGGACAGATCCATGGTGGTTTCATCCGCCTCCAGACCGCAGCCGGACAGCAGGCCGAAACAGAGTACCGCTGACAGGAGTCCTGCCGCGGCACGTTTCCAGATATTCATTTGGGAATCGTCTCCTCTCAGGGGAAATCCAGATAAAAGCCGCCGGGGCCGGACGCGCTGCCGCGCCTGCCGGAGGCGGTGGATTCATGATAATGCATTTTGCGGAAGTGCTCTGACACTTCTGAGAAAATACGCATTGTAACAATGTCTGAATTTCATCAGCAATGGCCATTGTTGATGAAATTGCACGGCGTTGCCGAGGGAACAAACCACGATGCGGTTGATTCAGCAGACATTATTATACGTGGATTTTTCCCGCTTGTAAAGGCAGATGACGGAAAAAGTAACAAATAATTACAAAGTTTTGGTTTTGTTCACAGATCCTGGCAGATCCGCCGCCAGACACCGGAATGGGAACCGGAGACAGTTGGAAGAAAGAGAGGATCCGTCGCGAAACAAAACGGGAGGCGGGCTATGCCCGTCTCCCGTTTGTCATTCAGATGGGGTGTTCCTTCAAATATTCCAGCCACCGGACACAGCCCTTCGTGTTCAGATGAATGCCGTCGGTGGTCTCTTCCGCCCGGAGGCAGCCGTCCTCGCCGGTGACGGCGGACGCCACATCCAGATAGGTACAGTCCTTCTCCTCCGCCAGTTGGACGATGATGGCGTTGAACTCGGCGATGCGTCCGTTGTTGACGTAGCTGCCCTTGGCCTCCTGTTTGGCGCTGATGGGCAGAATGGACTGAAGGGCGATGCGGGCGTCGGGATGGCTCTCCCGCACCCGGTCGATGAGCTTGGCGTACTGGTCGTGGAACTGTTCCGTCTTGGGCCAGCCCAGCTCATTGACGCCCAGCATGATGTAGAGTTTGGAGAATTCCAGCCCGTCTAGGGCGTCCAGCATGGAGACCTTGCCCTGCTCCGTCTCCTGGGTGGCCTTGGAGAAGACGCTCTCCACCGTGGCGCCGGTGGCAAACAGGTACTGCCCGGTCTCCAGTCCGGAGTAGAGGTGGAAGCCCTCGGTCCGGGAGTCTCCCAGGAACACCGCGTCCTCAAAATAGGAGTCCTCCACCGGCGCATCCGGAATGTCCGGCTCCGATGCCGAGGACGGCTCCTCCGGCTGCTCCGGTTCCGCCGCCCGTACCTGCGGGAGGGCCTCCGGCGGAAGCTCCGCCGCCTCCGGCGCGGACTTCTGAGTGGGGAAGGCCGGTATCTCCGCGGACACCGAGACCGGCGCTGCCTGGGGTTCTGCTTCGCGTTCTCCTGAAGCCCCCGCCGATACCGTAGGGGTCAGCAGCAGACAGACCATCAGCAGTGCGCCTGCCAGAAACCGTATGCTGCGCCGTGGACGCCGCAGTTCTCTCTTACCCATGTCCCGCTCCTTTTCATGCACATGACCGATTCTCTCTGATATTTATTAGACGCAGAAACGGGATAAAAAGTCGAAACAAAACGATAAAAATTTGGTATCAAATGATATCAGTTTTTGTAATTTCTCCTTTTTCTTCCAGACACTCACTTGGTCAGATCCTGGGGATAGGCGCCGGAATCGTGGAGCTTCTGCAGCTCCCCGGCCACCCGCTGGCGGTCCTCATGATAAGTCATGCCGAACCAGTGGTCCGCAGAGTGGAGCACCGACACCTCCAGCCGTCCGGCCTGGAGCTCGGATGCTACCATCAGGGGCAGCAGGCACTCCGCCTTCAGGTTTTCGCCGGCCTCGTTCCGCAGGAAGTATTCAAAATAGTCCTTCAGCCGGGGGAAGATGGAGGGGGCAAAGCCCCAGAAATTCATGGACACCACCGTGTTCGCCGGAAGAGAGCGGTCCTCCGCCAGATCCTTCAGCGTCCCGTCGGGATAGAGCTGGACCTTCAGCGCCTCCCGGACGGACTGCAGGCGGTCGTTCTCCACAGTGCAGATGCCCCGGGAGACGGTGCCGTACAGGCTGGCGGTGTTCTTCAGCAGATAGCCCACCATGGTGGCCTTGCCGTCCTCCGGCAGGCGCACCAGCTCCTGATAGATGGTCCGGTAGGCGTCGATGCCGTAGTAGTCGTCGGCGTTGATGACGCAGAAGGGCTCATGGACCGTATCAGCCGCGCACAGCAGGGCGTGGACAGTGCCGAAGGGCTTGGTCCGTCCCTCCGGAATGTGGTAGAAGGAGGGCACGGAGGAGAAGTCCTGATACACATAGGCCACCTCCACGGGAGAGCCGTCCGCGGCGGTCTTCTTCGCCAGATAGCCGCCCACCAGCTCCTCCATCATCTGCCGCATCTCGGGCTTGATGATGAACACCACCTTATTGAAGCCGGCCCGAAGGGCATCATAAATGGAATACTCCATCAGGATCTCATGATGAGGCCCGATGCCGTCCACCTGCTTGCTGCCGCCGTACCGGGAGCCCAGTCCCGCCGCCATGATTACCAGAGAAACTTTCATATGAACCTCCATGCGCGTCTTTGCGCTGTATCTGCCGGAAAAGCTCCCGGAAGGGGGCGATTCCCGTTTTCATCCCACGTCCGGGACGTGCCCGGACAGTGACTCTAGTATAAGCATACCCTATTTCCGCATCGATTTCAACTGCTTGTAATCGTTTGTATCCCACACAACACTTTTTACCAGCTCCTGGGAAAGAACTACCGGCGGCGTGCTGGCGGAAAGGGCGCGGGAGGCCTTCGGACGGACAAAAAGGCGGTGCGCCGCGTGACGCGGCGCCCCGCCCGGGAGATCAATCCCTATCCAGGAGCTTTCCGCTTTTGCGATAGACCACATGGACGCTCTCCGTGTTGGTGAGGTAGACCATAGTGGCGTAGCACAGGTCAAACTCCAGCACGTCGCCAATGTGGATCTGTTCCTTCACGTCCTCCACGTCCAGGATGGTGTGGTCGGAGGAGGCACCCAGCACCTCCACACCCTCCATCCGGGGCTCCAGGTCAAAGGGATCGCCGTAGTCCACCCGGCCGAGACCCAGCAGCGCCCGGCGGCGGATGCCGCGGTCCGTGAAGCTGGGAACGTTGCCGAAGGCGTCCTGAGACAGCTCACCCACCGGATAGGTGGGCTTGTCCCGGCACTCCACCACCTCCGCCCGGAGCGTGAATACGTCCCGGTGCATGAAGTCCATGTCGCAGTCCACGATGTGGCCCAGCACCAGGCACTCGCCCAGGCGGAGCAGATTGATGCGCTCCGGCATAGTGCCCTCCAGCACCATGTGGATGGAGGTGGACGCGCCGCCGGAGATCCACTCCAGCTTCCGGCCAATGGCGGCCTCCACCGCCTCGGCGGCGGCGATCAGCTCATGCATCTTCTCTGGTGTGGCCTTGACGGAGCCGTAACAGCCCAGGTTGGTACCCACGCCCGCCAGCTCCAGGTGGGGGAGCCGGGTCTCGATCTCCACCGCGGCGGAGATCAACTCCTCCCGGGACCAGAAGCCCTCACGCAGGTCGCCCAGGTCCACCATCAGGATGACCTTGTGGCGCTTGCCCTGCCGTCCGGCCTCGTCGTTGAGAGCACGGATGACCTGGATGTCGCTCTGGAGACTCAGCTCCGCCAGGGAGACGGCGTCCTCCAGCTCGGAGAGCATGGGGATGCGGATCAGCATCAGCGGCGTCTTTACGCCGTATTCCCGGATGCGGCGGAGCTGTTCCACCCGGGAGGAGGCAATGTACTGGAGACCGGCCTCGTCAAAGACCCGGACCATCTCCGGCAGGGCGGTGAAGCCCTTCACCACGCCGGCAATGCCCACAGAAGAAGCCTGGCAGCGCTGAGACAGCGCTGCCAGATTCTCCTGTAACCGGTCGAGATCGATCTCCAGCTGGGGATAGCGATTTCGATGATCACTCATATGCTTAATTCCTTACTTCGCAACAGCCTGCTTCTTGTAGGGCTTGTTGTCCAGATCCTTCAGGGTGATGCCCAGGAAGGCGAACAGGATGGTGGCCAGAGGCATCAGCCAGTTAAAGAACGCGAAGGGACCGTACTGCGCAACGCCCACGCCCAGAGTGTCGGAAATGAACACGCCGCAGGTGTTCCAGGGGATCAGGGCGGAGGTCACGGTGCCGGAGCCCTCAAGGGAAGCGGACAGGACGGAGGGATGCAGGCCCATCTTCTTGTACTCCTCGGCGTACATACGGCCGGGAACCACGATGGAGATGTACTGCTCAGGCATAGTGGCGTTGGAGACCACGCAGGTGACCTCGGTGAGGGTGACCAGACCGGCGGGACCCTTGGCCAGGCTCTTGAGCTTGTTGACGATGACTTCCAGCTGGTGAGTGTACTCCATGATACCGCCGAACATCATGGCGATGATGGTCATGGACACGGAGAACATCATGCCCAGGATACCGCCGCTCTCCAGCAGACGGGTCATGGTGTAGCAGGTTTCCTCGGACAGGGTGGCGGCCAGCATGGCGGCCACGTCCTCGCTGAAGTAGTAGCCGTTGATGCCGTAATCAAAGATGGTGCCCAAGTTGCAGTCGGGCTGGAAGATCATGCCCAGCACAGCGCCGGAGACGATGCCCAGGGTGATGCCGGGGATGGCGGGCACCTTCATGGCCACGGCCACGATAACGATCAGCGGCGGCAGCAGCAGGATGGGGCTGATGTTGAACACACCGCCCTCAGCGGCGTTCAGCGCGTTGGCGAACTCGGTGACGCGGCTCAGGTCAGCGTCGCCGCCGTGATACTGGGTGACGCCCAGGATGCCGAAGATGATGAGGGTGATGGCGTAAACCGTGGCGGTGGGCAGCAGCATGGCCTTCACGTGGGTCATGACGTCGGTGCCGGCCATGGCGGGCGCCAGGTTGGTGGTATCAGACAGGGGGGACATCTTATCGCCGAAGTAGGCGCCGGAGATGATGGCGCCGGCGGTCATGGCGGGGCTCATGCCCAGGCCGAAGCCGATGCCCATCAGAGCCACGCCCATGGTGCCCATGGTGCCCCAGGAGGTACCGGTAGCCAGGGAGGTGATGGAGCAGATCAGCACGGTGGCGATGAAGAAGATGGCGGGATGCAGGACCTTCAGGCCGTAGTAGATCATGGAGGGCACAACGCCGGCGTTGATCCACACGCCGATCAGGATACCGACGATGATCAGGATGCAGCAGGACTGCAGGGCCTTGTAGATACCGTCCATCATGGACTTCTCGATGTCCGCCCACTTATAGCCGAGGTGCATGGCCATCAGGGCGGCGGCGCAGACGCCCACGAACATGGGCACATGGGGATCAACGCCATAAATGATGATGCCGACCGCCAGAGCGGCGACCAGAATAAGCAAGGTCACGAGGGCCTCCCAGAGTTTTGGCATACGCGGTTCTTTCGTCTTACTTTCCTTACTCACGATGTTACCAACCTTTCTTCAAATGCATTGACATTTGTCCAGCCTGTTGGCCGGAAAAACGCATTTCGTGGAACGGATCCTTGTGGTAATTCTTGACTTCTGAGGATTTCAGGTATTCGCTTTTGCGCTGGGGATATGGGGGGCCGACAACAACTCCTTCCTCTCATAGCTCTCATCATTTACATGTCCGGACAGGGATACGTACCTGTTCCGGGATGGGGACAGTGGGAATTCCCACTGTCCCCATTATAAACCGTATCAGCTGTTATTGCAAGACATAATCATCACGCCGTCAAATTCTCTGGAAACAGACTGGAAAAACTCAGCCTGCCTCTACAGCACTCGCATAGAGCTGGCGGGATCCCTGCAAAAATGAGCTCTTCCGGCGGGAAATCAGCAATAGCCCAGCTCGGCCATGGACTCGTCGATGGCCTTGCAGACGATGTCGATCTCTTCCTTGCCGACGATCAGAGGCGGCACGAAGCGCAGGACGTTGCCAGCGGTGTTGTTGATCAGGACCTTCTTCTCATAGCACTTGTCAACGATGGGAGCGCCGGTCTCCAGCTTCAGCTCCATGCCGTCGATCAGGCCCAGGCCGCGGACTTCCTTAACGGTGTTGGGATACTTCTCAGCGATCTTGCGCAGCTCCTGACGGAAGTACTCGCCCATCTCTCTGCAGTGATCGATGACGCCGCCGTTGATCATGGTGTCCAGAGTGGTGGCAGCCAGAGCGCAGGCCAGAGGACCACCGGCGAAGGTGGAACCGTGGGTGCCGGGAGTCAGGGTCTTGGCAGCGTCGCCGCGGGCGCAGACAGCGCCGATGGGCACGCCGGAGCCCAGAGCCTTGGCCATGGAGCAGGTATCGGGCTCCACGCCGTAGTTCTGATGGGCGAACAGCTTGCCGGTACGGCCGGAACCGACCTGCACCTCGTCGAACATCAGCAGGATGCCGCGCTCGTCGCAGATGTCGCGCAGGCCCTGCAGGAACTCCTGGGTGGCGGGACGGACGCCGCCCTCGCCCTGAACAGGCTCGGTGAGGATGGCGCAGACGTCATCGGTCAGCTGCTCCTTGACGGAGTCCAGGTTGTTGAACTCGGCATACTTGAAGCCCTCGGGCAGCGGGGAGAAGTAACGGGGATCATGGACGGGGGTCTGGCCGGTGGCGGTGGCGGTGGCCAGAGTACGGCCATGGAAGCTCTTGATCATGCTGATGACGGTGTGGCGCTCGGGATGGCCATGGTCAACGGCATACTTACGGGCCAGCTTGATCTGACCTTCGTTGGCCTCAGCGCCGGAGTTGGCGAACATGACCTTCTCGAAGCAGCTGTTCTCCACGATGAGCTTGGCAGTCTGGATGGCCGGCTCATTGTAGTAGTAGTTGGAGCAGTGCAGCATGGTCTTGGCGCGCTCCTGCAGAGCGGCCACGATGGCGGGATGGCAGTGGCCCAGGCCGTTGACGGCGATGCCGCCCACGAAGTCCAGGTACTTGTTGCCGTCCAGGTCCCAAACCCAGGCGCCCTCGCCGTGATCCATCACGATGGGCACTCTGACGTGGTTGCCGTACAGATACTTGTCGGCCTCGGCGATGGCCTCGGCGTTGCTGGTGAATCTCTTGATCATGGGAATTTCCTCCTTCATTTGATTGATCGGTTCTGATCTATTCTCCCGCTCCGGGCTGCGCGGCCAGCCCAGAGCGTATGCAGGAGCTTACTGTTTCCACTTGATGCCCACGCTGGGCAGGTCCTTGCCCACCGTAGTGCCGATGCCCTCGTTGGTGAAGGCCTCGTACAGGATGCTGTGGGGCTTGCGTCCGTCGATGATGTGGACGTTGGTGACGCCCTCCTCAATGGCCTGAACGCAGCAATCCACCTTGGGAATCATGCCGCCGGCGATGGTGCCCTGGTCCTTCAGACCCTGGACGTCGGCGATATTCAGGTAGCTGATGACGTCCCGGAGCTTGATGTCGTTGCACAGACCCTCAATGTCGGTCAGCAGCATCAGCTTCTCGGCACCCAGAGCGCTGGCCAGCTTGCCGGCGGCGGTGTCGCCGTTGATGTTGAAGCTGTTGCCGTTGCCGTCGGTGCCCACAGGAGCCACAACGGGGATGTAACCGGCGTCCAGCATGGCCTTCACGGGCGCGGCGTTCACCTCGGTGACGTCGCCCACATAGCCCAGCTCCTCGCTGCGCTGCACGCACTTGTAGATGTTGGCGCTGATGCCGGACAGGCCCACGGCCTCGCCGCCGGCCGCGTTGATGCGGCCCACCAGCTCACTGTTCACCTGGCCGATGAGCACCATCTCCACCACCCGGATGATATCCTCGGAGGTGTAGCGCAGGCCGTTGATGAACTGCACGGGAATGTCCAGCTTCTCCAGCATCTTGTTGATGCCGGGGCCGCCGCCGTGGCTCAGCACGGGCTTCATGCCCAGCAGCTTCAGCATGACAACGTCCTGAATGACAGCTGCCTTCAGTTCTTCGTTGATCATGGCGTTGCCGCCGTACTTGATCACGATGATCTTCCCGGCGTATTTTTTCAGATAGGGCATAGCCTCCATCAGCGTGGAGACCTTGGCCTCAATGTTTTCCAACGGGGGTCCCTCCTCTGTTGTCAGACTGTGGCGCGGGATCAGGAACGATAGTCGCCGTTGATGTGGACGTACTCGTAGGTCAGGTCGCAGCCATAGGCGATGGCGGTGCCGTCGCCACTGTGGAAGTCGACGATGACGGTGACGTCATGCTCAGTGAGGACCTCCTTGGCCTTCTCCTCGCTGAAGTCGGTGCCGAAGCCGTCCTTCATGACCTGGACCTCACCGGCGGCGCTCTTCAGGATGCAGTCGGCCTTGGTGGGATCCACGTCGGCGCCGGAGTAGCCGGCGGCGGCCATGATACGGCCCCAGTTGGCGTCCTTGCCGAACAGAGCGGCCTTGAACAGAGTGGAACCGGCGATGGAACGGGCCACCAGACGGGCGTCCTGCTCGGTGGGCAGACCATAGGCCTCCACCACCATCAGATGCTCGGCGCCCTCGCCGTCGGAGGCGATGCGGCGGGCCATATCCACGCAGATGTGCTCCACCAGGCCAGCCAGAGCGGCCTTGTCCTCCTCGGTCTCGATGGCTACGCCGGAAGCACCGTTGGCCAGCAGGAACAGGGAGTCGTTGGTGGAGGTATCACCGTCAACAGTGGTCATGTTGAAGCTCTTGTCGGCAGCGGCCTTCAGGATGGGCTGCAGAACAGAGGCGTCCACCTTGGCGTCGGTGGTGACGAAGGACAGAGTGGTGGCCAGGTTGGGGTGGATCATGCCGGAGCCCTTGGCCATGGCGCCGATGCGGATGGTGCCGCCGGACAGCTCCAGCTCATAGGCGGATTCCTTGCGCTTGGTGTCGGTGGTCATGATGGCCCACGCGGCATCGGAGCCCTTGTCGGGAGACAGCTCGGGCACGATGCGGCGGACGCCGTCCAGGACCTTCTCAACGGGGAGCTGCTGGCCGATAACGCCGGTGGAGCAGACGAAGACCTCGTCCTCGCCCAGACCCAGCAGTTTCTCAGCCTCTTCCTCAACCAGCTTGGCGTTGCGCAGACCCTGCTCGCCGGTGGCGGCATTGGCGTTGCCGCTGTTGATGACGATGGCCCGGGCCTTGCCCTTCTTCAGGATCTCACGGTCCAGCAGAACGGGAGCGGCGCAGAACTTGTTGGTGGTGAACAGCGCGGCGCAGGAAGCGGGAGTCTCAGAGTAGAGGATGCAGACATCGGGCTTCTCAGCCTTGCGGCTCTTGATGGCGGCGTAGACGGCGCCGGCCTTGTAGCCCTTGGGAGTAGTGATGCCGCCTCCAACGATTTCCTTATATGCCATAGATGACCATACCTTTCCGCCATGCTCCGGAGCGGGTGCGCTTGGCCCCACTCGCCGTCACGGCAAATGAATTTTGGCAGCCGCGCCCCTCCGGACGCGGCGCCGTTTTGATGCGTTGAAGCGTATCCGCCCTGTCAGACAGGATCAGGGATACTGAGGAGCCACCATCAGGCCGGTGGTCTCAGGCAGACCGCAGATGAGGTTCATGTTCTGAATGGCCTGGCCGGCGGCGCCCTTGCCGATGTTGTCGATGACGGAGCTGACGATCAGGCGATGGGTGCGGGCGTCGTAGGTGGGAGTCATGTCGCAGAAGTTGGTGCCGGCCACCCACTTGGTCTGAACGGGCTTGCTGGCGGGGAACACATGGACGAAGTACTCATCCTTGTAGAAGTCGCTGTACAGCTTGTAGAGCTCGTCGTTGGTGATGGGAGCCTTCAGCGTGGCGTAGATGGTGACCTCGATGCCGCGGACCTGGGGCAGCAGATGGGGCTGGAAGTTGATGTACTGCCAGGTGTCGGGCTTCATCAGATCCTTGCCGGTGATGTAGGCGATGTTCTGCTCGATCTCGGGGGTGTGGCGGTGACCGCCGCCCAGAGCGTAGGAGCAGAAGCTGCCGGAGGCCTCGGTCAGCAGCTTGTTCAGAGCGGGCCGACGGCCGGCGCCGGTATAGCCGCTCTTGGCGTCGACAACGATGGTGTTCTCCACGATCATGTCGTTCTTCAGGGCGGGATACAGGCCCAGAGTGGTGGCGGTGGGATAGCAGCCGGGGTTGGCGATGAGGCTCTTGCCCTTGGCGCGGTCACGGAAGATCTCGGGGATGCAGTACACGGCGTCGTGGCTCAGCTGGGGATTGGGATGCTTCGCGCCATACCACTTCTCCCACACGTCGGGATCACGGAACCGGATGTCGGCGCCGATATCGATGAGCTTCTTGCCGCCGGCGATGACCTTCTCGGCATACTGAGAGACCTCGCCGGAGGGAACGACGATGAAGACAACGTCACTGTCCTCGATGATGGTGTCCAGGGTCTTGGGATCGTTCAGATCCATGATCTCGCTGTCATAGAAGCCCACCAGAGCGGGGTGGGAATCCTGGATCTTGGTACCCACAGCGAAGGTATCCGCCACATGGGCCAGCTCGGTCTCAGGATGATTGATCATCAATCTGAGGAGCTCGCCGCAGACATAGCCGGTGGCGCCGATGAAAGAATAACGAATCATGACTTTGTCCTCCTTAAAACATTTGATTTTTCTCAACTTGGGACTGTTTTTGGGAATTCTCACAGAAAAATGAGTTTTGCATGATGATTCTGTTGAAATCTTCACGCTTTTATTGTATAATTTTTGACTGAAATGTACAAGCGAACTTTTTTTCTGTCGAAAATTCCAAACTGGAATACGGGTTTTCTCAGAGAGAACGGGGGAACTATTTATGAGTATCCGCAAATATCAGGCGTATCTGAAGACCATTGAGACCGGGAGCATCACCAAAGCGGCGGCGCAGCTGGGGTACACCCAGTCGGCGGTGAGCCGGATGATCGCGGACCTGGAGGACAGCTGGGGCGTGACGCTGCTGTCCCGGAACCGGCCCGGCGTGGAGATCAGCTCCGAGGGAATGCTGCTGCTGCCCGCCATGCAGGCGGTGGCCAAGGACTATGCGGACCTGCAATACGCGGTGTCGGAGATCCACGGGCTCCACTCGGGCCTCATCCGCATCGGGGCATTCACCAGCGTGGCCACGGGCTGGCTGCCGCTGATGATCAAGTCCTTCCATGAGAAGTACCCCAACATCACCTTCCAGCTCATCAACGGTGAGTACAACCAGATCGAGACTTGGCTGCGCCGGGGCATTATCGACTGCGGCTTCCTGGCGCTGCCGGTATCCAACGATCTGGAGGGCCGGTTCCTCCTCCAGGACTCCCTGGTGGTGGTGATGCCGCCGGACCACCCCATGGCGAAGGAGGCCACCTTCCCGGTGGACCGCCTGAACTCAGAGGATTTCATCTCCCTGAAGGAAGAACAGGACCATGAGATCAGCCACTTCCTGGATCACCTGAAGCAGAAGCCCAACATCCGGTATGAGGTGAGCAACGACTTTGCCATCCTGGCCATGGTGGAGTGCGGCCTGGGCATCAGCGTGGTCCACGAGCTGATCCTCCATCCCAACCGGTTCGGCATCGTGAAGAAGCCCTTCGACATTCCCCAGACCCGGGACATCGGCGTCGCGGTGGATCCCAGTTCTCCCTCCTCCACCATCACCCGTCTGTTCGTGAAGTACGCGGAGGAATGGGCCAAGGAGCTGCGTCCGGCCATCCAGCTGGAGATGGGAACGGCTCAGTGAGGAGCAGATCCGTCTCCTTCAAAGATTTCCCTATTATCATATCAGATTTCTAAGACTATTTCAACCCGTCCAATATCAGTCATTTTCCCTAAAACAAAAGCGGCAAAGGCACGAGGAAGAAAACCGGGCAGCGGAGGCACCTGTTCTTCCCCCGCTTTACCGCTGGGAAAAGATCACTTTGTGAAATATCGAAGACTGTCTGACAGAGCTTCAAATCTTGGAGGACGGGCCGCGGGGGCCCGTCCTCCAATTTATGAAATGTACATGTACAGGACGGAAGGCTGCTTAGAAGATGCCCTGAGCCATCATGGCGTCGGCGACCTTCTGGAAGCCGACGATGTTGGCGCCAGCCACCAGGTCGTAGCCCAGGCCATAGCGCTCGGCGACCTCGACGGAGGAGTGATAGATGTTCTTCATGATGCCCTTCAGCTTGGCATCGACTTCCTCAGCGGTCCAGTACAGACGCTCGGCGTTCTGAGCCATCTCCAGCTCGGACACGGACACGCCGCCGGCGTTGACAGCCTTGGAGGGAGCCACGACCAGGTGCTCCTGAGCCTTCAGGAACTCCAGAGCCTCGTTGGTGGTGGGC
>JALFSO010000028.1 GCA_022778785.1 Dysosmobacter sp. | reverse complement strand
CTCCTTTCGGTTTGGTTTTGTCTCAACTTAATTTTACCGCTTAGGAGCTCCGCTTTCTATACTATATGAGTGATTTCTGGTTTTAGCCATGGCTGGAAACCATTGATATGACTTGCTTTTTCCAGTTTTGCTCATGGCTGTGACATACAAGGAAAGGAGTTGAAGCGCCGCCGTGAATATCGCTTATTTCCTCACCCCTAAGAGCAGCGTGGCTTACCTGTATGATGACTGCACGTTCCGTCAGGGCCTGGAAAAAATGCGCCACCGCGGGTACGCCGCCATCCCCGTCATCAGCCGGGACGGCCGGTATGTGGGCACTGTCAGCGAAGGAGACTTCCTGTGGCGGATCCTGGAGCCCGGCGCCAGCGGGCAGGACGGCTCGTTCTCCATGCGGGACATGGAGCGGCTGCAGATCCGGGACATTCTGAAATCCGACCGTCCCCCGGTGCGCATCACCGTGTCCATGGAGGATCTGGTGACCAGCGCCATGAAGCAGAACTTCGTCCCGGTGGTGGACGATCTGGGCAGCTTCATCGGCATCGTCACCCGAAAGGACATCATCCGCTATCTGTCGGAGCAGAAGAGCAGTCTCACCCTTCCCGAGGCCCTGAAAAAGATCGTATGATCCCTCTACATCATCTATCATAAATGGACAGTGCCGGAGGCTTTGCCTCCGGCGCTCAGGCCGCCGGCAAAGTCTGATGGACTTTGCCGGCGGCCTGAGCAATGCCTCGCTTTTCTGCCCGCGCAGCGGTCCGAAAAGCTGCCGCTGCGCGGCGCAAACGCCTGCTGGCGCAGGCTTTTTGCAGGCATTCGATTTCATTCGAGGCGGGCTTCGCCCCCTCGAGCTCCCCCCACTGTTGAAAGCATCTTCCGTGAAACATCAGCCTTCCAACAAACGGACAGCGCCGGAGGCAAAGCCTCCGGCGCTGTGTTCATCATTCGTCTCTCTGCGCCCGTCCTGTCTCACTTGCCCAGGATGTCGTGGCGGATGTAGGCGAAGGCGGCGTCCTCCCCCTCGTCCTTCAGCTTCACCAGCATGGATTCCAGCAGGTCCGCCGTCTTGTCGTTGAGGATGGTGTGGGTCCTGGACCGCTGGAAGAACTTCCAGGGGTCCTCGGGCTGGAACTGGTCGCCCCGGTAAACCCGGCTGGCAGCCAAACGGTCGCAGAACATCTCCGCCACGTACTTCTTCGGCATCTCCACGCCCACGATGCCCTCGCCGTGGCCGCCGTAGTCCGTCCAGTACTCCAGATGGTGGCGGTTGCGCCCCTTGTGGTGGAGCCAGGCGGAGCTGTACCCCTTGTCCCGGCGCTCGGCGTCGTTGGGGCTGCGGTCGCCCTGAAAATACTTCGCGCCCACCCAGAACTCCCGGGGCGAGTATTTGGACAGATCGTGGGTCAGGCCCTGCCAGTACAGGCCCAGCCGGAAGCAGTATTTGCACACCAGAAAGCGGTGGCGGTTGATGACCTTCAAATGGGCCCAGGCATGCAAGGCGCGTCCCTCCCAACGGAATCGTAGTGGTAGTGGATTTAGTATACCACCGCCGCCGGAAAAAAACGAGAGGATTTTTTCACGGAATCCGGGAAATCTGTCTCCGAGGTGATGGCGATGCGCACGGCGCTTTTCGGCGGCGGGACGGTTCTGGTGCGGGAACTGCCCGCCGGTGTACTGCCATTGGACCGGCCCGCCGCTGCGGAGACCTGCTTCTGGGACGTGCTGGCGGTGACCCGGCGGGGCTGCGCCCTGCTGGCGTCCTCCTCCGTCCGCGTCCGCTGCGGGACGCTGCTGCTGCCGGACGCACTGGCCAAGCAGGCCCTGGCCCGGATCACGGCGGACCGGGCCGTGGGCGTGGGGCTGGACCGGCGGGACAGTCTGACCTTCTCCAGCCTGACGGAGGGCGCGGTGCTGTGCGTCCAGCGGACGCTGCTCCGTCCCGGCGGCGGCACGGTGGAACCCCAGGAGATCCCCCTGCCGCCCCTGACGCTGCCCCCGGAGGACGCCCTGCTGCTGTGGGGCCTGCGCCTGCTGCTGGACGGCCCGCCGGGCTAGGCTGCTACGCCGTCTTTTTCACCATCCGTCGGCCCAGCATCAGCAGACCGCCGCCGATGGCCAGAACGATGTACCAGATCAGGCTCTCCCGCACCATCATCAGCGTGCCCGCGGTGATGAGGCCCAGACCCCAGGCGGATTTGGCGCTGAGCTTCTCATGGAACACCACGTAGGAGAAGCCGATGGTCACCAGAATGCTCAGCTTGTCGATGGGCACCACCAGACTGGCGGGGCCGTCCTGAAGGGCCTTGTAGTAGCACAGCCAGGAGCCGCCGGTGGCCAGGCCGCTGAGGCAGATGAACCCCAGTTCCCGCCGTGGAATGTCCCGGAGGGTGCCCTGCTTGCCGGTAACGAACACCACCACCCAGGCCATCACCAGCACCACGCCGGTGCGGATGGCGGTGCCCAGATTGGACTCCACGCCGGAGATGCCGATCTTCCCCAGAATGGACGTCAGGCTGGCGAAGACGGCGCTGCCGGCGGCGTAGAAGAACCAGCCTCTGCCGTGGTGCTCCTCCGTGCCGCCGCCCTTCCGCTGGATCATCAGGTAGGTGCCAACACCGATGCCCGCCAGTCCCAGCAGCTTCATGCCGGAGACCGTCTCATGGAGCAGCAGGAAGGCCAGCAGCACCGTCAGGATGATGCTGGATTTGTCCACCGGCACCACCTTGTCCACGTCGCCGATCTGGAGGGCCCGGAAGTAACACAGCCAGGAGGCCCCGGTGGCCAGTCCCGACAGCACCAGAAACACCAGCGTCCTGCCGCTGATGTCCCGGATGGTGCCCTGAGAGCCCACCACGAACACCATCAGCCAGGAGAACACCAGCACCACCACGGTGCGGATGGCCGTTGCCACGTTGGAGTCCGTTTTCCGGATACCGCACTTGGCCAGAATGGACGTGACACCGGCGAAAACCGCCGAACCGCAGGCATAGAAGATCCACATATCCACCGCTTCTTTCTGTTTCGTCAATAACTGACTGTATTTTTATTTCATAGTATTCCTTAGTGTATTGAGATTCTGTTCCATCAGCGTCACATAGGTGGCCCCGGCGTCCAGATCCGCCCGGGAGACGTTGTGGCAGGAGTGGAACAACGCCGTCCCGGCGCCGGCGGCCTCGGCAATGCTGTCCGCCACCAGATGGTTGGAGAACTCAATGTAGTAAACGGTCGGCAAGTGCTGCTCCTTGACAGTTTCCGTCAGAAACGCCACGGTGGCCGTCGACGGCTCCGTCTGGGTGGAGCAGCCCGGGAAGGCGGCGTAGCAGGTGAGATCGTATTCCTCGGCGAAGTACCGCAGAGGGAACCGGTCGCCGAATACCATGGTCTTGTCCGCCACCGTGGCGAAGAAATCCCGGAATTCACCGTCCAGCGTCAGGATCTCCGCCGCGTAGTCCGCCGCGTTGGCCCGGTAGACGGCCTCGTTGTCCGGGTCCAGCGCCGCCGCCCGCTCTCCGATGGCCGTCACGATGTCCGCCGCGTTGATGGGAGAGGTCCAGACGTGCTCGTCCGCCTCCACCACCTCGCCCAGACCGCGGCCGTGGTCGTGATCCTCATCCTCGTCGTGGTCATCGTGGCCGTCCCCGTCGTGGTCATGGTCGTGGCCCCGGACGGTCATGCCCTCCAGGGGCTCCTCCTCCAGCAGCTCCACGCAGTCCACCATTTTCAATGTCTCCACCGGCGTGTCCAGGGACTCCAGAATGGTGTCCACCCAGGTGTCGGACTCGCCGCCCACGTAGATAAAGAGGTCGCAGGCCTGGACGTCCAGGATGTTCCGGGGGGTGGGCTCGTAGGAGTGGCTCTCCGTCCCCGGCGGCAGCAGCAGCGACACGTCCCCCGCCTGGCCGCAGACGGCCCGGGCGAAGTCGTAGGCCGGGAAGTCGGTGGCCACGATGGTCAGCCGCCCGTCCTCCGCGGGCGGGGCGGCGGAGACGCCGCAGGCGGCCAGCCCCAGAGGCAGGCACAGAGACAACAGCAGGGATACGATCTTTTTCATGGACAGGTTTCCTTTACTCGTTCAAAATTGAGAATCATTTTCAGATTTTTCAGTATAGCACAGCCTCCGGCCAAAAGCAAGCCCGCCGGGCCCTTTCCCCGGCTTTTCCCGGAAATTGTTTCCGACAGGATACGACCGGTACTTGCAGTTTCCCGCCATGGGCATTATAATGGACACATCATACATCTGAATTGGAGGCGTTTCTGATGAGCGATTTCCTGAAGCGGATCAAGACCAATTCCATCGTCACAGCCATTCTCTACGCGGCCCTGGGTCTGGTGCTGCTGGTGTGGCCCAGCCTGTCCGCCAGCATCATCTGCACGGCCATCGGCGCGGTGCTGCTGGTGTGCGGCATTGTGGACTTCATCATCTTCCTGCTCCACCGGGACGGCAGTCTGTACGCCTCCTCCCACCTCATCATCGGCATCATTCTGGCGGTGATGGGCGTGTATGTCATGACCCACCCCAATCTGGTCAGCGTGGTGGTGCCCCGGATCGTGGGCATCCTCATCTGCATCCACGGCGTCAGCGACCTGGGCGATGCCCTGACTCTCCACCGCAACGGCTACTCCCGGTGGACGGCGGCGCTGATCCTGGGCATCCTGACGCTGGCCATGGGCCTGCTGCTGGTGCTGAAGCCCTTCGCCGCCTTTGCCACGGTGGTGCGCATCATCGGCCTGTTCCTGCTGTACGACGGCATCTCCGACATCTGGATCGCCAGCCGGGTCAGCAAGGTCCTGCGGCAGGCGAAGTCTGCCGCCGAGGCGGAGGCCACCGCCGTGGACGTGGACTTCACGGAGGAGAAGTGACCGCTCACTAAATACGACAGATCCCCGGCGGGCAATGCCCGCCGGGGATTTTCTCATCTCACTTCATTCGCCGCAGCAGCTCCGTCAGGAATCGCCACGTCCGCTGGACGGAGGCCACGTCCATCCGCTCCCGGCAGGTGTGGATCTCCCTCAGGTCCGGCCCGATGGACACGCAGTCCAGCCCCGGCAGCTTTCCGGCGAACAGGCCGCACTCCACGCCCGCGTGGATGGCCTCTACCTTCGGGGGATGGCCGTACTGCTCCGTGAATACCGCCGTCATCAGCTCCCGCAGCGGGGAGTCGGGCCGGTACTGCCAGGCGGCGTAGTCGCCGGAGACGTCCACCGCGCCCCCCAGCTGCTCCGTGAGACAGGCCAGCCGCTCCGTCAGCATGGCCTTCTGGGAGTCCACGCTGCTGCGGACGCAGAAGGAGGCCGACACCGTCTCCGCCGCCGTAGTCAGAACGCCCAGGTTCAGGGACGTCTGCACCAGGCCGGGGATGTCCCGGCTCATCTCCTGGACGCCGTTAGGGGCGCAGGCCAGCAGGCACGTCACCCGGCGGGTGGAGTCCCCGTCCATGGGCACGCCCTCCGCCTCCGTCCGCCGGACGGAGACGGACACGTTGGGGTCCGCCGTCCGGTACTCGTTTTTCAGCTCCGCGTCCAGCCGGGCGCAGACGGTCTCCACCTTCCGGACGTCCGCCGCCGACACCACGGCGGAGGCCGCCTGGGGAATGGCGTTGTCCTTCAGTCCGCCGGAGACGGAGACGATCCGCAGGTCCGTCGCCCGGGCGCAGGCGTACAGCGCCCGGCCCAGCAGCAGGTCGGCGTTGCCCCGGCCCTTTCCGATTTCCATGCCGGAGTGTCCGCCCTGGAGGCCGTCCACGGTGATGACCGCCGTCTCACCGCCGAAGGCCGTCCGGCCCACCGGCAGGACGCACCGGGTCATGTTGCCTCCGGCGCAGCTGACGGTGAAGATCCCCTCGTCCTCGGAGTCCAGATTCACCATCCGCCGTCCCCGGAGAGACCCGGCGTCGATCCCGGCGGCGCCCAGCATGCCGATCTCCTCGTCCACGGTGAACACCGCCTCCACCCGGGGATGCTCCATGGCGTCGTCGTCCAGCACCGCCAGGGCCATGGCCACGGCGATGCCGTCGTCTCCGCCCAGGGTGGTGCCCTCCGCCCAGACGGATTCGCCGTCGGTGCGCAGGTCCAGCCCCTCCCGTTCCATGTCCTTGTTGCATTCCGGCGCCTGCTGGCACACCATGTCCATGTGGCCCTGGAGGATCACCGGCTCCGCCGCCTCATAGCCGGGAGATGCCTCCCGGACGATGATGACGTTGCCCAATGCGCCCTGATGGGCCTCCAGCCCCCGTGCTTCGGCGAAGTCCATCAGCCAGTCGCTGACGGCCTTCGTATTCCCGGACCCGTGAGGGATGGCGCACATCTCCTCGAAAAAGCCGAAGACCTTCTTCGGCTCCAGCCGCTCCAAAACTGCCATATTGCTCGCTCCTCTCCGCGTCTCCGCCGGTGCCCGGCGGTCTTCCTCTGTACAGGAGTATACCGCCGGAGCGCCTTTCCCGCAAGGGGAAGATCAGTCCCGCTCCCCCCGCCGGGCGAAGCCGTACAGGGACGCCAGCAGTCCGGCGAAGCACACCAGCGCCCCGCCATTGCCCAGGCGGAACCGGCCGGACAGGTCCAGCAGCGCCCCCAGGCTCCCGCCGCCGGTCTGTACCACCGCCAGCACCGCCAGCAGGATGCCCACCACGCCCTCTCCGGCGATGAGGCCGGAGGCGTAGAGGATGCCGGAGCGGACGCAGCGCTCCCGGGCCGCCGGGGCATCATACTTCCGCCGTTCCACCAGCCACCGCACCAGTCCCCCGGCCATGATGGGCGCCGACAGGTGGACGGGCAGGTACAGTCCGATGGCCACGGGCAGCACCGGCGCCCCCAGCACTTCCATGGCCAGAGCTAGGAACACGCCAATGAACACCATCGCCCAGGGCAGGTCACCGCCCATGACGCCCTCCACCACCAGCTTCATCAGCGTGGCCTGGGCGGCGGGCAGCTCCTTGGAGCCGTAGCTCCAGGCGGCGTTCAGCAGGTACAGGATGGCCCCGATGGCCGCGGCGGACACGCAGCAGCCGATCAGCTCGCCGATCTGCTGCTTCCGTGGTGTGGCTCCCACCAGAAAGCCGGTCTTCAGGTCCTGGGAGGTATCCCCCGCCACGGAGGCGGTGATGCAGATGACAGCCCCGATGGTGACGGCGGTGACCATGCCCTGAACGCCCGCTGTCCCGGCGGCCTTCAGCACCAGGGAGGCGATCAGCAGCGTGGCGATGGTCATGCCGGACACCGGATTGTTGGACGCGCCGATGAGTCCCACCATCCGGGAGGACACGGCGGCGAAGAAGAAGGCGAAGACCACCACCAGCAAGGCCGTGAACAGGTTCAACGGAATGGCGGGGGACAGCCACAGCGCCGCAGCGGCGGCCAGCACCCCCGCCGTCAAGGTTTTCGGGGATAGATCCCGCTCCGTCCGCAGCGTCCCGGCGCCGCCCCGTCCGTAGCCGCCCACCGCCTCCCGGAAGGTGCGGAGGATCAGGGGCAGGGACTTCACCAGGCTCAGGATGCCCCCGGCGGCCACGGCTCCCGCGCCGATATACTTGACGTAGCTGCTCCACAGCCCCCAGGTGCCCTCCCGGGCCAGCAGCTCCGCCACGGAGACAGACGCCGGGAACAGCACCGTCCCGCCGCCGAACAGTGCGATGAGGGGCATCAGCGCCAGCCAGGCCATGGTGCCGCCGGCGAACAGATAGGAGGACACCCGGGCGCCGCAGATGTAGCCCACCCCCGCCAGGGCCGGCAGCACGTCCAGACCGAAGCCGCCGCCGGGATAGGCGGAGAAGGCCCAGTCCACCTCCGCCGGGAACAGCTTCCAGCCCTCCGCCGCGAATTTGTACACCGCGGCCACCGCCAGTCCCGCGAAGACGGCGGAGGCCCGGGCGCCGCCCTCCTCACCGGCCATCAGGACCTGGGCGCAGGCCTGCCCCTCCGGATAGGCCAGCACGCCGTGTTCCCCCACGATGAGAGTCCGGCGGAGGGGCACCATCATCAGCACGCCCAGCGCGCCGCCACAGAGGGTGATGAGCCCCGCCTCCGGCAGCGTGGGGGGCTGGCACAGTCCCTCGTCCGCCCACATGAACAATGCGGGCAGGGTGAAAATGGCCCCCGCGGCCACGGACTCCCCGGCGGAGCCGATGGTCTGGGCCATGTTGTTCTCCAGAATGGAGCTGCGCCGCAGCACCATCCGGAGGATGCCCATGGACAGCACCGCCGCCGGAATGGACGCCGACACGGTGAGGCCCACCCGCAGCCCCAGATAGGCGTTGGCCCCGCCGAACACCACCGCCAGCAGGACGCCGGTGATGACGGACACCGGTGTGAACTCCGGCGGGTTCTGGTCCGCCGGGACATAGGGCCGGAACGGTTTCTTCTCCAAAGACGCGCCTCCTCCGCCTCCGGCCGGAGGGCCGGGGACCTCCCTAGTTTCTGGAGCCCCGCCCCGCAATATACATCCCGGCGGACAAAAACCGGCGGACAGAAAGACGCCCCGGACCGCAACG
Organism: Dysosmobacter sp.; assembly: GCA_022778785.1. Taxonomy (GTDB): domain Bacteria; phylum Bacillota; class Clostridia; order Oscillospirales; family Oscillospiraceae; genus Oscillibacter. The sequence continues at coordinate 17,930 of JALFSO010000028.1, read as the reverse complement.
GTCCGGGGCGTCCGCGTTCACTTTCTTTTGTCCCGCTTGCCGCATCCGGAGCAGTTGGCGCAGTCGCCGGAGCAGCCGCCGGTCCTGCCCTTCCGGATGGCCCGCAGGGAGAGTCCCACGCAGAAGGCGATCAAAAGAAGCAATATAATATCGATAATAGTCATTTTGTTGGTCTTTTTCTCCTCGCCGGCTCACAGCAGGCAGCCGATCTGATAGATCAGGCAGCCCACCAGCCAGGCCACGCCGCACTGCATGGCCACCACGCCGACGGTGGCCAGCCGGGAGCCCAGCTCCCGCCGGATGGTGGCCACGGCGGCCACGCAGGGGGTGTACAGCAGGGTGAACACCAGGAAGCTGACGGCGGACAGCGGGGAGAACAGTCCGGCCAGCGCCGGACCCAAATTGGCGGTGCTGGTGTTCAGCAGCACGGACAGAGTGGACACCACCGCCTCCTTGGCGGTGAAGCCGGAGATCAGGGCCGTGACCACCCGCCAGTCGCCGAAGCCCAGAGGGGCGAAGATGGGGGCCAGCCACTGACCCACCAGGGCCAGGAGGCTGCCGGCGCTGTCGGACACCACGTTGAGCCGGGTGTCGAAGGTCTGCAAGAACCAGATGATGATGGTGGCCACAAAGATGATGGTGAAGGCCCGCTCCAGAAAGTCCCGGGCCTTTTCCCACAGCAGCAGGGCCACGCTCTTGGCGGAGGGCAGTCGGTAGTTGGGCAGCTCCATGACAAAGGGCACCGGCTGGCCCCGGAAGGCAGTCCCCTTCAGCACCAGGGCCACCAAAATGCCCAGCAGGATGCCGGTGGCGTACAGGGCGATCATCACCAGGGCCGCGTGCCGGGGGAAGAAGGCGGCGGAGAACACGGCGTAAATGGGGATCTTGGCGGAGCAGCTCATGTAGGGCGTCAGCAGAATGGTCATCTTCCGGTCCCGGTCCGAGGAGACGGTGCGGGTTGCCATGATGGCGGGGACGGAGCAGCCGAAGCCGATGAGCATGGGCACGAAGCTCCGGCCCGACAGGCCGATCTTCCGCAGCAGCCGGTCCATGACGAAGGCCACCCGGGCCATGTAGCCCGTGTCCTCCAGGATGGACAGGAAGAAGAAAAGGGTTACGATAATAGGCAAAAAGCTCAATACACTGCCCACTCCGGCGAAGATGCCGTCGATGATCAGGCTGTGGACCACGGGGTTGATGCCGTAGGCGGTCAGTGCCGCGTCGGCGAGTTCCGTCACCTTGTCGATGCCCAGGCTCAGCCAGTCGGACAGCGCGGAGCCGATGACGCCGAAGGTCAGCCAGAACACCAGGAACATGACGCCGAAGAACACCGGCAGAGCGGTGTACTTGCCCGTCAGCACCTTGTCCAGCTCCATGCTCCGGTGATGCTCCCGGCTCTCATGGCACTTCACCACGGCGGAGGCCACCACGCCCTCGATGAAGGTGTAGCGCATATCCGCCAGGGCGGCATTGCGGTCCAGACCGGTCTCCGTCTCCATCTCCAGGATGCAGTGCTCCAGCAGTTCCTTCTCGTTCTGGTCCAGCTCCAGCTGGTCCGCCACGGCCTCGTCCCCCTCCACCAGCTTGGCGGCGCAGAACCGGGAGGGCAGGCCCGCCCGGTCAGCGTGGTCCTGAATGAGATGGACGATGGCGTGGATGCAGCGGTGGACCGGGGACTCCGCCGCGCAGAAGTCCGTCACCTTGGGATAGACCCTGCCCCGGGCGGTAGCCACCGCCTGGTCGATGAGCTCCGACACGCCCTCGCCTTTGGCGGCGGTGATGGGCACCACGGGGATGCCCAGCTCGGCGCTGAGCCGCCGCACGTCGATGGTGCCGCCGTTGGCACGGACCTCGTCCATCATGTTCAGGGCCAGCACCATGGGCACCCGCAGCTCCAGCAGCTGGAGGGTCAGATACAAATTCCGCTCGATGTTGGTGGCGTCCACGATGTTGATGATGCCGTCGGGCTTTCCGTTGAGGATGAAGTCCCGGGAGACGATCTCCTCCTGGGTGTAGGGCCGCAGGGAGTAGATGCCCGGCAGATCCACCACCGAGCAGTTCTTCTGACCCCGGATCTCGCCCATCTTCTGGTCCACCGTCACGCCGGGGAAGTTGCCCACGTGCTGGTTGGAGCCGGTGAGGGCGTTGAACAGAGTGGTCTTGCCGCAGTTCTGGTTGCCGGCCAAAGCAAAAATCATGCTCTCTTCCCTCCCGCCGTTACCTCGATGTTCCGGGCGTCCTCCACCCGAAGGGTCAGCTCATAGCCCCGGACGCGGATCTCGATGGGGTCCCCCATGGGGGCCACCTTCTGGAGCGTCACCGCGGTGTGGGGGATGAGGCCCATGTCCAGCAGACGGCAGCGCAGCGCGCCCTCACCGCCCACCGCCGTAATGACGGCGGTGTCTCCGATCTTCAACTGATCCAATGTCATGGATGGTCCCTCCCTGAAAGTTAGTTTTTCCTAACACCGCATGTTAACACCAACTAACTCCCCCGTCAATAGCGGAAGCCATAAAATCTGTCCCGGACCGAGGATTTTGTCGTTTTGACGGAAAACGCCGGTGCGGAGGCGGTGTGCGTTCTCCATTTTTTCACCTCCGCTGCCGCCGGGAGCCGGGGACATCCCCGGCCGGATCCCGTTGTAAAGAACTCGTTCAGGCTTCCCGGGCTTCGTTGACTTCCATTGATTTAACATGCTAGAATTTAGTATCCATTCTATGGAAAATGTCTGTTTTTGCGGAAAAGCTGCCGGCTGGCCCGGCGTGCTTTTCCGGCAGACGCATATTTCAAGTAAAGAGGCCAGTTAACTCCCATGGGTCCCAGCCGCTCTGCGGTGTATGGACTGGCTGAAGCGAGCCTCTCCGGAAGGAGATTTTTTCATGTACACGGAATCCCCCGTCCTACGTCTCGGCATTGACGTAGGCTCCACCACGGTGAAGCTGGTGGTCCTGGAGGCGGGCACCAACCGAGTGCTCCACTCCCGCTATCAGCGCCACAACGCCCATCAGCTGGACACCGCCCGCGCCCTGCTGGAGGAGGCCCGCGCCGTCTTCCCCACGGAGTCCTTCCGGGTGGGCGTCTGCGGCTCCGGCGGCAAACCGGCGGCGGAGGCGCTGGGCGCCCGGTACATACAGGAGGTGGTGGCCAACGCCGCCGCCGTGCAGGCGCTGTATCCCCAGGCCCGCACTGCCGTGGAGCTGGGCGGACAGGACGCCAAGGTGGTCTTTTTCCACTACAACGAGGCCCTGGGCCGTCTTATGACCTCCGACATGCGGATGAACGGCAGCTGCGCCGGCGGCACCGGCGCGTTTCTGGACGAGATCGCCGCCCTGCTCCACGTGGAGCCGGACCAGTTCGAGGCCCTGGCGGCACGGGGCACCCATGTCTACGACATCTCCGGACGCTGCGGCGTCTTCGCCAAGACGGACATCCAGCCCCTGCTGATCCAGGGGGCAGACCGGGCGGACATCGCCCTGTCCACCTTCCACGCGGTGGCCAAGCAGACCATCGGCGGACTGTCCCAGGGCCTGGAGCTGACGCCGCCCATCATCTTCGAGGGCGGCCCTCTGACCTTCCACCCCACCCTCATCCGCATTTTCGCGGAGCGGCTGCGGCTCCGGGAGGCGGACATCATCCGCCCGGAGCATCCGGAGACCATCGTGGCCCGGGGCACGGCCATCGCCATCGACCAGCTGTTCCCCCAGGACGGCACGGACGTCATGACGCTGGCGGAGGCGGCGGAGCGTCTGAGCCGGGCCGCCGGACACCGGGAGGGCGCCGTCCGGGGACGGCCCTTCTTCTCCTCCCCGGCGGAGCGGGAGACCTTTGAGCGCCGCCACAGTGCGGAGCTGCTGCGCCCCGCCGGCGTTCCGGACCGTCCGGTGCTGCGGGCCTACATCGGCATCGACTCCGGCAGCACCACCTCCAAATTCGTGGTGATGGACGAGGACGAGCGCATCACCGACACCTATTACGACAACAACAACGGCGAACCTCTGCTGGTGGTCCAGCGGGGCTTGACGGAGCTGGCCCGGAAATACCGGGAGGCGGGCGTCCGGCTGGAGATCCTGGGCGTGGGCACCACTGGCTACGGCGAGCAGATGATGGCCCAGGCCGTGCAGGCGGACTACCATACGGTGGAGACGGTGGCCCACGCCGAGGGCTGCCGGAAATTCGTGCCCGACGCCACCTTCCTGCTGGACATCGGCGGCCAGGACATGAAGGCCATCTGGCTGCGGGACGGCATCGTCACCAACATCGTGCTGAACGAGGCCTGTTCCTCCGGCTGCGGCTCCTTCCTGGAGAACTTCGCCTCCTCCCTGGGCATCCCGGTGCGGGAGATCGCCTCCGCCGCCTTCCGCTCCGCCGATCCGGCGGTGCTGGGCAGCCGCTGCACGGTGTTCATGAACAGCACCATCATCAACGAGCAGCGCAACGGCAAGCAGGCCGACGACATCATGGCGGGCCTGTGCCGCTCCATCATCGAGAACGTCTTCACCAAGGTGGTCCGCATCTCCAACGTGTCGGAGCTGGGGGACCGCATCGTGGTCCAGGGCGGCACCTTCCGGAACTTCGCCGTGCTGCGGGCCCTGGAGGAGTATCTGGGCCGGGAGGTGACCCTGGCCCCCTATCCCGGCGAGATGGGCGCCCTGGGCGCGGCCCTGGGTGCCAAGCACCACATTGAGCGCAACGGCTACGCCAACGGCCGCGGTTCGTCCTTCATCGGCTTCGACGCGGTGGAGCATCTGGTGTGGACCCGGGAGACCGGCGTGGCCTGCGGCCTGTGCGCCAACCAGTGCAGCCGGACCATCACCCGGTTCAGCACCGGCGGCAGCTTCGTCACCGGCAACCGCTGCGACCGGGGCGCCATCGTGGCGGACAGCCGGGAGGAGCTGCTGGCCCGGGCCAAGGCGGCCCAGGAGTCCCTGGACGCGGTGCCGGACCTGTTCAAGCGCCGGGAAAAGCTGCTGTTCGCCCACTATCCCTGCCGTCCGGCGGCGCCGGAGAAGCATGAGACCATCGGCCTGCCCCGGGTGCTGGAGTTCTGGGACAGTATGCCCTTCTGGACCACCTTCTTCCAGGCCCTGGGCTTCCGGACCCGGTTCTCCCGGCCCAGCTCCCGGCAGCAGTACGAGAGCGGCCTGCGGTATGTGGCCTCGGACACCATCTGCTTCCCCGCCAAGCTGGTCCACGGCCACATCCGGGACCTGGCGGAGCAGGGCGTGGACCGGATCTTCATGCCCTACATCATGCACATGCCCACGGAGAACAAGGGGGAGAACAGCCCCTACGTGTGCCCGGTGATCATGGGCTATCCCATGGTGGTGCGGAACTTCCAGTCGCCGGAGTCCCACTTCCAGATCCGCTTCGACACGCCGGTGTTCCACTGGTTCAGCGAGCGGGACCGGAAGCGCCAGATCTGCGCGTACGCCGTGAAAAACTGCGGCGTCACCGCCCGGCAGGCGGAGAACGCCTACACGCAGGCGGAGTCGGCCATCCTCTCCTTCCGCCGCCGGCTGCGGGAGGAGGCGGCGGAGATCCTCCGCCGGACGGAGGAACAGGGCAAATTCGCCGTGGTGCTGGCGGGACGGCCCTATCACACGGACCCCTTCGTCAGCCACAGCCTGTCGGAGATGTTCACCCGGAAGGGCATCCCCGTGCTGACGGTGGACAGTCTGCCGGGGCTGGAGGAGGCGGACCTGCACCAGTCCCGGGTGGAGATCACCAACGACTTCCACGCCCGGATGCTGTCCGGCGCGCTGGTGACCGCCGCCATCCCGGCGCTGGAATACGTGCAGATCGTCAGCTTCGGCTGCGGCCACGACGCCATATTGTCCGACGAGCTGATCCGCATTCTGGGGGAGAGCGGCAAGCCGCCGCTGGTGCTGAAGATGGACGAGAGCCGGGCCTCCGGCTCCCTGGGCATCCGGGTCCAATCCTTCCTGGAGACGGTGCAGCTCCGCCGGAACCGGCAGCAGGACGCCCCGCCGCCGGTCTTCCGCCTGCCGGAGCCGTACCCCGCCAAATACCGGAAGCGGGACAAACAGCTGCGGACGCTGCTGGTGCCCAACATCTCCACCCCGGTGTCCACGCTGCTGCAAGGACTCATGGAAAGGGCGGGCATCCGGGCGGTGACGCTGCCGGTGGGCGGTCCGGAGGAGATCGCCCTGGGCAAGAAATACACCCACAATGACATCTGCTTCCCCTGCCAGATGGTCATCGGCGAGCTGATCGCCGCGTTGCAGAAGGGGCGGTATCCCCACGGCGAAGTGGCGGTGGGCATGGCGAAGCTGTCCTGCGACTGCCGCATGGCCAACTACTCCGCCATTCTCCGGAAGGCGCTGGACAGCGCGGGCTACGCCGACGTGCCCATCCTCACCACCGACCCCGGCGACACCAAGGGGATGCACCCCGGCGTGTCCATGCTGGGCGCCCGCACCGCCATTGAGGCGGCGTGGAGCTTTGTGATGCTGGACATTCTGGAGGATCTGTGCCGCCGCATCCGCCCCTACGAGTGCCGCCCCGGCGAGACGGATCAGGTGTTCCGCCGGTGCGTGGAGGGCATCGCCGGCGCCTCCAAAGCGGGCCTGGGCCGGACCATCGATGCCTTCCGGAGGGCCATCGACGATCTCCGGCAGATCCCCTACGACCGCTCCGTTCTGAAGCCCCGTGTGCTGGTCACCGGCGAGCTGCTGGTGACGTATCACCCCGGCACCAACTTCCATCTGGAGGAGTATCTGGAGCGCAACGGCATGGAGGCGGTGCTGCCCCGCATCACCTACCAGTTCCGCAAGGACTTCCTGGCGGCCATGTCGGAGATCCGGGACTTCAAGGCGAAGCTGCCCCCCTATTCCTTCGCCCTGAACGGGGCGGTGGCCTGGATCCAGAACACGCTGGAGCGCATCGCCCTGAAGCACCCCCTGTATGAGAAGGCGGTGGACCCCCAGGCCCTGTATGAGGAGGCGTCGTCCATCATCCCCGAGACCCTCACCTGCGGCGAGGGCTGGCTGATGGCGGCGGAGATCGTCCACTACGCCAAGGAGGGGATGCGCTCCTTCATCATCCTCCAGCCCTTCGGCTGCCTGCCCAACCACGTCTGCGGCCGGGGCGTCACCAAGCGCATCAAGGAGCTGTTCCCCTCCGTCCAGATCCTGCCCCTGGACCTGGACCCGGACACCAGCTACGCCAACGTGGAGAACCGGCTCCAGATGCTGCTGATGAACAATCTTCAGCCCGGCACGCCCCAAACCGCGCCGCCGGAGCCGGAACCGGCTCCCGTATGAAGCGCCCCGCATACACCAAAGCCCATGAGTCCCCGCGGGGACTCATGGGCTTTCTTCGTCTCGGTTCGGATGTCATGCGAAAACGGTTTAAACCGTTTGATAGCGGGTCGCGCGTTCAGTTTTTATGAGACGCCGGATTGTGCCGCTGCACCATTCGAGCGTGCGCAGCACGCGGGATTCCTGATGAAACTTTTTCATCAGGAATCCGTATCACAGCCGGTCCAGCAGCGCAGGCAGCTGATGAAGATGGGAGATGACGTACCCGGTGCCCTCCGGCAGCGGCCCCGCCGGGTCCTCCCGGAGCAAAATGCCCGTCAGGCCGCTGTTCTGGGCGAACCGCATGTCGCTGCCGGAGTCCCCCACCACGGCGGTCTCCTCCGGTGAGATGCCGCAGGCCTCGCAGAACCGCCGCGCCATCTCCGGCGCGGGCTTCGGCTCCCGAACGCAGTCCGCCGCCAGAATCAGATCGAAATACGTCTCGATGCCCAGGCGCCGCAGGCAGTGCATGGCGGAGCCGTAGTGGTCGGAGGTGGCCACCCCCAGCCGGAGGCCCCGCCGCCGCAGGGCAGGCAGCAGCGTCCGGAGATCCGCCTTGCCCACCACGTCGCCGTATCGGATGCAGGCCGTCTCCAGATAGGACGCCCCCTCCTCCCGCAGGGCCGGGTCCATGTCCAGGCCCTCCGCCGCCAGCACCCCGCCGCAGGCGTCCATGACCTGCCAGTTGGTCCCCACCGCCACGGGAGAGCCGGGACGCAGCACGCCGCCGTCGAAGCCCGCCGCGGACGCCAGCTGGTCCGCCAGCGCCATATCCTCGGCCCGTCCCCGGCGCTCCGCCAGCCAGAGGGCAGTCCGCCGCACCGGCTCCCGCCAGAAAGCGGCCAGATCCACCAGTGTGTCGTCCTTGTCAAACAGGATCCCTCGTATCATGTCAGCCTCCCTGTCCGGCGGATGTGCAAGCCGGTGCTTTTCCTCCATTTTAGGCGTTCTCCGTCCGGGATGCAACCCCGGGCGGGCCGGTTTTTCTCCGGAGAACGCCGACCGGCAGCCGCGGAAGGCGGCTGCCGGTCGGTGTTACCATTGTCTCTCTTTTTACGCCGGAATCAGCCCTGATAGCCGAGGATCCGGGGAATGGTCATCGTGATGGCGGGGATGTAGGTGATCAGCAGCAGGCCCACCAGCAGCACCAGCAGGAACGGTATGATCTTCTTTACCAATTCCGCGAACGGGATATTGCCGATGCCGCAGGCGACGAACAGGTTCACGCCGACAGGAGGCGTAATGAATCCGATGGCCAGGTTGACCACCATGATGATACCGAAGTGGACGATATCGACGCCGAAGGACGCCGCCACGGGATACAGGATGGGGGCAAGGATGAGGATGGAGGAGTTGGTCTCCAGCAGGCAGCCGCAGCCCAGCAGCAGCAGGTTGATGATCAGCATAATGACGATCTTGTTGTCGGTGAAGCCGATCATGGAAGTGGCCACTGCGTCGGGGATCTGCTCCAGGGTGAGCACGCGGCCCAGGATGGTGCTGGTGCCCACGATGATGTTGACGGTGCCGTGAGTGCAGGCGGCCTCCGCGAACTTCTTGTAGATGTTCTTGGTGTTCAGCTCCTTGTAGGCGAAGATGCCCACAAAGAGGGCGTACACCACGGAGACCACAGCCGCTTCCGTGGGAGTGAACACGCCGCTGTAGATGCCGCCCAGGATGATGACGGGAGAGAGGATGGCCCAGAAAGCGTCCTTGAAGCTGGCGCCCACCTTCTTCCAGCTGAACTGCTCGCCGTTGCCGGTGAAGCCGTTCTTCTTGCAGACGTACACCGCCGTGATGATCAGCAGGGTGCCCAGAACGATACCGGGCAGAAAGCCGCCCATGAACATGGTGGCGATGGAGGCGTTGACGGAGATGCCGTAGGAGACCATGGGGATGCTGGGCGGGATGATGACGCCCAGGCAGCCGGAGGCGGCCACCAGTGCCATGGCGAATTTCTTGTCATAGCCCTTTTCCACCATGGTGGGCACCATGATGGCGCCGACAGCGGCGGTGGTGGCGGGACCGGAGCCGGAGATGGCGCCGAAGAACATGCAGGTGATGACCGTGACGATGGCCAGGCCGCCGGTCAGGTGGCCCACCAGGGAGTCAAAGAACAGCACCAGCCGCTTGGACAGGCCGCCGCCCTCCATCAGTGCGCCGGACAGGATGAAGAACGGGATGGCCATCAGCGGGAAGGAGTCGCAGGAGGCAAACAGGCCCGAGGCGATATAGCCCATGTTGACGGAGCCTGTGGCCAGTGCGTAGGCAACTACCGACAGGCCGATGGAAAAGCCGATGGGGACCGATGCGAAGACGCATCCCAGGAATACAGCCAGAATGACCAGTCCGCCCATCAATCCTCACCTCCTTCGAGTTTCGCGGAATCGCTCCGGGTACCCCGGTACGCCTTGACGTGGAACACGATGTTCTGCAGGGAGCGGAACGTGCAGAGGAGCATGCCCAGCGCCGGGCCGGCGTAGGCGATGCCCATGTTGAGCTTGGTGGCGGGCGCCTTCTGTACATAGACGAACGCCACATTCTGAACGACCTGCCAGCCGAAAACGGTCATGACGCCGGCGAAAACGATGACGCCCACGTCGCCGATCAGATTGAAGATCAGCTTCCCGGTATCTCCGCAGAGGATCGGCAGGATATCGACTTTCTGATGGGCGCGCTTATGGGTGGCATAGGCGGCGCCGATGTAAACGGCATAAATAAAGAGGTACCGGCCGATCTCTTCTGTCCAGGCCATGGGGATCGTTACAAACGAACTGATGGCGCGGATGATGATCTGGATGAAAATGACCACGGTCATGGCCGCCAGGACCACGACGCAGATCATCTCCTCAAGATGATCGTCTAAAAATTTTAGAATTTTCATATGATGTTTCCCCTATACAGAAATGCGGAAATTCAACGCTGTGGTTTCTGTGCTAAATTGTGGATGGCATCCCTCGTGGATGCCATCCACAATCTGAAATCAGAAGAGAACGGGCATGTCTCTGACCTGGATCACGCTATCCGCGAAAGTCTCCGGCCGCTTTCTTCCCAATTCCAGAGGACTTGAGCAGGATCAATAGTTGGCGATATCGGCCATGATGGCGTCCAGATCGTACTGGGGATACTCGCTGCGGTACCAGTCATAGACGGAGCTGCAGGCGTCCTTGAAAGCGGCTCTCTGGTCGTCGGTGAGGATGGTGACGTCCATGGTCTTCTTCATCTCTTCCAGGTAGGAGTCCAGCTTGTCGGCGTAGTCCTGGCGCTCCTTCGCCACGGCCTCCTGAGCGGCCTGGACCACGACCTGCTGCAGATCCTCAGGCAGGCTCTGATAGAAGGCCTCGGAGATGAAGATGACGGAGGTGTCCTGGACATGGCCCAGGTCGGTGTAGTAGCCCTGGACCTCGTTGAACTTGGAGTCCATGGACAGGATCAGGCCGTTGTCCTGGCCGTCCACGGCGCCCTGCTGCAGCGCGCTGAACAGCTCGGAGAACTGCATGGAGACGGGAGCGGCGTTCAGGGCCTCAAAGGTCTTGATGTACACGTCGGAGGTCATCACGCGGAGCTTCAGGCCGGCGCAGTCGGCGGGAGAGCTGACGGCGCGCTTGGAGTTGGTCAGGGCGCGGGCGTCGTTGTAGAAGTAGCCCAGCACGCGGACGTTGGTCTCGCTGAGGAACTGCTCCTCAATGGCCTTCACGGTCTCGCCGTTGTCGAAGTAATCGAAGGACTGCTCCTTGCTGGAGAACAGGAAGGGCAGGGCGAAGGGGGTATACAGCTCGGAGAACTGGGTGACGGAGGCAGAGGAGACGTCGCCCATCTGCACGGTGCCGTTGGGCTGCTGCATCTGCTGGAAGCAGTCGCTGAAGGCGCCCAGCTTGTTGTTATTGAAGACGGTCATCTCGATACGGCCGCCGCTGAGTTCCTTCATTCTCTCAGCCATGTACTTGGCGTTGATAGCCTGGGGGTTGGAGTCCGCAACGGTGTTGGCATAGGTGATCTTGTAGACCTTGCCGTCATCCTTCGCCGCGCTGGAAGCGCCGCTGGACGCGCTCTGCTGGGTGCCGGAGCCGCTGCTGCCGCATGCCGTCATGGAAGCGACCATGATGAGGGTGAGTGCCAATGCTGCCAATCTTTTCATAATAAACCTCCCAAAAAAATATCGTTCTTTCGCCTTCTATATCATCAAATCAGACCGTGCTTCCTGGCCTGATCAGATTTCCTGACTGACGCCCTCGAAGACGGCGCTTCCGTCCGGGAGCAGTGCGCCGCCGCAGCCGTCCACCCGTCCGGTGCCCGCCGCATAGTAATCGCCGTCCACCTTCATGACGCTGTTGAGCATGGTGCTCATAGCCTGGTCCACATCGTCCCGGATCACATGATGGCCCCGGGTCTCCAGCAGCCGCAGCGTGTCCTCGGAGATGCCGTACTCCACCTCTAGGCCCTGGGCGTTGGTGATGACGTGGATGTAGGGGAGATTCACCAGGCGCTCCGGTGTCATGCCGTAGTCCACCGCGTTGACGATGCCCTGGAGGGTACCGGTGATGATGCGGGGTCCTCCCGCCGCGCCGATGGCCAGGAAGGGCTTCCCGTCCCGCAGCACCATGCAGGGGGACATGCTGGACAGGGGGGTCTTGCCGCCCTGGATGGCGTTGGCGCTGCCGTAGGTCAGGCCCTGGCTGGTGAGGGCGCCCACCGCCGCGGAGAAATCCGACATGGCGTTGTTGAGAACGAAGCCGCAGCCGTCCACCACGATGCCGCTGCCGAACCAGTCCCGGACGGTCTGGGTCTGGGAGACGGCGTTGCCGAACCGGTCCATGACCGCGAAGTGGGACGTGTTGCCGGGATAGTCCTTTGCCTCGATGTCCTCCGCCGCCGCGTACTCCCCGGCCCGGTCGCCGCTGAGGGCGAACCGCTCCGCCGCGAATTCCTTGGAGGTCAGCCGGTCCAGATCGATGTCCACGAAGTCGGGGTCGCCCAGCGCCACGCTGCGGTCCGCGAAGCCCAGCTTCATGGCCTCGGCCAGGGCGTGGATGCTGTCGGCGGTGTTGTGGCCCATGGCCTTCAGGTCGCTGTGCTCCAGGATGTTCAGCATCTCCACCACGGCGCAGCCGCCGCTGGGCGGTGCGAAGGCCACCACCTCGCAGTCCCGGTAGGTGCCCCGCACTGGCTGGCGGAACTTGGGCTGATAGTCCGCCAGATCGGACAGGGTGTAGCAGCCGCCCCGCTCATTGATGAGGTCCACCATCCGCTCCGCCACGGGACCCCGGTAGAAGGCGCCGGTGCCGTTGGCGGCGATCTCCTTCAGAAGGGCCGCCATCTCCGGATTCTTCTGGATCTCGCCGAATCGGTAGAAGCCGCCGTCCTCCTTGAGGTACAGTGCCCGCATGGCCCCGGACAGCCGCAGCTTCCGCTTCACAGAGTCGTCGTCCATGGTGAGGGCGCCGGTGTAGCTGGTGCCGAAGCCCTCCTCCGCCAGGCGGATGGCGGGCTGGATCACTTTGCTCAACGGCATGGTGCCGTATTTCTCCAGCAGAATCTCCAGAGTCTTCAGCAGTCCGGGGATGGCCACGGACTGGCCTCCCAGGTCCTTCCACTCATCCTGCACCACGCCGTCCTTGATGAACAGGTCCGCCGTGGCGTTTTTCGGGGCCGTTCCCCGGCCGTCCACCGCGCTGAACTCGCCGTCCTTCGCGCTGTAGATCAGGCTGAAGCAGCCGCCGCCGATGCCGGAGTGGTGGGGCTCCACCACGGACAGCGCCAGTGAGACGGCCGCCGCCGCGTCAAAGGCATTGCCGCCCTGCTTCAGGATCTCCAGTCCGGCCCGCGTCGCGTAGACGCTGTTGCTGCTGACCGCGCCGTAAGGCCCATGGGCGACCGGACGGCCCCAGTGGGACGGCCACATATAGAGTTGCTTCTGCTCTGCCATCAGGTGTACCTCCTGTGTCGATCGTGTTGTGTGGATAAAACGGTGGTAGCCCGCGAACACGGCTGAAAAAGGCGCCGCGGTCAACTCTGACCACAGCGCCTTTGCTATGGTCACATAGTCTACGCCGGTTTTTTCTGCCTGTCAAGCAGGTGCCGGAATTTTGGATGTTTATACGAAAATGCCTCTGGAGATCCCGGTTTTATCATTCGCGCCGTGGAAAAACTTTTGCCGCGTATGCATGTCGCATATAATATGTGATATGTAATATATTTCTTAAGGGAAACGAAAAGCAATCCGCCCGGTATGCGGATCGGCTCTTCGCATTATTCTGTCCAGTATTTTCCCAGCGTACGCTTATAGGCGTCGTGGAGATGCTTCTTCGCCGCGTGACGCGCCTTCTGGGCGTCGTGTTCCCGGATGGCGTCATAAAGGGTGCGGTGTTCCGCCAGGATGGCGTTGGCGCTGCTGTTGCTCTGGTAGACCGTCAGCACCTCGAACCGGAGGTAGTGATTCAGCACATCATCGATGGTACGGTAGAGCAGATCGTTGTGGGCCGCCTTGGCCACCGCCCGGTGGAACTGATGGTCCATCCGGTAGCACTGGATGATATCCTGGGAGTCCAGCGTGCGGCGGCTGTCCTCCAGACATTCGGCGATGTAGTCCAGATCCGCCTTGGTGGCCCGCTTGGCCGCCAGCTCCGCCGCGGCCATCTCCTGATAGATGCGCATCTCCAGAATATCGTGGATGGCGTCCTTGTCCAGGGAGACGATCTGGATGCCCTTTCCTCTGCAAAAACGGACGTAGCCCTCCTTCTGCAGCTCCAGCAGCGCCTCCCGCACGGGGGTGCGGCTGATGCCCAGCTCCTGGCACAGGGTCTCCTGGGAATAGATGGCGTCCGGCTGAAATTTCTGATAGAGGATGGCCTCTTTGATGAACTGGTACGCCTGATCCTTATAAGTGAGCGTTTTTATCTGCCCATATCCGGAGAAAAATCCGGCTGCGCAGCTCTTTTCAGGCATAGCACAATTCCTTTCCAATACATACACGCGTGAGATATGTAATATATCACTTTACTTTGGGTTGAGTATATCAGAAATGTTCCGGTCTTTCAAGGGCGGCTTTCCGAAAAACTCGCACAGAATTCCATCCGCAATTATAGTGAAATCTCCAAATTCAAAAGACGCCCGCGGCGCATAGAGCTGCAAAGCGTGACTTATACAACATTACAAGCAGCGCAGCGCCAACTGCACCGGCATGGTTGCCTGGGTCATTTTCGATGAGGCGCACTACTTCTACTCCGACGCCTGCTTCAATAGCCATCTCGATCAGCTTCTTTGGAAGCTCCCCGACTTGTTCAGCCGCGCGCATCGTCTGTATCTGACTGCCACTCCCGGCGCGGTCCTCCCGGACATCTGTGCCGCTGAACAGTCCAATTTAAAAACCTGCGGGCAGTGCCGCTTTTGCCATCGTGATAGAGCCGGGAAGCTCCTCATGTATCAATTTCCCAATCACTCTGGCTCCGTCAAGCTCGCATATTTCCGCCAGATCGACGAAATTGCGGATCTCATGGCCTCCCGCCCTGGAGAGGAATTTCTGATTTTTACATTCCGCAGAGAGACCGGAGACATCTCGGATACGCGCTCTTATAAGAAGGCGCTCGCATCCCGCTCCATCACGTTTGAATATCTGGACCGTTTTTCCAAGGGAGGCGCTGTGTGGAACGAAGTCTGCGCAAATTCCAGGTTTTCCTCTCAGGTTTTGGTCTGCACCTTTGTGCTGGATTGCAGTGTCAGTCTCCATGATCCGAAGCTTCGCCACATCGTTGTGGAGACAACTGACAAGACGGAGTTCCTTCTGATACCGAAAGAACACATCGCCCGCTGATACAACAACAGCTGCCCCGCAGGAATTCTGCGGAGCAGCTATTGCTGGCCGCCGCGGAAAAGGCGGAACGGGAGTACGCGGCGGAGGCGGCCGCCTATGCGCAGACCCCCGCTGCTATCGTGGAGCAGGCGCGGGCGGCGCGGGACGAACCGGTGGGCAGCTTCTCCATCTACCAGCTCAAGGGCGGCAATGAAACGCTGGACTATCGCTTTGAGCCGCTGGACAGCATCCACCGCAACGGCCTTTCCGTGAAGCCGGAAAACTATGAGCTGGTCTATGAGGCACCGATGACGGAAAAGGACAACCTTGAAAGCATTTATACCCGGTTCAATGTGGATCGCCCGGCAGACTTCACGGGGCACTCTCTGTCGGTATCGGATATCGTGGTGCTGCATCAGGGCGGGAAGGATACCGCCCATTACTGCGACCGCGCTGGTTTTTCCGAAGTGCCGGAGTTTTTGCAGCCGGCACAGAAAAGCCGCGAGATCACCGAGCGCATCCAGACACCCAGGGGCAGCTTCTATCTCTGCGGCATGACAAGGGAGCAGATGGAGGCGGACGGATACGGTTTTCATCACGCCTCTGAGGATGGAAAATATCTCATTATGGCAAATGGGACCCAGGCGTATGCGGTCAGAGCTGATGCGCCGGAAAAGGACAATCCCCTCCGTACCGCTGAAATGACGCTGGAGGACGACTACGGCATGATCGACGGCGTTATCAACAACGGCAGACGGGGCGAGGAACTGGAAAAGGCCAAGGAGCACGCGGAGCGGACGCAGCCGGAGAAAAAGCCCTCCATCCGGGAACGGCTGGCGGCGGCAAAGCAGGAGTGCGCGAAGCAGCAGCCCAGGCCTGCCACGGAGAAAAAGCCCCCGGAGTTGGGGGAACGATGAGCCGGGGCGTGAAGTGGCGGCTGGAATGGGCCTTCTTCCTGGGGGAGAATGGCAGGCGGCAGTACAACCGGCTCTGCAAGGGCTGTGTCCATCCCTGCAAGCAGAGCTTCCGGGCGGTGGTGCTGGACTGCCCACACTTCCAGTCCCAGCGTGTGAAAAAAGGCATGGATAAGGGAGGGAAACGGGCAAAATAGTCCCCCGTGGCGGCGTTTTCAGACCATGCCCTTATGATTTCCCATCCGTGCTTTTTTCCGCGCTCCTGCGGCGAAAAAGCAGCGGTTTTTGACACTTTCCCATCCGCGCCCATAGAAAAAGCGGGGACGCGGCCTTCGGTATATCCGTTGGCTGCGTCCCCGCTTCTTTTTTTGCTTATTTCTCGTCCTCGTTGGGCTTGTCCGCTTCCGCCACGCCCTGGATCACATCCGTCACCACGGCGTTGAGCTGGGCGGCGTTCTCCGCTGTGACGGCGGGCCGCCCGGTGTCCGCTTCGATAGCGCGCCGCGCGTCTCCCGCCACCTTGCCGCCGCGTCGGGCGACGATCCGGCTTTCCTCAAAGCCCTCCGGCTGGTGGGCCTTGGAAAGCTCCGTGGTCGTGGTTTCGGCCAGCATGTTCAGCACGATCTCCAATGTGCTCATGTTGTCCCGGAGGTTTTCCTTTTTGAGACCTTTCAGGTTTTTGTATTGCCGGGTGGTCATGCCGGACCAGGCCTTTGTGATCTCGTCGGTGAGGATGGCGTATTCCCGGCCCTGCTCCACGCCCCGCGTCTGCCATTCGGCGGTGAGCTCGTTGCGGACGCGGATAGAGAGGATGCGCTGGTGGATCCAGTCGGCATCATAGCCCTTCTTCTGGTAGGTCTCCAGCGCCCGGTCGATGGCCTGTTCCGGGTCGATGGTCTCCTCGATGCGCTCCCGGCCTACGGCGGCGAGCCAGAGCCGGAAGGGTTCTGCCTTCGGCGAGGGGATAGATTGGATGATGCGCAGGATCTGTTCCGTATTGGCGGCAAGCACCTTTCGCTTTTTGCCTGTGGAGCCGGTCATTTCTACCTGGGGACAATTTGTCCCCAGGTAGCTTGCGAGCTGTTCGTCCCGCTTGCGCATTTTTTTGAGATAATCCGTGGGATTGGCGCTGTCCGACAGCACCGCCACCACATCCACCACGGAGAAGTACCATTCTTCCTTTTCCTCGTCCCAGACAGTGCGGATCTTTCTATCTTCAAAAAGCTGGATGGAGTTATTTTCGTCCATGGGCTTTTTCCTCCTTCGATGGGTTATCCCCATTTTACCATGAAATGATGATTTTTTCTATAAAGGAACACGATTTTTCGATTTTTGCGGCAGCAGCAGTCGTAGGCGCTGTGGGACTGTGGGCAAACGGCCAAGCCGGGCGGCGCTGTGGGAAAGCGGTTTGCTGTCCTGTGGGAAAGGCCTGTCCTTTTCCATCAGGGGGTGAATGGCTTTTCCATCGGCAAAGCGGCCGTTTTCCATAGTTCCATGGCGCAGCTTTCAGTCCTCCGTGACGACACACTCACAGCCCGCCGTCAGCAGGCGGTACAGCGTCAGCGGCACATACCACGCCGCCACCAGCAGCCGCCAGACAAGGACGCAGCCGCCGATAAGGCCGGCAAAGACGAAGTTCAGAAGGAACAGGGCGATCCCACCGCCCAGAGAGCCGCCGCCCGGTATGATCCAGAACCGCAGCCGCCAGATCCCAAACGGCAGCCCGCAGAGGATCCAGAGCCAGAGATAATCCAGCTCCCCGTTCTTTACGCAGGCGGAGCGGAAGATGCAGTACAGCAGCGCGGCCGACGCCACCGGCAGGATGGTCTTGCGGAAAAAGTCTTTTAAGGCCTCGCCTCTTGTCATGGGGTTCGCCTCCTTCAAAATCGTTTGTATCTTCATTATATCTGA
>JALFSO010000086.1 GCA_022778785.1 Dysosmobacter sp. | reverse complement strand
GCTTTGGCGAACCTGATCTTGGCTGACAGGCCCTGCCTGGCAGCCTGAGTTGATGCGCCCTGCCAGGCGAACTGAGGGGATAATACTGGCTGCCCTGCAGACGAGCTTACTATGGCTCTCCCTATACGCTATTTGTGCGGTGTTGCCATAACACTGTTCAGATCTGCCGACAGATACTCCGCAAAGCGTTTCGCCAGCACATTGGGCTGCTTGATGCCCACATAGGCGCAGAGGCTGTACAGATCCACACCCGCCTGGATCCGGCGGCGGATGAAGGCGTTGCGGAGCTCCATGGCGGACAGCCTGTCCGCCACATGATACTTGTTGCAGATGTTGGTCAGGACATTCTGCATGGGATAGAAGGCGGGCACTTCCGTTCCGCCGGTCATGACGAAGCAATCGCCGCTGGAATAGAGCTTCCGGGCCTGACGCAGATAGGACAACAGCTCTCCCGGCATGGGCAGGTCTCTGGGATCGTCGGCAGGGAGGAACTCTGCCGCCCGGTCGGCGGTGCAGCCCTTTGGCCGCCCGATAATGTGGACGATGGAGAGTGTCCCGGCATCCAGATCGATATCACGCCACCGCAGAGCGGAGACCTCAGAGAGCATCAGACCCATACGGAGACAGAGATAGGCTGCGACTTTCCGCGGCTCCACGTCTTCGGTCAGACCACGTTCAACTAAATTGCACTGCTGTTCAGTGAGCATTGGCACCAACCCTTATTGGATCTGCGCTTTTCAGAAAATAAAAGCGTCGAAATCGAGTACAAATCAATATTCAACCAATCATTCATCCGTGTATTTCGGTACAGCACTGAAGTCTGAAAGCCGATAAAAAAAGCAGAGAATCGGATATTCCCACAGGAGGCAATGCTGCCAGCCGAAAATCACACGAGAGTACACAGCAAATTCCGTGAAATCTTACCATGTCTTACCGCAAAAATCAATATGCAGGCGGCTTAGGATACGGTAACTTTTGTCATTTAATTTGTCAGAATTTCCTAACATGCGGAAGGTGAAGCAGAATAGGTCACCGCTTTCTGTACGGAAAGACAGCGATAACCTGCGCAGCTTTTTCTCTCTGGAACCTGCTGATACCGATTTTCTGCATCCGGCAGGAAAAGAATACCGGAGAGGAACATACCATAGTTGGAGAAGGGGGGACCACCATGGGCGTATCTGTGAAACTGGCACAAATTCTGTATGACCGGGAGATCACGCGAAAGGAGGACGCCCGGTTCCTCTGGGAGTTTCAGCGAGCTGTCCTGCTGGCACTGAATGAAGGCGGCGCTCTCACGGATGTGCAGCTTCGATATGCCGAGGAAAAGCTGAAAGAGCAATACCGCGCGGCTATCCAGGAACAGAATGGAGAACAGCGCTGAGGCGTTCGGAACCGTGCGGTGCCTGTGCGGAGACATATTGGAGGGATGGAATGATTTGGGTGGCAAGCTACTGCCGGGTATCCACCGACAAGGATGATCAGGCCAATTCCTTTGAGAGCCAACAGCGTTATTTCAGGGAGTACATCCAGCGCCAGCCGGACTGGGCGCTGTACGAAATTTACGCGGATGAGGGCATCACGGGCACGTCCACAAAAAAGCGGGCGGCCTTTAACCGGATGATCCGGGACGCCCGCATGGGAAAGTTCCAACTTATCCTCACCAAGGAGGTCAGCCGGTTCTCCCGGAACATCCTGGACACCATCTCCTATACCCGGGAGCTGAGACAGATCGGCGTGGGCGTGCTGTTTATGAACGACGGCATCAGCACATTAGAACCCGATGCGGAACTGCGGCTCAGCATCATGGGCTCCATCGCCCAGGAGGAGAGCCGCAAGACCTCCTCCCGGGTGAAATGGGGCCAGACCCGGCAGATGGAGCGTGGAGTTGTATTCGGAAGGTCCTTGCTCGGCTACTATGTAAAGGGAGGAAGCATTACAGTAGAACCGGAGGGGGCGGAGGTAGTACGGCTGATCTTTTACAAATACGGAGTGGAGAAGAAGGGGACCTCTGTCATTGCGAGAGAGCTTCGGGAGGCGGGGATTCTGACCTGCCGGGGAAATCCAAAATGGAGCAGCAGCCACATCATCAAGATCCTGAAAAACGAGAAGTACGTTGGAGATCTTGTACAGAAGAAAACCTTTACACCGGACTACCTGACGCACGCCAAGAAATACAATCACGGTGAGGAGGCGCTGGTGGTCATCCGGAACCACCACCAGCCTATCATTGACCGGGAGCTGTGGGATACGGTCCAGGAGGAACTGAAGAAGCGGAACATCCACGGACCACAGGGGTGCGGCCATTCCAACCGCTATGTGTTCAGCGGGAAAATCAAGTGCGGGGAGTGCGGCGCCAGTTTTGTGGCCCGAAAAAGATATCGCAGAGACAGGACTTTCTACAGGAGATGGAGCTGCTTCACGGCTGTCAGCGAGGGGCGTCATCCGGACGCCCGGAACGGTCAGCTGGGCTGCGATGTGGGGAAGACGCTGCGGGAGGACGCTGCTATGGACATTCTGCGGCAGGCGATACAGTCCCTCCTGATAGATAGGGAACGGATCATTCAAAATGTAGCAGCGCTGGCGGCGGAGGCTGTCCGGGACGGTGAACAGGAGGGAGAGAACTGTGCCGGAAACCTGGAGGCGGAAATCAGGCGGATCAAGGGAAAAAAGGAGGACGTTCTGGACGCCTTCTTTTCCAAACGCATCACAGAGGACGAGATGCGCATGATGAACGGACGGTACGACAGCCAGCTGACGTCCCTGCAGCAGCAGTTGGAAGCTGTACAGTCCAGAGAACAGACGTGCTGGGATCCAGACAGGCTCCAGGCAGATCTGGAGAAGCGAGTCGCAGCCATCGTATCTTGCCGGACGGACAGCGAGGTCTTTTACAAAACAGTGTTGGATCATATGACGGTGTACAGGGACGGCCGGATTGAGGTGCGGCTCCATCTGCTGCCCCAGACGTGGGTGTTTCTGCCGGACAATCCGGATGCCTCACCAGGTTCATTTTGACCCCTCGGTACCGATATCGGTCAGCAACCCCTTCAGTTCCGGATAGGGCATGGAGTACCGCTGGCTCAGATACCGCAGGGAGGCGCCCAGTTCTCCGTCCGGACCGCCATACTGGCTGATGATCAGCGCCGCCAGCCGGGGATTGGTGTTTTTGATGTTGACGGGATACTGCAATTTCTTCTCATAGACAAACATCAGCGTTTTCCTCCTTCATCCCAGGGCCAGGGATCTCTCAGCCAGGCGTAGCCGTCCTCCGGCGTCAGGTCTGTCTGGAGGATGGGGCCGTACATTTTCTGATACTTCTCCCGGCCCTCGTTGGCCAGCTTGATATAGGACCAGTACAGGTCCAGGACCTCCTGGTCGTCGGGATGGGTGGTGAGATACAGCCCCAGCTCATCCACGGCAAAATCCAGGGCCATCAGCTCCGCCAGAGCGGTGTTGTTGATCTTCAGATTCTCCGTGATGGCCGCTTTGAAGGGCAGATTCAGGCCGGGAAACAGGGTTCCGGTCTGAAGCGCCTCTCCGCGGTTGTACCGGGAGGGGTTCTTCTCTTGCATAGCGATATAAGGATAGGCCAGGGAGCCACAGGGGCAGGGCAGGACGCCTTTGCCGGTCCCACAGCCGGTTTCATTCCGTTTTTCCGTCTGCAATGCGGATTCCTCCTTTAGCATAGTCGCGCAGGGCATTCCCATACGCTCATTCCAGTTTATGTGTCCGCCTGCAGTTCGGTTCTGAGGGTCCGTCACAATTTCACCGCTGGCGCATAAAAGCAGAAGACATTTCCGAGAAATTGTGTTATAATGCAGCATACGGGACCTGCCGGAGCACATAAGCTCTGTGGGGGTGCTGTGTATGGTGATATTCATCGAAAAGAGGCAGTTGCTGGCGGTGGCACTGGCAGTGTCTGTTCTGGGCGGGATGGCCGCCGTGCTGTGGACGGGACATTCCCGTCTGCTGGCAGTCTCCGGAACGGCGGAGCTGACGCAGCGGACGGTCTACATCGTGGATCCGGGTCACGGCGGAGAGGACGGCGGAGCGGTGGCTGGAGATGGCACCGTGGAGAGCGGCGTCAATCTGGCGATTGCCCTGCGGCTGAACGACCTGCTGCGGTTTTGCGGACAGAACACGCGGTTGACCCGGCAGGAGGATGTGTCCATCTACTCGGAGGGCGCGAAGACGCTCCGGGAGAAGAAGGTCTCGGACCTGAAAAACCGGGTGGCCATGGTGAACGGCCAGCCGGGGTCCATTTTGGTGAGCATCCATCAGAACAAGCTGCCGGAGGCGCCCCGCGTCCATGGCGCCCAGGTGTTTTACAACACCGTGGACGGCGCGGATGCGCTGGCGCAGCAGGTGCAGTCCGTCCTGAACCAGACGGTCAACGCCGGGAACGGCAAGGAGAGCAAGCAGATCTCCAGCACCATCTATCTGATGAAAAATGTCACGGCGCCGGCGGTGCTGGTGGAGTGCGGCTTTCTATCCAATCCGGATGAGACGGCGGCGCTGCAGCGGCCGGAGTATCAGCTGAAGCTGGCGGCGGCCATCACAGGCGGTCTGCTGGAGAGCGCGGGGGAGGGTGAAAACACTCCCGGCGGTATCACGGAAGAAGATGCTTCCGCGATGGAGGGAACATGAAACAGAGAACACTATTTTACTGTACGGAGTGCGGCAATGAGCTGGCGAAATGGGCGGGGAAGTGCCCCGCCTGCGGCGCCTGGAACACCATTGTGGAGCAGCCGGAGACCAAAAGCAGCGGCAAGGGGAAAGGGAAGTCCGCCCTAGGCAATCAGATGACCCGTCGCCGGGCCTGTCCGGTGACAGACCTGGAATCGTCGGAGGAGATCCGCTTTTCCACGGGTATGGGAGAGCTGGACCGGGTGCTGGGCGGGGGAGCCGTGAAGGGCTCCCTGGTGCTGGTGGGCGGCGCCCCCGGCATTGGCAAATCCACTCTAATGCTGCAAATCTGCAGCAAGCTGTGTGAGTTCTCCAAGGTCCTGTATGTATCAGGCGAGGAGTCAGAGCATCAGTTGAAGCTCCGGGCAAAACGACTGCGGGTGGAGAGCGGCCAGCTGTACGTCATCTCCGAGACCAGCCTGTCGGACATTCTGGAGACGGTGGCTGAGGAGAAGCCGGATGTGCTGATCGTGGACTCCATTCAAACGCTGTACAACGATGAACTGGACTCCACAGCAGGCAGTGTCACGCAGGTAAAGGGATGTACCTTGTCGTTGATGCAGCTGGCAAAGGGGCAGAATATCACCGTATTTGTCATCGGACACGTCAACAAGGAGGGCTCCATCGCCGGACCGAAGGTGCTGGAGCACATGGTGGACTGCGTGCTGTATTTCGAGGGAGACCACCACTCCTCCAACCGGATCCTCCGGGCGGCGAAAAACCGCTTCGGTGCCACCAACGAGATCGGCGTCTTCGAGATGGAGAACGAGGGCCTGCGGGAGATCCCCAATCCGTCGGAGGTGCTGCTCTCCGAACGGCCGGAGGACGCCCCGGGGACCTGCGTGGCCTGCGTCATGGAGGGCGTCCGTCCGGTGCTGGCGGAGATCCAGGCGCTGGTGGTGCCCAACGGATACGGAAGCCCCCGGCGCACCAGCAACGGCTTTGACTACAACCGGGCGGCCATGCTGCTGGCGGTGCTGGAAAAGCGCGGGGGGCTGAAGGTGTCCGTCTGCGACGCCTATCTGAACATCATCGGCGGGCTGTATCTGGACGAGCCGTCGGCGGATCTGGCGGCCATGGTAGCCATTGCGTCCAGCTATCTGGACAAGCCTGTGCCCCAGGACCTTCTGGCCATCGGAGAGGTGGGCCTCACCGGGGAGCTGCGCAGCGTCAGTCAGATGGAACAGCGGATCTCCGAGGCCCAGCGGCTTGGTTTTAAAAAATGTTTGATCCCGGCGCGACGGGCGGAGCAGCTTCGGAGCCATTACGCGTTGGAGCTGATCCCGGTCCGAAATATCGGTGACGCTTTACGCGCGGTCTTTCACCAGCGGGGATAAAGTGGACGCAGGCCCCGCCGCTGGTGGGATATCCGGCGGCCGCGGCCCATTCCAGACAGCAGACGCCGTCCTGCTGATAGATACAGCTGCTTGTGCATGGGATCCAGTTCATGTTCATCCATCACTTTCCGTTTGGCGTTGGAGTCTTTGGATCTAGCATGAACCGGACAGCCATGTTTTATGTTGGCGGATTTCACCTGCGCTGTCCGAGTCTGCGGCGCCGCGGATCCGGCACCGCAGATCGTAGAATTTCCTCAGAAGGGAGGTCATTTTTGGGTACGGTAGTTTTTGAACAAAATGGGCGTTTTGTGCCTTCCCGCCGGGGACTGAGTGCCACGGGCGGGGAGGCGCTTTTTCTTTCGGTTTCGGGCCGCCGGTCGGTCCTTCCTCCGTCCCCGCCGCTGCGGGCCGTCAACCTCTTGCGCCTCCCCCGCCCCCAGCGGGGGCGGGGGACGGGAGGGGGCGGGGGAGAAGCCCAACGCTCACACGCCGCCCAAACAGGACGGCAGGGCAGCCGGACAGGCCGCGCATGGGAAATCATCGTCGCCCCCATGCGCGGAGGAGCGGGCGGCATCCAGTCCGCCCCCCACGGCAGGCCGCAGGGCCGCCGAGGGGGGGACCCGACACGCCGCGCCGCTGCGCTGGCGGGTCGGGGGGGCTGTCCGGGCTGCCGCAACCACCAAGGCCAGCGGCCCGCAGACGCCCGCGACAGGCGGCCCAGCAAACCCGGCACGGCGGCCCCCGCAAGCCGGGCCGGATTTGCGAACAGGGGCGGCGGCTCCAGCCGCCGACCGGGCCGCATACCGCTGACGTTTTGACGCGCCACAGCGCGGCAAAACAAGCCGGAGGCGACGGGGGCACCGCCGCACGCCCCCCGGACCTCGCCCGCCGATCTCACGCGAGGCGAGCGGGGCCGTGGGGGACCGGAGTGCCCCCCGAGCCGACGGCCGCCCGAGGGACCAGCTTCCCGCAACCGCCACGCGGGCGAAGCTCTGCCGGGGCCGCGAGACGGTCTTCCGGACCATCCCGTCACGGCCCTGCGCCGCGTCGGCGCGGCGTCCCCCGTGCCGTGCCGTCCGGCACAGGGCGCGCCCAAGCGGGAGCGCGGGCCAGCGTCAACGCAAAAAAGGACCGTCCCGGCGTACACGATACCGGAACGGTCCCTTTGGCGGCGCTTGCGCGTCAACCCCTTGCAATGCTGATTCTATCAAAGAATCCTGCCAATGTCAAGGGGAAGTTACAAGTTTCTTGTAACCGCGCGGAAGCGGCGCGGCCCCCCTACTTGATATCAGGACGTTATTCCGTCATCCCCTCTGCAACCCCCGCAGCATGCCATGAAGCCGCTGCACAACTGCCGCATCAAACGCTATCCCGACGGCTCGGCCGAGATTGTCGCCGCCTCCGCGCCCTTCGGCGGCGGCGAGATTCGCCGGGAACCGCCCCGCTTCGACACCGGCGAGGCCGAACAGGCCATCTTCGAGGCCATGCTCTCCGACGAGTACCGCGCAATCCTCGCAGAGGAGCGCTACGCGGCCTTGGAGCGGGCCGCCATCCAAGACGAGGGGGAGGACCCCAGCGTCCGCAAAGCCCGTCAGGCGAACCGGGAACGGGCGCAGAGACGCGCCCGCGTGGCCGTCCGGGACCTCGGCCTTTGCAACGACTGGGCGTACTTCGTCACGCTGACGCTGGACCGGCAGCGGATTGACCGCTACGACCCCGCCGAGGTGGTCCGCCATCTCAACCACTGGCTGGACAACCGCGTCCGCCGGGACGGCCTCGCGTATGTCCTCGTCCCGGAGCATCACAAGGACGGGGCCATCCACTTCCACGGCTTCTTCAACGACGCGCTGCCCGCCGTGGACAGCGGCCACAAGGACAGCGGCGGTCATACCGTCTACAACCTGCCCGCTTGGGGCTGGGGCTTCTCCACCGCTATCCGCCTCTACGGCGACCGCAGGGCGGCGGTTGGGTACTGCTGCAAGTACATCGCCAAGGAGCAGGGCAAAATCGGGGGCCGCTGGTACTACTCCGGCGGCAAGCTGCGCCGCCCGGAGGTGGAGTGGTGCGACGTGGATTATGAGGCGCTGACCGCCGACAGCGGCGCGGAGCCGTTCACCGTGGACGGCCTCCCGTGGAGCCGCTTCGTCCGCCTGTGCGCCGATGGAGGTGACGCCGCTGCTGCAGCACTGTCCAAACTGGAGGTTCTGCCGGATGACCGGCGGGGTGACCTGCGTGGGCTGCCCCATGGAACGGGAACTGATTCACAAGAATCCTGTGAATCATCAGGAACAACGCCGGGAAGTTCACAAGAAACTTGTGAACCCCAGGGCGCGGAAATCCCGCTCACGGAAGTTGGCCGCCAAAAACCCAGTTTACAATTTCAGGAAAGTCAAACGCCCCCGCCGCCCCCGCCGGGGCGGGCGCTGCGGGCCGGAGGCCGGGGCGGATGACCCCGGAAAAATCGAGGGAGGAACCGGGAACCAATGACCACCGAATACCTGCTGAACCGGGAGATTTCCCACATTCTGGCGGCCCTGACGCCGCAAAATGCGCTCATCATCGAGGCCGTTTTACAGACCGGGCTTCGGATATCGGATGTCCTTGAACTGCGGACGGAGCAGCTTGCCCCGTCCATGTGGGTCCGGGAAAAAAAGACCGGCAAGCGGCACCGCTGCGGGCTGCCGAAGGACCTTCTTGCCCAGATCAGGGCGCAGGCGGGGCCGGTCTGGGCCTTTCCGGGCCGGAAACCGGGGACCCACAAGACCCGGCAGGCCGTCTGGGCCGACGTCAAGCGGGCCGCCAGGGCGTTCCGGCTGGACCAGAACGTGGGGACACACAGCTTCCGCAAGGTCTACGCCGTGCGGCTCATGGAGCGCTACGGCGACATTGCCCGTGTCCGGCGGGCACTGTCCCATAACTCGGACAGCGTGACGGCCATCTATGCCATGGCAGACCATCTGATGACCAACAAGGCCCAGATGCGGGAGCGGCAGCGGGCCGCCCGGAGGCGCAGACGTCAAGTCTGACTTGACATCTGACTGTTCCCGGGGTATGATGGAATCAAGGGGTCGCGCTCCCGCCGCATGGCGGGGAATGGCCCGAATTCTGAGCGCCGCAGGGATGCCCCCCGGCGGCAGCCCATGCAGAAAGGAGGGCGCGGGACTTGCAGATTTTGCCCGTGGCGGACATCTGATGGCCCGGTACGGCGGGATTGCACAAAAGGTATGATTTTGTTGGGCCATGCGCCGGAGGCCAAGCGCGGGAAATCCGTGGCTTTCCGGGCGCTGTCGGCGGATTTCCCGCGCGCAGCCGCCCCGTGGGCGGGCATGGACCGAACAGAAATATTTCCCACCGCTTCAAACTCCACCCGCAGGGTGGAGGTATTTTCGCGGGAAATATTTTTGAACAAAATGTAAATTTTGTTCAAAGTAGGGGAGACAGAATTGCGCTGAAAGGGCCTTTTCCCGGGAAAACCCCTTCTGAACCTCCGGAGCCGTTTCTGATGCCTTGGCCTGGTTCCGGAATGTGACTGTACAGCATCCAGCATGACTGTTATTTCATTTCGGAGTTTTACGTCATCAGTTTGTTTGTCTGTATCAACAGTCCGCGCATTTTGTTTTGCTGACACGTTCAGCGGTTCAGCTGTGATCAATTTCAAATGTCCGCGGTTTTCCAGCGATTTTCGGACGTTCGGGCGATGCTTTCTTCATTCGCTGTTCTTCTGATCGCTCCAGAGCTGTCTCCCGATATCTACAGTCCCAAAATATCCAATCATGAATGATTATCGTACAGAAGCGCCACCGATCCTTCGGGATTTTCTGGCATACCATGAGACCATCCAGGGCCACTCCAAGCGCACGGTGGACGAGTATTTCCTGGATCTGCGGAATTTTTTCCGCTATCTGAAGCAGTCCAGAGATCCATCGCTCCGGAACAAGGAGCTGGATGAGCTCGACATCATGGATGTAGATCTTGAGTTTGTGAAAAATGTAACATTAACAGATATCTACGAATACATGGCCTATCTCAGCCGGGACCGGGTCCAGCATCAGAACAGTCAGAACTCCGGCTACGGTCTCAATGCCGCATCCAGAGCACGCAAGATCGCCACGATCCGGTCGTTCTATAAGTATCTGACGGTGAAGGCGCATCTGTTGACGGAGAATCCTGTGAAGGATATGGACTCCCCTAAGCTGAAAAAGACGCTGCCCAAATATCTGACACTGGATCAGAGCGTCCAGCTTCTGGACTCTGTTCATGGCAAGAATCAGGAGCGGGATTACTGCATCCTGGTCCTGTTCCTGAACTGCGGACTGCGGATCTCGGAGCTGGTGGGACTGAACATCAGCGACATCCAGGGCGAGGCGCTCCATATCCTGGGCAAGGGCAACAAAATGCGGGTGGTTTTTCTCAACGACGCCTGCCAGACCGCGCTGGAGGAATATCTGGCGGTACGGCGTCCCATCACAGGGCAGGATGAAGATGCCCTGTTCCTGTCTTCACAGAATGAGCGGATGAGCCGTTCGGCCGTTCACGCCATGGTAAAAAAGCGGCTCAGCGAGGCCGGGATAGACGCCAGCCAGTATTCCTCCCACAAGCTGCGCCATACCGCCGCCACGCTGATGCTCCGGAACGGCGTGGATGTCCGGGCCGTGCAGGAGGTCCTGGGCCATGAGCACCTGAACACCACGGAGATCTACACCCATATCGACAATGAAGACCTGCGAGTAGCTGCCAAGGCAAATCCCTTGTCACATATTAGAAAATCAAAGAAAGCCAACAAAGAGACTGCGGAATAACTGGGTCCTTGAGACGGTCACGGACGGATCACACCGGTGATATGAAGATAGCGCACCTTCTGATATTCATAGGTGGACAGCGGACGATTATCCGCGTCATAGCTGTGGGCGGCCACCAGAATCTCCTCCGGCGATTGAGGCTTGTTGGCCCGGACCACCACTGGAGAATGCTGAAACGCAACGCCCTTGAAGCTCAGCTGGACGATATCGCCGGGCATGATCTCCCAAATGGGCACTTCCTCCGCAACGGGTCCCACGGAGGGTGTTTTCCGGGTGAGAAAGTTATACAGATACGGTACGCCGGTCCAGGCCGGTGCCTTCTGATTGGAGTCGATATAGTACCAGCCGAAGGTCGGCGTGAAGTTCATGACACCGCTGCCGGCGAAAATGCATTGAGAGGCGAAATTGGTGCAGTCGCCGCCGATATCCTCATAGTCATAAAACGCCGGATTCCGGCCGAAAGCCCACTCATGGGCATAGAGCACCGCGGCCCGGCGGTCGTAGCTTCGGATGAATTCCATGGAGGTCCCCCCTTCCCTGCTAGTGTATGAGGAAATGCGGGCGGGGTGACACGGCTTTTCAAAGAAAAAACGAGGAGACATCCAATGGATATCTCCTCGTTTTTATGTATGATCGCTGTATGGATCCGGAAAATCAGGCCTTATGGTCGCAGCCCAGGACGTCCACGATCTTGTGGGCAACCATAGCCTTGATGGCGGCACGGGCGGGCTTCAGATACTGGCGGGGATCGAAGTCGCCGGGATGCTCCGCCATGTACTCACGGATGGTGGCAGTCATGGCCAGACGCAGGTCGGAGTCGATGTTGATCTTGCAGACGGACAGCTCGGCGGCGTGGCGCAGCTGCTCCTCGGGGATGCCGACGGCATCGGGCATCTTGCCGCCATACTCGTTGATCTTCTTCACGAAGTCCTGAGGAACGGAAGAAGAGCCGTGCAGCACGATGGGGAAGCCGGGCAGGCGCTTGGAGACCTCCTCCAGCACGTCGAACCGCAGGGGAGGCGGAACCAGGATGCCCTTCTCGTTGCGGGTGCACTGGTCGGCGGTGAACTTGTAGGCGCCGTGGCTGGTGCCGATGGCGATGGCCAGAGAGTCGCAGCCGGTCTTGGTCACGAACTCCTCGACCTCCTCGGGACGGGTGTAGGAGGAATCAGCGGCGCTGACCTTCACGTCGTCCTCGATGCCGGCCAGGGTGCCCAGCTCAGCCTCGACCACAACACCGTGATCGTGGGCATACTCCACGACCTTCTTGGTGATCTCGATGTTCTCTTCGAAGGGCTTGCTGCTGGCGTCGATCATGACGGAAGTGAAGCCGCCGTCGATGCAGGACTTGCAGGTCTCGAAATCGGGGCCGTGGTCCAGATGCAGGGCGATGGGAATATCGGGGCACTCGATAACAGCGGCCTCCACCAGCTTCACCAGATAGGTGTGGTTGGCATAGGCACGGGCACCCTTAGAAACCTGCAGGATCAGGGGAGCCTTCAGTTCCTGAGCAGCCTCAGTGATGCCCTGAACGATCTCCATGTTGTTGACGTTGAAAGCGCCGACCGCGTAGCCGCCGTCATAGGCTTTCTTGAACATCTCGGTAGTAGTGACCAGTGGCATAGTATCATCTCCAAATTACATCTTATTTCCGTCCAACTCCCCTTTCCGTCGGGTAAAGGTATCCCAATAGAAAAAAGAAGCAAACGATTTTCTTCTATGATAATATCACAATAAAAATAAAATGCAAGTATTTACATTTGAATTTCACAATGTTATGATAGGAAGAACATGGACGATCGCTCCGTGTGAGATTCAGCACCTGCGTATTCAACGATTTTTAGGAGGAGTTTTCTGTTATGAGTGAATTGAAAGGCGCTTGTATTTTCGGCCAGTCCGGCGGCCCCACTTCCGTTATCAACGCCAGCGCCTACGGCGTTTTTGACA
This sequence comes from Dysosmobacter sp., assembly GCA_022778785.1. Classification (GTDB taxonomy): domain Bacteria; phylum Bacillota; class Clostridia; order Oscillospirales; family Oscillospiraceae; genus Oscillibacter. Next base: position 58,701 of record JALFSO010000086.1, on the reverse strand, counting down.
CTGCGTTGAAGAATCCCAACATCACCCGCGTTCTGGGCGCGGAGCACGGCATCAAGGGCGTACTGAATGACCGGCTGTTCGATATCGGCCAGGAGGATCCCGCGGAGCTGGAACTGCTGAAGTACACTCCCTCCTCTGCCCTGGGTTCCTGCCGCTATAAGATGGCGGATCCGGAGGTGGACGACACCGACTACAAGCGCATCCTGGAGATCTTCAAGAAGTACGACGTGCGCTACTTCTTCTACAACGGCGGAAACGACTCCATGGATACCTGCAACAAGATCAGCAAGTACATGCAGAAGGTTGGCTATGAGTGCCGCGTCATGGGCGTGCCCAAGACCATCGACAACGATCTGTTCGGCACCGACCACTGCCCCGGCTTCGCCTCTGCCGCCAAGTATATCGCCACCAGCTGCATGGAGGTCTATCAGGACGCCCGCGTCTATGACACCGGCATGGTCTGCATCATCGAGATTATGGGCCGTCACGCCGGCTGGCTGGCGGGTGCTGCCGCTCTGGCCACCGTCTACGGCGCCGGTCCCGACCTGGTGTACCTGCCCGAGGTGGACTTCGACATGGAGAAGTTCCTGGCCGACGTGGAGCGCATCTATAAAGAGAAGGGCAACTGCATGGTGGCCGTCTCCGAGGGCATCCACTATGCCGACGGCTCCTTCGTCTCCGAGGCCAAGACCTCTGCCACCGACGGCTTCGGCCATGCCCAGCTGGGCGGTCTGGCCACCACTCTGGCCGCCATTGTCAAGGAGCGGACCGGCGCCAAGGTCCGTGGCATCGAGCTGAGCCTGCTGCAGCGCTGCGGCGCCCATCTGGCCTCCGAGACCGATATCGAGGAGTCCTATATGTCCGGTAAGGCCGCCGTGGAGAACGCCGTGGCCGGCATCACCGACAAGATGGTGGGCTTTGAGCGGGATATCCAGGACGGCAAGTACGTCTGCCGCACCAAGCTGCTGCCTCTGACCGATGTGGCCAACACCGAGAAGAAGGTCCCCCTGGAGTGGATCAACGCGGAGCACAACGGTGTGGAGCGTCCCTTCATCGACTACGTGCTGCCCCTGATCCAGGGCGAACCCAAGCTGCCCAAGGAGGATTCCCTGCCCCGCTTTGCCCGCCTGAAGAAGGTCTTGGCGAAGTAAGCCATCCGGGTTTCCTATCATCGAAAATTTTGTCAGATTATCTCCGGCCTTTTAGAGAAACGATAGAGGGAGCGGCGGATCACCGCCACTCCCCTTTCTTATCAGCAGAAATGGAACCGTATACAAAGGAGGCATTTTAAACCATGATACGTATCTGGCTGCGCAGCCTCTCCGCGCTGTGTCTGACCATCGCGCTGTGTGTGAATGGGCTGGCGCTCTGGACGGCAGCAGCCGCCTTTGACGATGTGCCCGAGAGCCACTGGGCCTACAGCGACGTGATGTACCTGCAGGAGCGGGGCATCCTCCAGGGCGACGGCGAGAGCTTCTCGCCGGACGCCGTCACCAGCCGACAGGTCTTTGTGTCCATGCTCTGCCGGGCTGCCGGCCTGGATGACCGGAATTTACAGGGCGGAAGCGACTGGGCGGAGCCCTCCATGGCCTATGCCTCCCTTCGGGGCTGGTTCAGTCCGGATGAGATCACCCGGGACAGCTGGACGGAGCCTGTCACCCGGGAACTGGCGGCGATGCTGGTGCTCCGAAGCCTGCTTCCTGAGGAGAGTACGTTCCTGTTCGCGCCCGCCTTCCGGGACCAGGCGAATGTGGGGGACGAATACAAGCCCTATGTGCGGACGGTCCGGCGGCTGGGCCTGATGGACGGCGACGAAAGTGGGCGCTTCCTGCCACATGACACCATGACCCGAGCGGAATCCGCCGCGCTGATCGCCGGGGCCCTCCGCCTGCGGGACAAAGACCGCGCCGCCGGAGGCGATGGCGTGCAGGTCCCCGTCCTCATGTACCACGACGTATCCTATCTGGGACAGGGCTATTCCAAGACGCCGGAGCAGTTCCGGGCGCAGATGGAGGAGCTGAAAAACGCCGGGTTCCACACGGTCTTCTTCTCCCAGCTCATCGACTACGCGGAGAACGGCACGCCCCTGCCGGACAAGCCCATCGTCATCTCCATCGACGATGGCTACCACAGCAACTACACCTATGTGTATCCCATCCTGCGGGAGCTGGGGATGAAGGCGGAGATTTCCCTCATCGGCGCCGCCATGGAGAGCGCGGAGTGGAGCCTGAGCTGGGATGAGGTGCGGGAGATGCAGTCCAGCGGTCTGGTGTCCTTCCAGGCCCACGCCTCCGATCTCCACGGCGACCATTCCGCCGAGGGCGGACGGCTGGGCGTTCTGAAGCTGGAGGATGAGAGCTGGGAGGATTATATCCGGGTGCTGGACGAGGACACGGAGAAGATCATGGCCGAGGTGAAGAAGCAGACTGGCGTCCGGCCCCAGGTCTATACCTACCCCAGGGGCATGAACAACGCCATGGCTGACGCTGTCATGGCAGACCACGGTGCGAAAGTCACCCTGACCACCCGAAACGGCATCGCAGAAGTGATCCCGGGAAAACCTGAGACTTTGCGGCGGATGGACCGCATCGGAATGGATTTCCAGAACGGCAGTGTGGTGGAGCTGCTGCGGCAGTACGGCTATCAGGGATAACAGAACGTCCGGCGCGGGAGCGATCCCGTGCCGGACGTTTTCTGTCACTTGTTTTTCTGCCAAATGGTCCAAAGACCCTCCATCAGCAGGTATTTGTCATAGATGATCTTGTTGCGGCAGTACTTCACAATCACGGGCGCGTTACCCCCGGTGGCCACCACGGTGATCTCCTGTCCGGGGAACTCCTCCCGGATGCGGTCGATGATGCCGTCCAGCATGCCAGCAGTGCCGTAGACGATGCCGGAGCGCATACAGTCCACGGTGTTCTTGCCGATGAGGGTCTTGGGACGCTGGAACGAGATGTCCGGCAACTGGGCGGTACTGTGGCTCAGGGCCGCCAGCGATACGCTAACGCCGGGCAGCAGCAGTCCGCCCTCATAGTTCCGTCCCTTGGAGATGACGCCGATGGTGGTGGCGGTGCCCATGTCGATGGTGACGATGGGCGGCGAGAACTTCTCCAGCGCCGAGACTGCGTCCGCCACGATGTCCGCGCCCATCTGGGTCTGGTTCTCCATGCGGATATTCAGCCCGGTCTTGACGCCGGGACCCACCACCATGGGCGGACGGCCCAGAAGACGGGTCAGGCCCTTTTCCATCATAAAGTTGCTGGGAGGTACCACGCTGCACAGGATGGCGCCGGTGACATCGTGAAGATCATAGTGATAGAGGGCGAACAGATTCATCAGATCGACGCAGATCTGATCCGCCGTTTTGCGGCTGTCCGTGTCCAGTGTGGCCAAAAATTGCAGTTTCTTCTCCCAGTCGAACAGCCCCACAGAGGTGGTGGAGTTGCCCATATCGATGGCTAACAGCATCTGCCTCTCCCCTTCCATTTTATCATTGTATATGTTATCATTTTTTCCGGGACAGCGCAAGTGCAACTGTATGGCTTGTCCCAAAAGGAAGGGAGCGGAATGATTATGAGCCAGCCCAAAAAGCAGGTTCTTCCCAAGGAAAGAACAGTCATCGGCGGGCCTGACCTGCGCGATGATATCCGGCGTCCGGAGGTGGAGGCAGTTCATGGCCGGTTTCCCTGCCCCTGCTGCGGATGCCGGACGCTGCCCGTTCCGGCAGTGGACGCCATCGCCTATATCTGTCCGGTCTGCTTCTGGGAGAACGACGTGTTCCTCCGCTGTGAAAACGAGCCCAGCGACGAGAACCACGGTCTGACCCTGCTCCAGGGGCAGGAGAATTACCGGCAATACGGCGCCGTCCTCCCGCGCCTGATCCCATATGTCCGCCCGCCTCTGCCGGAGGAAGCGGATGTTGCTGACGAAAGAGAGCGGATTTGAAAAACACCGGGGGAGAGACAGGTCATCCCTGTCTCTCCCCGCACTCCTTTTTCCCCTCGTCGATCTGACGGTACAGGTCCTCCAGCGCATCAGCCAGACCGCCTACCTGGTCGATGAGGCCCAGCCGGACAGCCTCCTGTCCATAAATGACGCTGCCCACGTCGGCGGCCATCTCTCCGGTCTTCAGCATCAGATTCAGAAAATCCTTCCGGCTGATGCGGCTGTTGCGGGCAACGAAGTCCACGATACGCTCCTGGAGCCGGTCGAAATAGTTGTAGGTCTGAGGGGCGGCAATGACGGTGCCGCTCATCCGCACCGGATGGATGGTCATGGCCGCTGAGGGCACGGCGAAGCTGGTCTTGGCCGCCACCGCCAGCGGCACGCCGATGGAATGGCTGCCGCCCAGTACCAGGGATACCGTGGGCTTCCGCATCCCGGAGATCAGCTCCGCAATGCCCAGGCCCGCTTCCACGTCCCCGCCCACGGTGTTCAGCAGGAACAGGACCCCTGCGATGTCGTCGTTCTCCTCCAGAGACGCCAGCAGCGGCATGACGTGCTCGTACTTTGTGGTCTTGGTGTTCTGCCCGGCCGTCATGTGGCCCTCGATCTGTCCCACCACGGTGAGACAGTAGATGTTCCCGTGGGCCGTCCGGGTGACGGCGCTCCCCAGGTCAACCAGCTGTTGGGTCCGGGGTGCGGTATTGTCCTGGTCTTTCTCGGCGGGGGTCTCGCCGGCTTTCGTCTGTTCTGTCATAGCTGCTCTCCATTTCCTTGATTTTGTTATGTATTCTTAACCCCTCTTCCTGTTTTCATCCGCTTTCCTTTTTCTTTTTCCTGTGGTATAATTTTATCGCTATTTATGAATGATGATTCAATCGTTTTCCTGAAAGGAGTTACATATCATGTGGAAGAAAACCTGTTATCGGATCGTGGTGAAGGTGGGCACCTCCACCCTGACCCATGACACCGGATCGCTGAATTTGCAGAGCATGGAGCGTCTCATCCGGGTGCTGGCGGACCTCAGCGGCTACGGCCATGAGGTGATCCTGGTGTCCTCCGGCGCCATCGCCGTGGGCACCGCCAAGCTGTCCCTGCCGGAGCGGCCCAAGGAGTTGCGGATGAAGCAGGCCGCCGCCGCTGTCGGTCAGTGTCGGATCATGCACATCTACGACAAGCTGTTCTCCGAGTACAACCGCTCCGTAGCCCAGATCCTGCTGACGGGCGACGACGTGGATGATCCCGTCCGGGCGGAGCATCTGTCCAACACCTTCTCCGCCCTGCTGGAGATGGGCGTCATCCCTGTTGTGAATGAGAACGACTCCGTCTCCTCGGCGGAGATCGAGACCGGCCGCCATAAGGTGCTGGGCGACAACGACACGCTGTCCGCCATCGTGGCGAAGCTCTGCAATGCGGATCTGCTGATCCTCCTCAGCGACATCGACGGGCTTTACGAGGCGGACCCCCATACCCATCCGGAGGCGCAGCTGATCCACCGGGTCCCGGCCCTGACGCCGGAGATCCTGGAGATGGCCGGCGGTGCCGGTACCTGGCGGGGCACCGGCGGCATGGCCACCAAGCTCTCCGCCGCCCGCATCGCTATGGGAGCCGGATGCGACATGGTCATCACCAACGGTGCACGAATGGATGACCTCTACCGCATCGTGGCGGGCGAGGATATTGGAACGCGGTTCCTGGCGTCCGGCCGGGAGGAGCACTGACGGAAGGCGGACGGTCCGACCGATGAAAGGAATGATTTTATGACAGCATTGCAGCAGCAGGGAGCGGCGGCACGGACCGCCTCCCGGGTACTGGCTACCGCCGGTACAGCAAAGAAGAACGCGGCCCTGGAGGCCATTGCGAAGACACTGGAAGCCCGGCAGGACGAGTGGCTGGCGGCCAACGCCCAGGATCTGGACGCTGCCAGAGAGGCGGGGCTGCGCCCTGCCCTGCTGGACCGTCTGACCCTGACCCCGGAGCGGGTGGCGGGCATCGTGGCCGGTGTGCGGCAGGTGGCGGCCCTTCCGGACCCCATCGGCAAGGTGGACCGGATGGAGACCCGTCCCAACGGCCTCATCATCGGACGCCGCCGGGTGCCCCTGGGCGTCATCGCCATCATCTTTGAGGCCCGGCCCAACGTCACCGTGGACGCGGCGGCGCTGTGCCTGAAATCCGGCAATGCCTGCATCCTCCGGGGCGGCAAGGAGGCCATCCGCTCCAACCGCTGCGTGACGGAGCTGATGCGCCAGGCCCTGGAGAGCGCCGGGCTTCCGGCGGACTGCGTCTCTCTGGTGCAGGACACCAGCCATGAGACCGCCAACGAACTGATGCACCTAGACGGCTATGTGGACGTGCTGATCCCCCGGGGCGGCGCCAATCTGATCCGGGCCGTGGCAAAGGAGGCCAGCGTGCCGGTCATCCGCACCGGCGAGGGCGTCTGCCATGTGTATATCGACCGGGAGGCGGACCTGGACATGGGCGCCCGCATTCTCGTGAATGCCAAATGCTCCCGGCCCTCCGTCTGCAACGCGGCGGAATGCGTCCTGATCCAGGAGGATGTGGCGGCGGCGTTTCTGGAAAAGGCCGTCCCCCTGCTGGACGAATACCATGTGGAGCTGCGGTGCGACGAGACGGCGCTGGGCATTCTGGGCAGCCGGGGCGTGCCTGCCGTGGAAGCGGACTGGGACAGCGAGTACGGCGACTACATCCTGGCAGTCCGAATCGTGAAGGACGCGGCAGAGGCCATCGACTTCATCAACGCCCACGGCACGGGCCACTCTGAGGCTATTGTAACAGCAAACTACTTTACAGCTCAGCATTTCCTGGACGCGGTGGACGCAGCGGCGGTGTACGTCAATGCCTCCACCCGGTTCACCGACGGCGGTGAGTTCGGCCTGGGAGCGGAGATCGGCATCTCCACCCAGAAGATGCACGCCCGGGGCCCTATGGGCCTGGAGGAGCTGACCAGCTGCAAATACGTGGTCTACGGCGAGGGCCAGGTGCGGTAAATCTGCTTTGAGACCGCCTCTTCCCTGCTTCCGTGGATCCTGTAAGGAGGAAAATACAGATGGACGATATGCTTCAGCGGATCCAGGCTATGGAGAGAAACAGTATCCGTCTGCATATTGCCGGACCTGTGCCGGATACCCGATCTTTTACCCGCTTCGGCGGCGTGCCGGATGTCCCCGCCGGGTTCCAGTGGCCGGTGTTTGAGACGGCCACCTATGATGACGATGCGGTGAAGTGCCGTCCGCTGGCCTTTCTGGCCCAGTTCGACTGCGGAGAACTGTCGCCTTACGACAAGGATGGCCTGCTGCCAAAGACGGGCCTGCTGTCCTTCTTCTACGAGCTGGGTTCTCAGCGCTGGGGCTTTGACCCGGCGGACGCGGGCTGTGCCCGTGTGTTCTGGTTCCCGGACACCGCCGCCCTCTCTCCTTCCGCACTTCCCGATGATCTGCCGGAGCCGTACCGTCTGCCCGCTCTGGGGATTGATCTGGCTGCGGAGCCGTCCTGGCCCGACGGCGAAGATTTCTTCGCCTTGTCCGGTGGACAGGGAGACTGGGACACATTTGAAGTAGCCCGTGCCATGGCCGGCGGCGATCTGGAGGTCGGAGATCGCTCCTGCCTGCTGGGCTGGCCGGACACCATGCAGGGAAACATAACCGTGGAGTGCGAGCTGGTGAGCCGGGGCATTTACATGGGCGGCACTGAGCCCATCCCGCAGGATGCCCTGGACGAGGCCCGGCGGACCTCCACCCAGGACTGGCAGCTGCTGTTTCAGCTAGATACTGTCCAGGACGGCGAGTTTGAACTGATGTTCGGTGACTGCGGACGCATCTATTTTTATATTCGCAGAGAGGATCTGCTGGCCCGGCGGTTTGACCGGGTATGGCTGGTCCTCCAGTGCGGATGATTTTCATACAAAGGAACGTGATACCAATGGCTGTTTATGGATTTATCGGCACCGGCAACATGGGCGGTGCCCTGGCCCGGGCTGTATCCCGTAAGGTCTCCCCTGCCCAGGTACTGCTGTCCAATCGGACGGCGGAGAAGGCCCAGGCGCTTGCCGCGGAGCTGGGCTGTCAGGCTGTGGACAATCAGACGGCCGCGGCCCAGGCGGACTATCTGTTTCTGGGTGTCAAGCCCCAGATGATGGCGGACATGCTGGCAGGGATCGCGGAGACCCTGGCCAGACGGGAACAGGCCCCTATTCTGGTGACCATGGCGGCGGGTCTGACCATTGAGAGCATCCGGCAGATGGCCGGCGGAGACTATCCTGTGATCCGCATCATGCCCAATACCCCCGCTTCCATCGGCGAGGGCATGATCCTCTACGCCGTTGGGAGTGGTGTCCCGGAGGACGCTGTGGAGATCTTCCTCGCCGACATGTCCGGCGCAGGCAAGTTCTCCCTGCTGCCGGAGCATCTCATCGACGCGGGCAGCGCCGTGTCCGGCTGCGGACCGGCCTTCGTGGACCTGTTCATCGAGGCGCTGGCGGACGGCGGCGTGGCCTGCGGCCTGCCCCGGGCCAAGGCGCTGGAATTCGCCGCTCAGATGGTACTGGGCTCTGCCAAGCTGGTGCTGGAGACTGGAAAGCATCCCGGCGAGCTGAAGGACGCCGTCTGTTCTCCCGGCGGCACCACCATCCAGGGCGTCCGTGTTCTGGAGGAGCAGGGCTTCCGGGCGGCGGCCATGGACGCCGTCATCGCCGCCTACGAGATGACGGTGGCGCTGAAAAAGTAAGGAAATACACGCAAAGGAGCCTCCCATCCGAAAAGATGGGAGGCTCCTCATTTTCGCGTTATTGTGTTATTCCGCCTGATAGACGGCCTTCATGCCCTTGTAGGTCTCGTAGCAGTCCAGTTTTGCCACCACTTCGAAGGGGGCGTGCATGCTCAGCACCGGCACACCGGCGTCCAGCGTGGTGATGTTCCGGTTGGCCATATACATAGCCACGGTGCCGCCGCCGCCGGCGTCCACCTTGCCCAGTTCGGCGATCTGCCACAGGACATCCGCGTCGTCGAACAGATGGCGGACATAGGCCACTGTCTCGGCGCTGGCGTCGGAGGCGCCGGACTTGCCCCGGGCGCCGGTGTACTTGCACAGGCCCACGCCGTAGTTCAGATAGGCGGAGTTCCGCTTCTCGTACACGTCGGAGAAGTTGGGATCAAAGGCCGCCGTCACGTCCGCGCTGAGGCAGAAGGACTTCTCAAAGCACACCCGCAGAGGCACGTCCTGGGCGTCGCACAGGTCCTCCATAAAGGTGTCAAAGGCGGCGGACTGCATGCCAGTGACGCCGTCGGAGCCAATCTCCTCCTTGTCTGCCAGAATGCAGACAGCGGTCTTCTCCGGCGTCTCCTCCAGATCCAGCAAGGCCCGGAGAGCCGCAAAGGCGCACACCCGGTCGTCGTGGCCGTAGGAGCCGATCATAGAGCGGTCCAGACCGATGTCGCAGGCGTTGGCGGCGGGAACGGCCTCCAGCTCCGCAGAGGTGAAGTCGTCCTCCGTGATGCCGTACTTCTCGTTGAGGATCTGCATGACCGCCAGCTTCACCCGGTCACTGCCCTCATCGTCTCCCACCGGACGGCTGCCCAACAGAATGTTCAGAGTCTCGGCGGGGATTGCCTGGGCCAGGGGCTTCTTGGCCTGCTCCGCGCCCAGATGGGGCAGCAGGTCTGTGATCACCAGTTTGGGGTCCCCGGCGTCGTGGCCGATGTTGACGGTCACATTGGTGCCGTCCTTCAGGGCGATGACACCGTGAAGTTCCAGCGGAATGGTGGGCCACTGGTACTTCCGCAGTCCGCCGTAGTAGTGGGTCTTGAAATAGGCCAGCTCCGTGTCCTCATACAGCGGATTGGGCTTTAGATCCAGCCGGGGAGAGTCGATATGGGCGGCGGCGATCTGGGCACCCTCCTCCAGGGTCTTGTTTCCCAGATGGGCCAGCATCACGGACTTGCCCCGGTTGCAGACATACACCTTGTCGCCGGACTTCAGGGCCATGCCCCGCTCGTAGGGGACATAGCCCGCCTTCTTTGCCAGCATGATGATCTGCTCCGCGCAGAGCCGCTCCGTCTTGCCGCTGTCCAGAAACCGCTTGTAGTCCTCACAGTAGGCTTCCATGGCCTCCACATCGGCCTTCTTGATCTCATCCCAGCCGTTCTTCTTCCGGGAGAACAGCTTTTTCTTCAGATCCTTGTTCTTGTCAGACATTGTCCATCAAAACCTCCAAATGCGCTTACAGCGCAGAAATTATGGTCCGGTCACACAGCGCCGTGCTGCTGTTCCTCCCGGATCTGCTCCACCAGCTTTTCGAAGAACTTCCTGGCTTCCGCCTGGAATGCCTCCGGTGTGGCCGCGGCGTTTTCCAGTTCGCAGTCACAGTGTTCCCGGTAATAGTCGTCGGACTTCTGGGCACCAATCCGCATCCGGGCATACCGCTCGTCGATGCCGTCCCGTGCCATGATGCGGCGGACCCGCAGCTCCAGCGGCGAGGTCACCGCCACGGTACGGTCGCAGAGCTCATCCAGTCCCGCTTCCACCAGAGAGATGGCGTCGATGGCGCAGATCCTGGCGGAGTTCTCCTGAATGCGGCGCTCCAGCTCCGGCTTCACGAACCGGAGCACGATGGCGTTGAGCCGCTCCAGACGGGTCTTGCTGCTGAACACGATCTCCCCCAGCCGCTGGCGGTCCAGGGTGCCGTCGGGGGCGAAGACGTGGCCGAACTCCGCGGTGATGGCCTGCTGAAGGCCCCGGTCCGTCCGAAGCATCCCGTGATAAACCTGGTCGCAGTCCAGCACCTGGCCGCCCATGGACTCAATGGCCCGGAGGGCGCTGGTCTTGCCGGAGCCGGTGCCGCCGGTGATGCCGATGATGACCCGGCCATCGTCGGCGTCCACCACATGGAAGCCCGCGGCCTTTTTCAGCCGGTTGTTGATGGCCAGACCCAACCCACGGTTGTCGGGGCACTGGGCGAAGATTTCGGAGACGCCGCTGCCGTCAAAGGTCCGGAGGGCATCGAAGACCCGCTGGGCCTGGGCCTGTTTGTCGCCGCTGGGGCCCAGGGTGTGGACCTCATGTCCCGGAAACAGCGGGGCGTATTCGTCAAAGCAGATGACGCCCGCGCCCTCTGTGAGACGGCGCTTGATCTCCTGAGCCGACTTCTCCGGCGCGCCTGTGACCACGGTCACGGGCGCCTGGGGCGCGTAGTGGCGGTATTTCATGCCGGGGGCCTTGGGCTTCTCCCCCTCCGTCAGGGGCATGGTGACGGCCTTGTCCACCTCCACCTTGCCCAGCACGTTCTCCAGCTCTTCCAGCGGCAGTCCGCCGGGACGCAGCAGACGGGGCGGATCGCAGGTCAGATCCAGAATGGTGGACTCCACGCCCACGGCGCAGGGACCGCCGTCCACGATGCCGTCGATCTTTCCGTTCATATCCTCCAGCACGTCCGCGGCACAGGTGCAGCTGGGCCGTCCGGAGGTGTTGGCGCTGGGCGCCGCCACAGGCACGCCGGCCTCCCGGATGACCGCCAGTGTGACGGCGTGGTCCGGGCAGCGGACGCCCACGGTGTCCAGTCCAGCGGTGGTCTCGTTAGGCACCACCGGATTCCGCTTCAGGATCATGGTCAAAGGGCCGGGCCAGAACCGCCGTGCCAGCTCATAGGCCAGCGGCGGCACGTCCACGCAGTACCGGGTCAGCCACTGGGGACCGGGAACGTGGATGATCAGGGGATTGTCCTGGGGACGTCCCTTGGCCTCGAAAATCTTCCGGACAGCCTTGCCGTCCAGGGCGTTGGCGCCCAGGCCATACACCGTCTCCGTGGGGATGGCCAGCAGCCCGCCGTGGCGGAGGATGGCCGCAGCCTCCATGATCTGGTCCTCGATCTCTTTTCTGGGACGCTTCGTGTCCCGCAGATCAAATAGTCTCGTTTCCATTGTATCGCCTCTATCTCTCCTCCCCGGCTGTCCCGGGGAGATTCTGTCCTGTTTCCGTGGGTTCAAAACCGGAGGAAGTTACGCTTCTCCCCCGTTTTTCAGCTTCTCCGCCTGGCTGGCGGTGACCAGAGCGTCGATCAGCTCGTCCAGATCGCCGTCCAGAATGGCGTTCAGCTTGTACAGCGTCAGTCCGATGCGGTGGTCCGTCACCCGGCCCTGGGGGAAGTTGTAGGTCCGGATGCGCTGGGAGCGGTCTCCGCTGCCCACCTGGCTCTTTCGCTCCGCAGCCTCCGCGGCCTCCCGTCTCTGCCGTTCCTCCTCATAGAGCTTGGAGGCCAGGATGCGCATGGCCTTGTCCCGGTTCTGGAACTGGCTCCGCTCCTGCTGGCACTCCACCACCGTGCCGGTGGGCTTATGGATCAGCCGGACGGCGGAGGAGGTCTTGTTGACATGCTGCCCGCCGGCGCCGGAGGAACGGAACACCTGCATCTCGATATCCGCCGGATTCAGCTCCACGTCCACTTCCTCCGCCTCCGGCAGCACCGCCACCGTGGCGGCGGAGGTGTGAATGCGGCCGCCGGACTCCGTCTCCGGCACCCGCTGCACCCGATGGACGCCGCTCTCAAACTTCAGCCGGGAGAAGACGTCCGTGCCCTCAACCAGCAAGGAACACTCCTTTACACCGCCCAGCTCCGTTTCACTGAGGCTGACGATATCCAATCCCCAGCCTTTGGACTGGGCGTACATGGTGTACATCCGCAGAAGGGCGGCGGCAAACAGCGCGCCCTCCTCGCCGCCGACGCCGGCCCGGATCTCCATGACCACGTTCCGGCGGTCGTTGGGGTCCCGGGGCAGCAGCAGGATCCGCATCCGGTCCTCCAGCTCCTCCAGACGGCGCTGGGCCTCCGCAAACTCCTCTTTGGCCAGCTCCCCCATCTCCGGGTCGCCCAGCAGGGACCGGGCGGATTCCCGGGCAGCGGAAGCCTCCTCATATTGATGGTACGCCTCCGCCAGCGGCTCCAGCTCCCGCAGCTCCTGATTCAGCGCCCGCAGCTTGTCCGGATTTCCGTAGACGGCGGGATCCGTCAGCTCCTCGCTGCGCAGATCATATTTTTGGGCCAGCTCTCTCAGTTTGTCCAGCATTTTGATTCTCCTTCCTGATCATCAAAATCAGAAAGGGACGCTATTCCGCCGCCAGCAGCTCCTGCACCTGCCGGAGGAAATCCTCCTCCCAGAACACATATCCCACGGAGCCGCTGCGCAGAGAGACTGCCGCCTGATGGGGACGGGCGGTATAGCCGTCCATCTGACGGTAGACGTCCTCGCACTTTTCCTCGCTGCTGCGGGTGACCACATAGGCCACGTTCTTCAGCTTCCTGCCGTAGGCCTTCAGAAAGGCTCGCATGACGGAACTGCACCGTCCGGCCCACACCGGTGTGCCCAGGATCACCAGCCGGTATTCCTCCAGCGGCTTGCAGGTCTCAAAGGAGTTCAGAGGGGCGGTGTTCTTCTTCACGGCGTCCAATCCGCAGCGGATCCAGCCCCGCCAGCCGCCCCGGGCCACGTTGTCGGTGATGCCCACCACCTCGGCGTCCAGGGCCTCGCCGATCTCCTCCATGGCCTTTCCGGTGTGGCCTGTCCGGGAATAGTAAATACACAATACGTCGCTCATATCGGCCTCCAAATGCGCCAGGGGGCGCCGAAAATCAGTCAAATATCACGGTTTTCAAAACCGCAAATGCTTCCCGCAGATAGTAGTTCGCGCTGAGGTGCTTCCACGGCAGCTTCGCCGGGATGCCCAGCGTGGCACCATAGCCCGCCTTCTGTGCCGCCAACCGGGCGCGGGCCACGTGGAAGTCGTTGGTCACCACGGCCACGGAGTCCTCCGCCGTGTCAATCCCCCGCGCCTCCAGCAGCGAACTGGAATAGGCGAAATTCTCCGCCGTGTTGGTGGCCTGTTCCTCCAGAATCAGACGATCGCCGTCCACGCCGTGGGCGGTGAGCCAGTCGTACATGCACTGGGCCTCGGTGATGTCCTCGCCGTAGCCCTGACCGCCGGTGAGCACCGCCGGAATGTCCGGGTGCTGCTCCAGATAGTCCAGCGCCGCGTCCAGACGGGTCCGCAGGGCCATGGAGGGCGTGGTGCCGTTGACGCCGGCCCCCAGGACCACCACCGCGTCCGTGGGCAGGGCGGACCAGCTCCGCATTCCCTCCTGAATGACGAACATCTCAATGGAGATCAGCACCGCCAGCGCAAGGGTCAGAACACCGTAAAATACCCGCCGGACGATCTGCCAGCACCGCTCGCCCCCGGCCTGCCGGTCCAGAAAGACGGAGAGCGCCAGCAGCGCCGCCGTGCCCAGCAGGAGGAATCCGGAGAACCGCATCCCCCAGCCGCGCACCAATATCAGAACCAGACCAACAAGGACCAGCACCACCGCCAGAACCAGACGGATCTGCCCCGTCTCCCGGCGCTTTCCGCGGTAATTTGCAACTTTAACCCTCTGCCGCCTCACTCAAACTCTCCCACTTCTCGTACAGGGCGTCCAGCTCTGTCTGGGCGTCCTCTTTCTCTTTCAGCAACGCGTTCAGTTTCTCGTAATCGCAGGCCGCGGCCTCCATGTCGGCGTCCAGCTTTTCCAGCCGCTCCTCCGCTTTGGCGATGTCCCGCTCGCAGATGGTCAGCTGCCGCCGGGCCGCCTGCTGGGCCTTGTTTCCACGGGGCTTTTCTGTGATGGTCTTCTCCTTTATAGCAACCGGTTCCGCTTTCTTTTCCGCCGCTTCCTGTGCCTTCACCGCCCGGTACTGGGTGAAGCCCATGGGATAGTCGGTGATGGTGCCGTCCGCCAGCTCCCAGATGCGGGTGGCGAAGCGGTTGATGAAGTAGCGGTCGTGGCTGACGAACAGCAGCGTCCCGTCGTAGGCCTCCACCGCCTCCTCGATCCACTCCCGGGAGTCGATGTCCAGATGGTTGGTGGGCTCGTCCAGGATCAGCAGATTGATCTCATCGTCCATCAGCATACACAGCCGCAGGCGGCTCTGCTCACCGCCGGACAGGACGGACACCGGCTTCAGCACATCCTCGCCCCGGAAGTCATAGGCCGCCAGACGGTTCCGGGCGGACTGGGCCGACAGACCCTTTTTGGCGGCCATCATGTTCTCCACCAGATTCCAGTCCGGATGGTCGAAATGGATGATCTGGGGCAGATACGCCGCTTTCACCTGGGGGCCGATGCGGATGCGGCCGTCGTCGGGGTACTCCTCGTCCATGATCATCTTGATGAGGGTGGACTTGCCGGTGCCGTTGTCGCCGATGAGGGCAATGCGCTCGCCGCCCTCGATCTTCAGGCTGATGTGGTCGAACAGATGCTTGTCCCCGAAGGATTTGGCCAGATTCCGGAGGGACAGAACCTCGTCTCCGTGGAACTCCGCCGCGTTGAACCGGGCATCCATCTTCCGGGCCTTGGTGGGCTTGGAGGTGGTGCGCATCCGCTCGATGCGCTTTTCCATGGAGATGGCCCGGCGGTAAGTCTTGTCCATGCCCTGAAATGCCCACAGCCGTAGCTGTTCCGCTGATTTTTCCAACTGCTCGATCTTGGCCTGTTCCTTTTCGTACTGCTTCATCCGCTCCTGATAGCGGCGCTCCTTCTCCACAGCGTAAAAGCTGTAGTTGCCGCTGTAGAACTCCGCCTTGCCGCCGTTGATCTCAATGACCCGGGTGACGATGCGGTCCAGGAAATAGCGGTCGTGGGAGATTACCAGCACCGTGCCCCGGAAGCCCCGGATATACTCCTCCAGCCACTCCGTGGCGTGAAGGTCCAGGTGGTTGGTGGGCTCGTCCAGCAGCAGGATATCCGTGTCCTCCAGAATGAGACGGCCCAGGTTGACCCGGGTCTTCTCGCCGCCGGAGAGACTGGCGAACTCCTGCTGCCGCATGGCCTCGGAGATGGACAGGCCGTTGGCCACCTTGTTGACGGCCACGTCCGTGTCGTATCCGCCGAAGGCCTCGAATCTCTCGTTCAGAGCGCCGTACCGCCGCAGAATGGCCGGGTCGCTCTCTCCCGCCGCCATTCTGGCGGCCAGTTCCTCCATCTCCGCGGCCAAATTGTGGAGCCGGGAGAAGGCGGTGCGCAGCACATCCTCCACCGTATAGCCCTCGGGGTACACGGGGATCTGGGAGATCAGCCCCAGACGGCGGCCCTTTCCCACCATCACGGTGCCCTCGTCCCAGTCCAGCTCCCCGGTCAGGATCTTGAACAGGGTGGTCTTGCCCGCGCCGTTCCGGCCCAGAAGTCCCACCCGCTCGCCCTGGTCGATCTGAAAGGTCAGTCCGTCCAGGATATTCTTTCCGATTTCAAAGGACTTTACCAGCCCTTCGATCTGTATCTCGATCATACTTTCCTACTCAACTGATAAATAGTTTGTCAGCGGCTGAGCTGTTCCACCAGCCAGCCGAAGTGCATGGCGTGGGATGCCTTGATGAGCATCACCGTATTGTCTCCGAAGCTGTCCCGGATGGAGGCCAGCGCCTCCTCTTTGGTGGCGAAATGCCAGACCTGGCCGCCGCTGTTCTCTGTGCCCTCGGCGATCTTAGCGGCCTTGGCCCCCACGGCGAACACCTGATCGATGCCCAGCATGGCTGCCAGCGCGCCGATGTTGTAATGGGCCTGATCCGTCAGCGCCCCCAGCTCGCCCATGTCGCCCAGCACGGCGATCTTACAGTCGCACTCCGTCTTCGCCAGGATCTCCAGCGCCGCCGTCACGGACTGGGGGTTGGCGTTGTAGCAGTCGTCCAGAATGGTCCGGTTCCCCGGCAGGTTCACCAGCCGCATCCGGGAGCCGGTGGGCTCGTAACCGGCCACGCCCCGGATGATCTCCTCCGGCGTCAGCCCCAGCCGTTCGCCCACGGCCACCGCCATGGAGGCTGAATACACCATGTGTTCGCCGGGAGCGGGGATCTCCAGACGGTAGGTGTTGTTCTCCGTCTCCACGTCGCAGGTGATGCCGCCCACGCCGTGGTCCTGAGTGTCCGTCACCCGGACGGAGCAATGGGCGGACCGGCCGCACCGGACGGTCTGGAAGGGCAGCTCCAGCGTATCCAGCAGCGCGTCGTCGCCGTTGAGGACCGCGAGACCGCCGGGCTTCAGATTCTCGAAGATCTCGCTCTTGGCCTGGAGAATGCCATCCCGGCTGCCCAGATACTCAATGTGGGCGTCGCCGATGTTGGTGATGACGGCGATGTCCGGCTGGACCATCTCCCCCAGATAGCGGATCTCGCCGAAGTGGTTCATGCCCGTCTCGATGACCGCCGCCTGATGCTCCGGCGTCAGCTGGAACAGCGTCAGGGGCGTGCCGATGTCGTTGTTGAAATTCTCCGGCGTCTTCAGGGTGCGATACCGGGCGGACAGCACCGCCGCGATCATCTCCTTGGTGGTGGTCTTCCCCACGCTGCCGGTGATTTGGACAAAGGGAATATCGAACCGCTCCCGGTACGCCTTCGCCAGGGCCTTCAGAGCCAGACGGGTGTCCTCCACCTGAATGTAGAATTTGTCCGGGCGCAGCGTCTCCGGAAGTCTGGCGCACAGACAGCCCGCCGCGCCGGCGTCCAGCGCCATGTCGATGAAGCGGTGTCCGTCGAAATTCTCGCCCGCCAGCGGGATGAACAGGCATCCCTGCCGGATCTTCCGGCTGTCAGTGGACACCTCCGTCACAGCGGGAAGCCCCTCCTGCGGATTCTGCCACACACCGCCCACCGCGGTCTCGATCTCTTTTACTGTAAACGGCTGCATATTGCCCTCCACGCGCCACGCAGGCACTGAAATGAAATCATCCCGGTCATGCTTATCCTCTCCGCCGGATATGGGCGGACAGCTCCAGAATCTCCTGGCAGACGTCGGCGTAGCTCATGCCCACGGCGGCGGCCTCCTTGGGGACGAAGCTGGTGGGCGTCATCCCCGGCAGGGAGTTGGCCTCCAGGCACCAGAACCGTCCCTCCTGATCCAGGATCATGTCCGTCCGGGAGTAGACCTCCAGTCCCAGGCAGCGGTGGACCCGCAGGGCCAGCTCTCCCGCCGCGGCCATCTGTTCCGGCGTCAGATCCGCCGGGCAGGTCTCCAGCGCGGCGCCCGCCTGATATTTGGCAGTGTAGTCGAATTCCTTCCCGGCAGGCACGGTCTCCACCGCAGGCAGCCACCGGTCGCCCAGCACGGCCACCGTCAGCTCCCGGCCGTAGATGCGCTCCTCCACCAGCGCCTTGCTGCCGTAGCGCAGGACCTCCAGAAGCGCCGCTTTCAGCGCCGCCCGGTCCTCCGGCAGATAGACGCCCAGAGACGAGCCGCCGCCGGGAGTCTTCACCACACAGGGCATGGGCAGCTCCTCCGCCAGACGGTCCACGTCCTCGGCATAATCGGCAAGCAGCCGCCACTTGGGGGTGGGAATGCCTGCCGCGTCCATCAGCTGCTTGGAGACCGTCTTATCCATGGCCACGGCGGAGGCCAGATGGCCGGAACCGGTATAGGGCACGCCCAGCAGGTCCAGCGCCGCCTGAATGCGGCCGTCCTCGCCGTCCTCGCCGTGGAGGCCCAGGAACACCATGTCCGCCGCCGCGCAGACGTCCAGCACGTGGGGCCCCAGATGGCTGGGGCCCTGGTCCGGACGGCTCCGGCGCACGGCCTCCAGGTCCGGCGCCTCCGTTCGGATGGCCGCGTCGGGGCACAGTCCGTCCGGCGCGTCAAACAGCGTCTCCAGATTCGCGGGGACCGTGTTCAGTCCCAGGAACATATCCACCAAAATGGCCCGGTGGCCCTTCTCCCGCAGCGCCCGGCAGATGCCGGTGCCTGATACCAGGGAGACCTCCCGCTCTGTTGAGATGCCGCCGGCCAATACAACGATCTTCATGCGATTCCTCTTTTCTCACACTCTGTGCAGTCTCTATCCAAGGCTATGTCAGTCTCACACAGTTTAGCACAGCTATCCCCGAAATACAACCAAAAACGGCTGAAATGTGCGTATTACATGGCAATGTAGGGCAGGACCATGGACGCCAGCAGGGCGAATATCATGACCGCCACCAGGATCAGGGCCATGATCCGGGTCTTCTTGTTCATCGATTCGGTTCCTCCTCCCGTGTCAGAATCTTGCGGATGCTCTTCTCCGCTTTGCTGCGGGGAAGCATCAGCTCATGGCCGCAGCCCAGGCAGCGGAGCTTGATATCCATGCCCACCCGCAGGATCTCCCATTGGGTGCTGCCACAGGGATGGGGCTTTTTCAGTTCCACATGGTCGTGAAGATGCAGGTCCATGGTCGTTCCTCCTGTCAAACTGCCGCGCTGCGGCGCATAAGATGGTCTGTAACCGCGCCGGACGCGAACTGTGATCACTTGATCAATGATGGATCATAAAAGGTGTGTGATGAAATAATGCCGGAAAACAACATCTATCTCCCGGAGGGGCTGCGGCCCCAGACGGCTCTGACGCTCCCGGCTCTGCGGGAGGCCATGGCGGAGCGGACAATCCTGGAGGGACCGGTGGTCCGCTGTGACAGCCGCCGGGACCTGTATATCGATCTGGGCGGCATCCGGGGGCTCCTGCCCCGGGAGGAGGCCGTGGCCCCGTGGATCAGCGGCTCCGGACGGGACATCGCCCTTCTAAGCCGGGTGGGAAAGCCCGTTTGCTTCTTTGTGACGGACATCAGCGCCGACGAAAAGGGCACCCCTGTGGTCCGGCTCTCCCGCCGGGCCGTACAGGAACAGGCGAAGGAATGGTTCCTCTCCGCCCTGGGGCCCGGTTCGGTGGTCTCCGCCGTGGTGACGCATCTGGAGTCCTTCGGCGCTTTCCTGGACATCGGCTGCGGCATCGTCGCCATGCTGCCCATTGAGAACATCTCCGTCTCCCGCATCCCACATCCCGCCGTCCGGTTCCGGACAGGGCAGCGGATCCTGGCGGCGGTGGCCGACGTGGACCCCGCCGTTCCCCGGTTCACCATGACCCATAAGGAGCTGCTGGGCACCTGGATGGAGAATGCCAGCCGCTTCCATCCCGGTGACACGGTTCCGGGGGTGGTCCGGTCCGTCAAGGACTACGGCTGCTTTGTGGAGCTGATGCCCAATCTCTCCGGTCTGGCGGACCGGAAGGCCGGCGTGCGGGAGGACGACCGGGTCTCCGTCTATATCAAGAGCATCCGGCTGGAGCGGATGAAGATCAAACTACACATCATCGAGACGCTGCCGCCGGAGACGGCCATCCCGCCCCTGCGCTATCAGATCACCGACGGCCAGCTGGAGCGGTGGGTCTACTCCCCGCCGGGCTATGAAAAGGAACCTGTGGAGACGGTGTTTACTGATCCGTCCCCTTGATCTTCTCCCAGTAGGCCCTGGCGGCCTGCTCGTTCTTGTTGGGGCCGTACTCATAGTACCGCGCGTTCCGGATGGCATCCGGAAGATACTGCTGGCGGACCCAGTGGTTGGGATAGTCGTGGGGATAGAGATAGTGCTGCTTATTGTCAAAGCCCGTGGTGTCGGCGTGGACGTTCTGGAGCTGTCGGGGAATGTCCCCGGTGCGCCCCGCCCGGACGTCCGCCATGGCGCGGTCGATGCCCGCCTCCACGCTGTTGGACTTAGGGGCCGTGGCCAGCAGAATGGCCGCCTGGGCCAGCGGCAGCCGCGCCTCCGGAAGGCCCAGCTGCATGGCCGTGTCCACGCAGGCCTTCACGATGGAGACGGCCTGGGGATAGGCCATGCCCACGTCCTCACTGGCGGAGCACAGCAGACGGCGGCAGGGCGTCACCAGATCGCCCGCCTCCAGGAACCGGGCCAGATAGTGCAGCGCCGCGTCCGGGTCGCTGCCCCGCAGGGACTTCATCAGGGCGGAGGCGATGTCGTACATGGCGTCGCCGCCCTTGTCGTACCGCATGGCGCTCCGCTGGGCCACCTGCTCCGCGTCCGCCATGGTCAGGGTCAGCGTTCCGTTCTCCGGCGGCGCCGCCCGGCACAGCAGCTCCACGGCGTTGATGGCCTTCCGCACGTCTCCGCCGCAGGCCGTGGCGATCTGGAGCGGGACTTTCTCCTCCCACTTCAGGGGCAGGGGCGACCGCTCCTGCTCGATGCGCAGCGCCCGCTCCACGGCGGGCAGCGCCTCCTCCGGCGTCACCTGCTTGAACTCAAACACCGTGCTGCGGGACAGCAGGGCGCTGTATACGTAGAAATAGGGGTTCTCCGTGGTGGAGGCGATGAGCGTCAGGGAGCCGTTCTCCATGAACTCCAACAGGCTCTGCTGCTGCTTCTTGTTGAAATACTGGATCTCGTCCAGATACAGCAGAATGCCGCCGGGGGCCAGCAGGGTCCCCACGTCGGCGATGATGTCCTTGATGTCCTGCAAGGACGCCGTGGTGGCGTTGAGCCGGTGGAGGGTCTTGTTGGTCTGTCGGGCGATGATATTGGCAATGGTGGTCTTCCCGGTGCCGGAGGGGCCGTAAAACACCATATTGGCGTCAGCGCCGCTCTCAATGAGCCGGCGCAGTACCGCGCCGGGGGCCAGCAGGTGCCGCTGTCCCACCACCTCGTCCAAAGTCTTGGGACGGATCTCATCCGCCAGGGGACGCTGCATGGCGTGCCCTCCTTTCCTGTTCTCCCGGCAATACTTACCGAGGGTAATCATATATTATAGCACAACCGTTCTGTGGATTCTACAGAAAAATCAAAGGTTTTTCCATATCCCGCTGCCTTTTGGTTTTGCTGCATTTTCCTCTCGCAAACTGTCGGATTTTGTGGTATCCTGTCCCTTGAGGTGACCGCCATGAAATCGAAAGCTGCGCTGAACCGTATTATTGAAACGCTGAAAGAACTCTATCCCGACAGTCTCTGCTCCCTGCAATACGAAAAGGACTACGAGCTGCTGTTCGCCGTCCGTCTGGCCGCACAGTGTACCGACGAGCGGGTGAACAAAGTGACGCCCGCCCTGTACGCCCGGTTCCCCTCCCTGGAGAGCTTTGCGGAAGCCGATCCCAAGGAGGTGGGCGAGTACATCCACTCCTGCGGCTTTTTCAACGGCAAGGCCCGGGACATCGTGGCCTGCTCCAAAATGCTGCTGGAGCAGTTCGGCGGCAAGGTCCCCGGCACCATGGAGGAGCTGACGTCCCTCCCCGGTGTGGGCCGCAAGACCGCCAACCTGATCCTGGGCGACGTATACGGCCAGCCCGCCTACGTCTGCGACACCCACTGCATCCGCATCACCGGCCGTCTGGGCATCACCGACGGCTCCAAAGACCCCGTCCAGGTGGAGCGGCAGCTGCGGGAGGTCCTTCCGCCCAAGGAGTCCAACAACTTCTGCCACCGCATGGTGCTGTTCGGCCGGGATACCTGCACCGCCCGCAGCCCCAAATGCGAGGGCTGTCCGCTGGCAAAGGACTGCGACACCCGGAAAGCGGCAAAAAAAGCATAGGGGATCGGAAACGTGCCTGCGTGCGGCCCACGCAGGCACGTTTTTTGCGCCCGGCACATATACTGCAATGAAGCGCCGGCGGGGCGGACGATGTCTGCCGGCGCGGGGGATGCTAACATTTCTGCTGGCGCATGGAGGCTTCATATGGACGAAAAGACGAAACAGCTCATTGAGACACTGAAAAACAATCCGGGCACCGTTCAGGCACTGTTCCGCACCCAGGACGGACAGAATCTGATGCGGATGCTGACCCAGGAGGATCACGGCGCGGCCCTCCAGCGGGCGGCCCAGAGCGCCGCCCGGGGCGACACCTCCGAGATGGCCCGGATGGTGTCCCAGATCATGCGCAGCCCCGAGGGGGCGGCGCTGGTCCAGCGCATCAACAAGGCGGTCCAGAAATAACCGGAAGGAGGGACGGCGGCGTGTCGGAATTTGATGAGAAACTGAATGCGCTGCTGTCCAATCCCGACAGCATGGCGCAGATCATGCAGCTGGCCCAGTCCCTGTCCGGACAGGGCGGCGGACCCGCGCCCCAGCAGCAGGCGGCGCCCCCTCCCCCGCCGCCTCCGCCACAGACGCCGCCGTCGCCGCCTTCCGGCGGAAACGGGGATATCCTGTCCGCGCTCTCCGGCGGACTGGACCCGCAGATGCTGACCCGTCTGATCCCGGTGATCCAGGAGCTGGGCCGCAGCGACGACAGCAGCGCCAGACAGCTGCTGGGCGCCCTGCGCCCCTATCTGCGCCAGGACCGTCAGGAGAAGATCGAGCGGGCGCTCCAGCTGGCCCGCATCATCCATATCGGAAAGAAATTCTTGTCCAGCTGGGAGGGATGACAGGTGTATAACCGCTATATCCGCAACGACCGGGGGTCTTACACCCGCGTCCCGGAGGAGCCTGAGCGCCCACAGAAGCCGCCGAAAAACGGTCCGGGCACTCCCCCGCCGCCTCCGCCGCCGAAAGCGGACCCGTCCCGCGGCGGGCATCCCCATCCGGAGGGGAACGGCGGCCCCTCCGGCGGACCGCCGCCCGGCGGCTTCGAGCCGGGTGGTCCGGGGGCATGGGACACCGGCGGTCCATCCTCCCAGCGGGACACCGGCGACATCATCAGCCGGCTTCTGCGGCATCTGCTGGACCGATTCCATCTGGAAAGCGTGGATACCGGGGACCTCCTGCTGCTGATCCTGCTGTTTCTCCTGTACGAGGAGAAGGCGGATGAGGAGGTCCTGTTCGCCCTGGGATTGCTGCTGATCCTGTAAAATGGACTGTTCATACGAAAACACCGGACTCCTTCTTCCGGCGCGGCGCGCCGCGTTGGGAAGGGAGTCCGGTGTTTGATTGTTCTATAGGCTTATTTCCGGCGCTCCGCCAGCACATCCGCCAGCGTGCGGAGAAACTCCGTATCACACTGCCAGTTCCCCTGGTCCAGGGCGGCTTTGGCCTTTTCCGTATAGTCCAGCACCCGGCGCTCGCACTCCTCCGTGCCCAACAGCGTCACATAGGTGGTCTTCTCGTTGGAGGCGTCGGAGCCGATTGGCTTGCCGAACTCCGCGGCGTCGCCGATCACGTCCAGGATGTCGTCCCGGATCTGGAAGGCCAATCCCAGGTTGGTGGCGTAGTCCCTGGCGGCATTGAAGCAGGACTCGTCCACCGCCCGACGGCCCATGGAGGCCGCAACGCCCATGAGACAGGCCGCCCGCAGCAGTGCGCCGGTCTTCTTATCGTTGATGGCCGTCAGCTCCACCTCCGTGTGGGACTGCCCGTCCCCCAGGGTGTCCTCATACTGACCGCCGCACATGCCCTGCTCTCCGGCGGCCTCCGCCAGAACGCGGGCCGCCAAGGCTTTGGACATGGCCCCGCCGCCGTGCCGCCAGGTCCCGTCGGCGGACAGCACCGTCTGAAAGGCCGCCGCCTGTAAGGCGTCGCCCGCCAGCGTAGCCACGCACTCGCCGTAGACCTTATGATTGGTGGGCCGTCCGCGGCGCAGATCGTCGTTGTCCATACAGGGCAGGTCGTCGTGGATGAGAGAATAGGTGTGAAGCATTTCTACTCCACAGCCAAAGTCCAGAGCCTCCTCCGGCGTTCCGCCCGCCGCTTCACAGAACTTCATGGCCAGCACGGGCCGGATGCGCTTGCCGCCGGCCAGCAAACTGTACCGCATGGCCTCCTGCAATCCGCCGCCGGGAAAGAACTCCGCCAGACGGCGCTCCACCATCTGCCGCGCCTCATCCATCTGCCGCTGAAATTCCAGCTGTTCCATAGTAACCACCTGTTCCGCCGCTGTGCGCGGCATCCTTCAAAATCAAAATTTTCCCCGAAACGGGAACACTTCTTTATCCAATCCGGCCCGGAGACTGCTCAGCCCTCGCTGTCAAAGGGCAGCTCCACCGGCGCGCCGTCGGGGCCCTTCATCAGCTTGACCACCTTCTGCTCCGCCTGATCCAATTCTTTCGAGCAGGACGCGATGAGCTTCGTCCCCTCCTCAAACAGGGTCAGAGAATCCGCCAGCTGGGCGTCCCCCGCCTCCAGCAGAGAGACGATCTCCTCCAGACGGGCGATCTGTTCCTCAAAGGTCTTTTTCTTCTGTGCGCTCATGGCTTGTCCTCCGTCTCTTATTTCCGCTGTCCGCAAAGGCGCGGTCCACCGTGCAGGACAGTCCGCCCTCGCCCAGGACCACAGTCACCGGCGTGCCGGAGGGCGCGTCCCGCCAGCTCCGGACCAATGCACCGTCCTCCTTCTGCACCATGGCGTAGCCCCGTCCCAGAACCTTCAGGGGGCTCATGGCATCCAGGGACGCCGCCAGGGCAGAAAACTTCTGCCGCCGCAGGGACAGCGTGTGGTTTTCCAGATCCCCCAGCCGCTGCTGCAAATGGGTCAGCAGCATCCGCTTGTCCTGGACATAGGCCAGCTGGTCCCGCATCACCCGGCGGGAGGACAGGGTTTCCACCCGCTCCCGCAGGGCTTTCAGACGCTTTGTCTCCGCCTGCTCCATCCGTTCGCCGGCACCGTGGAGCCACCGCAGCAGCTCCGCCTGATCCGGCACGGCAATCTCCGCCGCGTTGGAGGGCGTGGACGCTCTGGCGTCCGCCACAAAGTCCGCGATGGTCACGTCCGGCTCATGGCCTACGGCGGAGATAACGGGAATCTCCGATTCATAGATGGCCCGGGCCACCCGCTCGTCGTTGAAGGCCCATAGGTCCTCCATGGAGCCGCCGCCCCGTCCGGTGATGAGGACGTCCCCCACCTTCCAGCGGTTGGCGTAGCGGATGGCCCCCACGATCTCCGGCGGGGCCTCCGCGCCCTGTACCCGCACCGGCAGCAGGATCACCTTGGCCAGGGGGTACCGACGCCCCAGGATGCGGATCATGTCGTGGACCGCTGCTCCGGCGGAGGACGTGACCACGGCGATCCGTTCCGGATAGGCGGGCAGCGGCTTCTTGTGGGCCGGGTCGAACAGCCCCTCGGCATACAGCTTCTGCTTCAGCTGCTCAAAGGCCAGGGCCAGATCCCCCACGCCCTCCGGCGAGAGGGAATTGCAGTACAGCTGATAGGCGCCGTCCCGCGGGAACACCGTGACGCGGCCCTGGGCGATGACCTTCATGCCGTTCTCCGGCCGGAACCGCAGCCGGGACGCCTGTCCCCGGAACATGACGCACCGAAGGGCGCCGCCAGTGTCCTTCAGCGTGAAGTAGTGGTGTCCCGAGGGGTATATTTTGTAGTTGGACAGCTCTCCCCGGACGTAGATGTCCTGTAAGGCGGGCACACCGTCCAGCAGGGACTTGACGAACTCGTTGACCTGGGAGACGTCATAAATGGTCTGTTCCAAAGGGGTCCTCCTTCCTGCGCCCGGCGCGGGAGACGCTTATGCCAGCCGCTCGATCAGCGCCACGGCCTGGGCGGACATTCCAGAGCCGTCGCCGGTGAAGCCCAGATGCTCCTCAGTGGTGGCCTTCACGTTCACCTGCTCCTCCGGGATGCCCAGACACTCCGCCATGTTCCGGGCCATCTGCGCCTTGTAGGGCGCGATCTTCGGGGCCTGGGCCACCAGCGTGGCGTCGATGTTCACCACGGCCCAGCCCTGCTCCCGGAGGCGCTCCCCTACCCGGCGCAGCAGTTCCAGACTGGAGATGCCCTTATAGCGGTCGTCGGTGTCCGGAAACAGCTTGCCGATGTCCCCCAGCTTTGCCGCGCCCAGCAGCGCGTCCATGACGGCGTGAGTCAGCACATCGGCGTCAGAGTGGCCGTCCAGGCCGCGGTCATAGGGTACCCGGACGCCGCCCAGGATCAGGTCCCGGCCGGATACCAGCCGGTGGACGTCGTATCCCTGTCCGATCCGCAGATTTGTCATATTGCGTAAAACCTCCCGTTTGTTGACCCGCAGCCGTTTACCGGCTTTGCAGAAGAGCCGCAGCGATGGTCATGTCCAGCGGCGTGGTGATCTTCAGATTGGCTTCGTCGCCCTCCACCAGATAGACCACCTTGCCCAGACGCTCCACGGCGGAGCAGTCGTCCGTCAGCTCCGCGCCGGCTTCCAGCGCGGACTGCAAGGCCGCCTTCAGCAGATCCGCCTCAAAGATCTGGGGCGTCTGGATCGCCCGCAGCGTACTGCGGTCCAGCGTCTCCCGGACGGTGCCGTCCGCTGCCACCTTGATAGTGTCCTTCACAGGAATGGCGGGAGCGGCGGCGTTGCACCGGGCGGCCTTCTCCGCCACGGCGTCGATGAGGGCCGGTGTCACCAGCGGACGGGCACCGTCCTGCACCGCCAGCAGCTCCGTGCGGGGATCGGCCTCCAGAGCCGCCCGGAGGACCGATTCCTCCCGGCTGTCTCCGCCCCGGACCACTTTCACCGGCTTCCGGATGCCGTAAGTACGGCACAGTTCGGAGAACGGCAGGATGTCCTCCTCCCGGGCGGCGATGACGATGGCATCCACCCGGGAGGCCAGATCCAGCGCCGTCAGTGTGCGGGCCAGCACCGGCACGCCCTCCAGCGGCAGCAGCAGCTTGTTGACCTCCCCGCCCATGCGTGTGGAGCTGCCTGCCGCCGCCACGATGGCCGTGCAGAAAGGCCGCTGCGCCTCCTGGAACCGTCTGAAAAAGCCCATGTCCATTCTCCCTCTCCGATGATCTCATAATACCGGTATTATACCGCCTGACGGCGCACTTGGCAAGGGAAATCGGGGTTCCGGCATCGAAGGGAAAATCATCTCTATAACGAAAGACGGAACGGCCCTGCCGTTCCGTCTTTTATCCAGTCGTTCAATCAGTCGTTGTCCCAGTTGTGCCAGACGTTCTGCACGTCGTCGTTGTCCTCCAGGAAGTCGATGAGACGCTCCATGTTGTGGACATCGCCCTCGGAGGTGAGGGTCACGTAATTCTGAGGCACCATCTCGATGTCAGCGTTGACGAAGGTATAGCCCTTGGCCTCCAGTGCCTTGACCACGTCGTTGAAAGCGTCGGGCTCTGTGGTGATCTCCAGTGCGGAACCGTCGGCCTCGAAATCAGAGGCGCCGGAGTCCAGCGCGTCCATCATGACGGCGTCCTCGTCCAGCTCGCCGTCCTCGTTGTCGATGACGATGACGCCCTTGCGGTCAAAGGACCAGGACACGCAGCCCTGGGCGCCCAGGTTACCGTTGCACTTGTCAAAATAGTGCCGGACCTCGGGAGCGGTGCGCTGACGGTTGTCCGTCAGGGCCTCCACGATGACGGCCACGCCGCCGGGGCCGTAGCCCTCATAAGTAACGGACTCGTAGTTGTCGGTGTTGCCGGCGCCAAGAGCACGGTCGATGGTGCGCTTGATGTTGTCGTTGGGCATGTTGACGGCCTTGGCCTTGGCAATGACCGTGGCCAGGCGGGAGTTGTTGGCAGGATCGCCGCTGCCGCCGCCCTCTTTCACCGCCACGATGATCTCCTTGGCGATCTTGGTGAAGGCGGCGCTGCGCTTGGCGTCAGCGGCACCCTTGGTCTTCTGAATATTATGCCATTTGGAATGTCCGGACATAGTTGATTACTCTCCTTCTACATAGTACTGAATGACTTCCCGATGGGAGGCCGATTTTTCGAGATACAGCGCCGGAAACCGTTTCCGCAGCTCCGACAGGATGACAGGGCACACCACATCTTCCGTGGGGAAGTGCCCGGCGTCGATGACGTTAATGCCTTTGGGTTTCGCGTCCAGGAACTGGTGATAGCTCAGATCCGCCGTGACAAAGGTGTCGCAGCCGGCGGCGATGGCCAGATCCATGTACTCCCCGCAGGCGCCGCCGCCTACCGCCACCCGGTGGACGGGCTTTCCGGCGTCGGCATACCGCAGGCCGTTGCAGCTCAAGGCTGCGGAGACGCGCTTTACAAATTTGCCGAGTGGAACGGGGCCGCAGGACAGGGTGCCCGTCCGTCCGATGCTCTCGGGCGTCAATGGCCCAGGATCGACCACCCCCAGTGCCTCTGCCAGGGCATCGTTGACACCGCCCACGGCAGCATCCAGATTGGTATGCATGCAAATTCCCGCCAGGTCCTCCCGCACCATACGGCGCAGCAGACGGCCCTGGGGCGTGTCCTCTCGGAGGGTCTGCACCGGCAGCCATTTGCAGTTCATCACCGGATGATGAGCTACGATCAGCTGGCAGTGCTTTTCCAGTGCCTCCGCCGCCACATCCTCCGTGATGTCGAGGGCCACCAGGACCCGGGAGACCTCCCGGTCGGGATCTCCCACCAAAAGGCCCACATTGTCCCAGTCCATGGCCAGTTCTTTCGGGGCAAAATCAAACAGTGACTGTTCGATTTCACGGACAGTTGGCATGCCGCCACTCCTCTCTCATTTCCATCAGCGCGGTGATCTCCGCCCGGAGACGGTCCGCTTTTTCCCTGCCGGCCGGATCCGTTGAGCGGTTCATCCCCGCCACAGCGCTCAGCAGACGGACGATCTTCTCAATCAGATACCGGTCTCCCAGCGGGTCCTCCAGCAGCCGGACGCCGCCCAGAAGCTGGCCAAGAGACAGGTCCATCTCCCCTGCCCGGACCTCCATCACCGGATACAGCGTCCCACGGTCCAGGACCAGGGCCTCCCGGACGATGGCGTAGTGATGCTCCATCAGGAATCGCCGCAGCGTTTCCGCATGGGTCATGGGCTGGAGCAGCAACATGTGGCGGCCGTCTGCCGTCCAAGGAGCGGCGGTCAGAATGGAGGCGATGTTCTCCCCTCCCATCCCAGCGATGGCCACCGTGTCGCACTCCTCCGGCGTGATGGCGGAGAGACCGTCGCACAGCCGGTAGTCGATGCCCTCCGCGCCATAGACGCGGCCCGTCTCCCGGGCACGGTCCAGCGGGCCAGGGCGCAGGTCGCTGGCAATGGCATGGACCACGCGGCCATGGAGCCGCAGCCACACGGGCAGATAGCCGTGATCCGTGCCAACGTCAGCGAGCTTTGCGCCCTGGGGCACCCAATCCGCCAGCAGACGCAGCCGGGGAGAGAGTTCCAGTTGTCTTGCCATAGTCCCTCCTCGTCTGCCAGTGCGCAGACAAAGCCGAAATTTCTGTGTTCTGCGGGTGTTTTTTACACGACAAGAGCGCATACAGGCATCTGCCTGTATGCGTCCTGTGTGAGATGGATTTACTGCACCTTGTTGGCTTCCTCGTTCACCAGGGCCAGCAGCTTGTCCACGTCGATGCCGTGGACCATGCAGGCCTCCTCCACGGTCTCGCCGCGGGAAGAGGGGCAGCCCAGGCAGTGCATGCCGATGGACAGGAAAATAGGCGCGGTCTGAGGAGCCACGTCCAGAATATCACCGATGATGGTGTCCTTCTTGATCTCGATCATGAGGGATTCCTCCAAATTATAATAATTCCGTCATTTCTTCTGAAAATGAACGCAGATATTATACCCCACTTCTTTTCAGAATTCAATAGAAATCCGCAGGTTTCTGCAAAAGATTGGGCGCACGAAGTGCGGAATCGGATAAAAAGAAAGGACACCCGGAGGCGTCCTTTCTTTTTGATGGCTTGTTATCTCTGCTGCTCGCGCATCTTGGCGAAGCACTCGCTGCAGTAGACGGGACGATCGCTCTTGGGCTCAAAGGGAACCCGAGCCTCGCCGCCGCAAGCAGCGCAGACAGCGGTGAAGTACTCCCGGGGACCACGGGCAGCGGCCTTGCGGGCGTCACGGCAGGCCTTGCAGCGCTGGGGCTCGTTCTGGAAGCCGCGCTCAGCGTAGAACTCCTGCTCACCAGCGGTAAACACGAACTCCTTGCCGCACTCTTTGCAAACTAAGGTCTTGTCTTCGAACATGATTTTACCCTCTCTTCGACAGAAAAAATATATGCGTTCAGCGCTTGCTGAAATCGCCGGAAAGTAACTGCTGTGCCATTTTACGACGGATCCGCTGCACAGCGTTGTCCACGGATTTTGGGGGTCTGCCGACTGTCTCGGCAATCTCCCGACAAGAAAGGCCGTCTAAATAGTACCCCAAAATCTTCGCTTCAAATTCGGACAACTGTTTCCGGACACCAGTCAAGAGACTTTGGGCGTGTTCCCTGTCGATGAGAAAATCTTCAGGGTTCCGCTCTGCCAGATTACCGGTTCCAGAGGTGTAGGAATTACTATCAAAGAAGGGCGTATCCAGAGGAACTGACTGATTCAGGGGAAGGTGCTTATCACCCGCCGCAGAGCGGAGAGCTGAATATAGCCGGTTGCGAATGCAGGTTTCCGCGAATGTCCGGAAGGAGGCGGCTTTGGAGGCGTCGTATTCCCGGACCGCGTTCATAAGCCCAATCATCCCCTCCTGGGTCAGATCTTCGCTGTCCCCGCCGATGAGAAAATACGGACGGGCGCAGGTACGGACCAGACGGCTGTACCTCGTGACCAGAAGCTCTTCGGCCAGACGGTCTTCCTGACTGACCAGACGGCAGAGCTCCTCATCTGAGAGCAGACGCAGACGATCAAATTGGGTCTCACCACGATTTCGCATATGTTATTATACCTGTCTTTTATCGGAATTGTCAAGCAAAATATCAAAAATATTCAGGGGAACCGTCAGATTTTTAGTGATTTTATAAAATCCGCCAGACGCTCTGCTGTTTTTTCGGCGATTTCCGTGGTCTTTGCCTCCACCATGACCCGGATCAGGGACTCGGTTCCGGAGGCGCGGACCAGAACGCGGCCCTCGCCGTGAAGGGCGCTCTCCTCCCTGTCAATCGCTTCCTTCAGCGCCGGAGACGCCATGATGCTTTCCTTCACGCCCCGGTCGTGGGGCACTTCCACATTGACCAGCACCTGGGGATAGACCGCGCAGACAGAGGCCAGCTCGCTGGCCTTCTTTCCGGACCGGGCCAGGACCTGCAGGAACTGCAGGGCGGTCACTTCGCCGTCACCGGTGGTTTCCAGCTCCGTGAAGATGGTGTGGCCGGACTGCTCGCCGCCGATTCGGTAGTCGTGGCGCAGCATCTCCTCCAGCACGTTCCGGTCGCCCACGCTGGTGCAGACCAGCTCAATGCCGTGGTTCCGGCAGAATTCGTGGAGGCCCAGATTGCTCATGACTGTGGCCACGATGGTGTTGCCGTTGAGCTTGCCCCGGCGCTTCATGTCCAGAGCGCAGACGGCCATGACCTTGTCGCCGTCGATAGTGTTTCCCTGCTCATCCACCAGCAGGCAGCGGTCGGCGTCGCCGTCAAAGGCCACGCCGATGTCGTAGCCGCCCTTCACCACCGCGTCCGCCAGGCTCTCCAGATGGGTGGAGCCGCAGCGGTTGTTGATGTTCACGCCGTCCGGGTCCTTGTGGATGAAGTCCGTGTGGGCCTTGAACCGGCCGAACAGCTCCGGCGCCGTGGCGCTGGCCGCGCCGTTGGCGCAGTCCGCCAGAATCCGCAGGCCAGCCAGGTCGCTGTCCGCCGTGGAGGCGGCGAAGTTGATGTAGTCCTGCTTCAGCTGGCGCATGCCGTGGTGCCGCCGCCCGATCTCCTCCCGGGTGCGGAGCTTCATGGGCTCTGGGGAGAGGATCTTCTCTTCAATGCGGCCCTCCACCTCGTCGGAGAGCTTGTAGCCCTGGCCGCTGAAGACCTTGATGCCGTTATGCTCATAGGGATTGTGGCTGGCGGAAATGACGATGCCCGCGTCCGCCTTCTCCTGCCGGGTCAGATACGCCACCGCAGGCGTGGGGATGGTACCCAGGGGCTTCACGTCGCCGCCCACGGAGCAGATGCCCGCCATCAGGGCGGACTCCAGCATATCGGAGGAGATGCGGGTGTCCTTGCCGATCATGATGACAGGCCGGCGGCCCGTCTCCTCTGCCAGCACTGTGGCCACTGCCTGGCCCACGCGGAACGCCTGCTCCGCCGTCAGATTTTCGCCCACGACGCCGCGGATGCCGTCGGTCCCAAATAATTTACCCATAGATTCAATTTCCCTTCTATTCATGTTCATGCCAAAGCGCATGATAGCGCTGCGTTACAGTGACAGCTGCTCTCCCTCCGGGGCGAAGCCGCCGGGCAGGGACAGATGGAGGTGCTGATACGCCTTCTGGGTCACGCACCGGCCCCGGGGCGTCCTGGTCAGGAAGCCCAGCTGCATCAGGTACGGCTCGTAGACGTCCTCCAGCGTGACGGACTCCTCGCCGATGGTGGCGGCCA
Organism: Dysosmobacter sp.; assembly: GCA_022778785.1. GTDB lineage: Bacteria > Bacillota > Clostridia > Oscillospirales > Oscillospiraceae > Oscillibacter. The sequence goes on along the minus strand of JALFSO010000086.1, from coordinate 25,779 downwards.
GGGTCTCCAGGCCCACGGGGCCGCCGTTGTAGTTCTCGATGATGGCCCCCAGCATCCGCCGGTCCACCGGGTCCAGGCCCAGATGGTCGATCTCCAGCGCGCACAGGGCCTCGTCCGCCACCGCCTTCGTGATGACACCGTCGGCCTTCACCTGGGCGAAGTCCCGGACGCGACGCAGCATCCGGTTGGCGATACGGGGCGTGCCCCGGCTGCGCCGGGCAATCTCATAGGCGCCCTCTGGCACGATGTCCACGTTCAGGATGCCGGCGGAGCGGGTGACGATCTTCGCCAACTCCTCCGGCGTGTACAGCTCCAGCCGCAGGGTCACGCCGAACCGGTCCCGCAGGGGCGCGGACAGCTGTCCCGCCCGGGTGGTGGCGCCGATGAGGGTGAACTTGGGCAAGTCCAGACGGATGGAGTTGGCGCTGGGGCCCTTGCCCACGATGATGTCCAGGGCGTAGTCCTCCATGGCGGGGTACAGGATCTCCTCCACGGACCGGTTCAGCCGGTGGATCTCGTCCACGAACAGGATGTCGTTCTCGTTGAGGTTCGTCAGCAGCGCCGCCAGATCGCCGGGCTTCTCAATGGCCGGGCCGGAGGTGATGCGGATGTTGACGCCCATTTCCTGGGCGATGATGCCCGCCAGGGTGGTCTTGCCCAGGCCCGGAGGGCCGTGGAGCAGCACATGGTCCAGCGGCTCCGTCCGCTTCCGGGCGGCCTCGATGAAAATAGCCAGATTGTTCTTGGCCTTCTCCTGGCCAATGTACTCCCGCAGCGTCTTGGGCCGCAGGGAGCCCTCCTGGGCGTCCTCCTGCAGGAAGGTCTTGGCCACGATGGGCTCCTCGTAAATGTCGTTTCCGAAGTCGATGCTCAAAATGTCACTTCCTTAGGTTTCCATATCCCCTGCGCCGGGAGAGCTTTAAAACCGGCAGTCCCGGCTCCCGAAGGACTCCAGGATATCCCGGACACTTTCCAGAAACATCTCCTCACCCCAGGTGTTGACCTTGAAAAACACGGCCTGACTGCCGCCGGAGGTGATGGCGGAGAGGAACAGATCCTCTCCCCTGCCCGCCAGCGTCAGGTTCAGACTCACCCGGTTGCCGCCGGCAAAGCTGTACCGCTCGTAAACCCGGACGGCGTAGCGGACGTCCCCGGCGGCGTAGTCGCTGCCGTCCTCATAGGTGGCGGAGGCGCTGCCGCTAAGGATGCCGTTGTGCAGGCGCTGCAATACGGCATCGAAGTCTCCCGTGATGGTGCACTCGAATTTTGCCATGTCACTTCACCATCTTTTTCAGGCTCTGACGGATGATCTCCTCCAGAGGCAGTCCTTCCACGTCCACGCCCTTCATGGCCTGAGCGGCCTCCTGACTGGAATAGCCCAGCACCGCCAGCGCCTGTACGGCCTCGGCGGCCTTGCTGGTGAACACGGTTTCCGCTGGGATGCCCTGACCGCCGGAGAAGTCCAGACCGGCGGCGGTCTCCTTGCTCATCTTATCCTTCAGCTCCAGGATGATGCGCTGGGCGATCTTCTTGCCGATGCCCGGCGCCGCCGTCAGGGTCTTGGCGTCCTCCGTCACGATGGCCATGGCCAGGGATTCCGGCGTTGTGGAGGACAGAATGGCCAGCGCCGCCTTGGGCCCCACGCCGGAGACGCTGATGAGCAGCTTGAAGCTGTTCAGCTCGTTCTGGGTGGCGAAGCCGTACAACTCGAAGATGCCATCGCCCACGTTGAGATAGGTGTAGAGCTTCCCCTTCTGGCCCTTTTTCAGACGGCTCAGGGTGTTGTTGGTAGTCTTACAGGCGTAGCCCACGCCGCCGCAGTCGATGACGGCCAGATACGGAAGGATCTCCGCCACCGTACCATCCAGATAGTAGAACATATGTATCCTCCAGCGTGTCTCCAACCGAGAAATCAGGCGTTGATGTGGTTACAGAAAATTTCTGATTCCTCATTTTTGATTTCTGATTCGTTAAATAGTTTCCTTCACATCCGTGACCTGGGGCAGACGGGATGTGGCGCTTCTGGCGTGGCAGATGGCCAGGGCCAGCGCGTCGGCGGCGTCGTCCGGACGGGGCACCGACTTCAGCTTCAGCAGACGGCGGGTCATGTCCATCACCTGGCGCTTCTCCGCCTTGCCGTAGCCCACCACCGCCATCTTCACCTGCGACGGCGTGTACTCATGGAGCGGGATGCCGCATTTCTCGGCGGCGTACAGGATGACGCCCCGGCCGTGGGCCACGGCGATGCCGGTGGTGATATTGTTGTTGAAGAACAGCTCCTCAATGGCGATGGCGTCCGGCTTCGTCTGGCCGATGAGGTCCTCCATGTCCGTGGCGATCTGGTACAGCCGCTTGGAGAGAGGCAGCCCCGCCGGGGTGGTGATGGCCCCGTAGGTCAGCATATGGACTTGTGCCCTCTCCGCCTCCACCAGACCGAAGCCGATGGTGGCCACGCCGGGATCAATGCCTAAAATGCGCATGGGCCTCCCCTTCCAGGTTACATTCTATGTCAGTATAGCAAATTTGAAGGCGGAGCGCAACAGGGAAAACACGTCGAAATTCTCTGCTGAAACCCGCAGAAAAGCCGGAGAGAATGCGCCGTGCGCATTCTCTCCGGCTTGTTGACACAGAGAATTGTCTGACCGTCCATCACGGCAGGGGGATCACTATGTTAATCTGGAAGGCGCTGAAGGGCATTTCCGGCACCATTTTACCGGCACATACAGAAATTGATGAGCGTCATTCTGCACGAATCATTTGATGGGAACGGCCACAGGGATCGTCTCGGTGGTGACATAGCTGTAGTTGGGGCACAGCCACACCTCGCCGCCGTCGTATCCGCTGAGGGGCAGCACCACGTAGAGCCGGCCCTCCGATTCCTCCAACGGCTCTGTGATGGGACCTTCGATGTAGGGCGAGCCGGTGGTCATGGAGATGCCGTTGCCCTCGTGTTGGTTTCCCTCCGCGTCATAATAGGTCATGCCGAAGGGCGAAAAATGGTGGCCCTCCTTTTCCAGAACGCTGAACTGGACAAGCCAGCCGTTGTCACGGCGCTCCGCGCTGTACAGCTCCACGCCCTCCGGCAGCCAGTCCGCCGTTCCGTTTTCCAGGTCGATGCGCACCCGCTCCCGGTCTTTGTCCAGCCATTTGGCGCCGGTGATGCGGAGCGTCAGATGTTCGCTGCTGCTGAAGTAGGGGCTGTTCAGCCAGTAGGACAGCATGGCGGGACTGCCCTCCGGGTCACCAGTAGCGCTGATGCCGTTGGTGATGGATGCAAATGTCTCGCCCCGCTCGTTCTCCAGACAGAAGTCCAGGCTCTTCAGCCAGGCGGTGTTGTCCGGGTCCCCGGTCACGTTCATTCGCACATGGGTGGGATAGACCTCCGCCTCCGTCACCGTGACGGTCTGGTCGTCCAGCGGAAAGGTCCGGTTCACCGGGATCAGCTCTCCTTTGGCGGTGTAGTCCGGGTCAAAGGTCATATCGAAGGTGAACTGCGCCAGGATGTCCGGCTCCTCCGGCTGAGGTTCGTCCAGCATGGAGTACTCCGTGGGTTCCTCTGTGTGGGTCATGTCCTCGGTATAGGTCGTCGCGCCGAAGGTCATGGTGAAGCCCTCCGGGACGTCGCCGTCCATGTAGTCCAGGGTGAATTGCAGCAGGCTTCCGGGAGGCTGGCGGTAGTCGGCGCCCATGATGGAGCAGTGCTGATCCGGGGTGAATTCCGGCATCTCGGCGGAGAGGTTGTCGTAGTCCCCCTCCAGGGTGAAGAAGATGTTCACCTGCTTCCGGTCCACGATAATGTACTGGATCGTGGCGGTGATGCCGTTCACCGTCTGGGACTGTCCCACGGGCTGAACGTAGTCATTTTCCACGGCGGCGCTGAGGGACGGCGACCAGGCCACGGCCTTCGCCAACTCCCGCAGCACCGGCACGGAGCCGCAGGCCCGGGCAAAGGGCGGGAACAGGTTCACCAGCAGGACGAATCCGGCAAAGCAGGCTGCCAGACTGACGGCGGGAATGCCGAAGATCCGCCGTTTCTTCTGTGAATGATAATCCCTTGACAGTGTTTTTTGAACAACGGTTTTCAGTTCTTCCGGGGTGTTTTCCAGCTCCGCCAGCAGGGCTTCGTATTCCGGATTGCGGTTCATGGCTTCGCCTCCTCTCCCAATTCCAATCGCAGCAGCTGCAGCGCCCGGCGCTGTCGGGTGGACGCCGTCCCCTGGGGAATATCCAGCGCCGCGGCGGTCTCTGACAGGGTGTATCCGCCGAAGTACCGCAGCACCACCACCTGACGCAGCTCCTCCGGCAGGCGGCGGATGGCCTCCTTCAACGGCAGGGCGTCATAATCATCGGGACCGGCGGTGTCCGGCAGGGCTTCCTCCCCTTCCGGGGCGAACCGTTTCCGGCGACGCAGCTCCCGGTGGCACTGGTTGATGAGGATGCGGGTGATCCAGGTGTCGAAGAACTCCGGCTGATGGAGCTGCTTCAGGTGGCGCAGGGCCTGATACACCGTCTCATCCACCGCCTCCAGGGCGTCGGCCTCGCTGCCCAGGTACAGATACGCCGTGCGGTACAGGCGGGCTTTGACGGCGTCTGTCCGGCGGGCGAATTCCTGGCGGTCCATGGCGTCCCTCCTCTCTCTTTCTGATGATTAGAGTCTCTGGAAGCGGATTTTGATTGCGGACGGGAAAAATTTTTTTCATAGCGCCGGACATGCAAAAACGGAGCCGCCGCAAACGCGGTGGCTCCGCCATCCGGCATATGTAATGCGCTGTCACGCCCTGGGATGGGCCTTCTGATAAACGTCCTTCAACTGGTTCTTGATGACGTGGGTGTAGATCTGGGTGGAGGAGATGTCCGCGTGGCCCAGCATCTCCTGGATGGAGTGCAGGTCCGCACCGTTCTCCAGCAGATGGACGGCAAAGGAGTGGCGCAGCGTGTGGGGCGTGATGTCCTTCTGGATGCCCGCCTTCTCCTGATAGAATTTGATGATCTTCCAGAATCCCTGACGGCTCATCCGCTCGCCGTTCATATTGACGAACAGAGCCGGTTCCTCGGTGTCGGCGATGATCTGTGGCCGGACGTTCCGGACATAGTCCTGCAGCGCCTTGACGGCGGTGCGGTACATGGGGATGATCCGCTCCCGACCTTTGCTTCGGCAGCGGATGAAGCCTGCGGACAGATTCAGGTCGTCCAGGTCCAGGGAGATCAGCTCGCTGACCCGAATGCCGGTGGCGTACAGCAGCTCCAGCATGGCGTGGTCCCGGCAGCCCTTGGCGTCCACGCACTGGGGCTGCTCCAGAAACAGCTCCACCTCTTTGGAGGTAAGGATCTCCGGGTATTTCCGCTCCGCCTTGGCGGCGGAGATACCCTTGGTGGGATTCGTCTTCACCACGCCTTCAGACATCAGATAATTGTAGAAAGACTTGAGGGAGGCCAGAAACCGGGTAATGGAGGCGGTGGACTTCCCCCGCGCCTGCATCCAGGCCATACAGCTCTTCACCATGTCGGGCGCGGCGTCCTCCGGTGTGCAGTCCTCCTGGGCGTGCAGATAATCCGCAAACTGATGGACGTCCCGCAAATAGGAACTCACCGTATTGGCGGAGGCATGCTTCTCTCCGGACAAATATGCCTCGTAAGCCACAATATGATTCGTCATCAGCACGCCTCCTCCCTCTTGATGATTTTCATTCAGGTCAAAATATGCTCCAGTACCAGTTCCAGTAGCGCTGGACTCAGAAACAGATCCAGCAGGACTCCGGCCAACAGGATGCCTGCGGCGATCCCCGAACGGAGCCACCACTCGCTGCCGTACCGGACCGGCTGTGTTCTTCTGCCGCTACGTCCGAAGGACAGGGTTGCCAGCGCCGCGGCGTTCTGCACGGACGGCACCGCCAGTGCGAAATAGCACGGCAGCGTCACGAAGCACCGCAGACCGAACACGGCCAGCGCCAGCAGCACTCCTCCGCCGCCAAAGGACGCCGTGAAGCAGCAGACGGAGAAGGACAGGAAAAAACCATACGCCACGGTCACGACCGGCAGCAGCACCACCCCTGCTGACGCAAAGCCCAACAGAAACGCCAGCACCGGATACCGGAAGTAAATCAGCAGTGTGGACAACAGGACCTTCCGATCCGGGCTCCGGTCGCGGCTCAGGGAGAAATAGCCGGTCAGATACCGCTCCAACTCCTCACCTGTGCCTGCCGGGACCCGCTCTGACAGGACCTGTCCCAGAACGATCCCCGCCGAAAAGAACAGGGCCAGCAGCACCAGTCCCAGAAGAAAGCTCCGTTCCTGCCGCTGCACGGCCTGTCTCTGCTCTGTTCGTACCGTCACTCCGCCTCACCTCGGGAAAGCCTATGCGCTTTCATCGCTGATTATGAGGCGGTTGACGTAAATCCTGATGCATTCATCATATTCCAAAAACCTGGTTTTCGCAAGGAATTCCCGGGAGATTTTTTCTTTTTGTAAATTATGCTAAATATTATGTTAACTATATTATGTTAACTTCGTAAAATAGTGATGGGAGGGGCGGAATTCGCCTAAAAAGAGGCCCAGATATGGTGCCGCTGTGTCAACTGCCGCACCATATCTTCGAAAACCGTCCCCCCTCCTCTCTTCCGCCGGACCGCCGGCAGTGCGGAAGAGAGTTTGTGATGAATTTGTCAGGATTGTGCGTTTTGTCAATGGGGCTGACGGCGGCGTCAGTTCCGCCGCCGGACCGCGGGACGTTTTTTCCGTTTCTTCTTCCCGCCGCCTCCCAGCAGGCCTGCCAGAAGCCCGCCTGCGGCTGCGGCCAGCAGTAGGACCACCGTCTGTCCGGTCTGTGCGACGCCGTCGTAGACCAGCAGTCCCACAAGGGACAGCAGAACGGCAAAGCTCAGCGCAGTGAGCATCGCCGCCGGCAACGCTCCCAGGCCGGACCGCCGTGCGGCATACAGTCCCCCGGGAAGCATCGCCAGCACGGCAGTGACCGCCTGGGCCGGGAAAAGCCGTTTTTCCGGCAGTGCCCCTTTTACCGCCAACAACGCCAGCAGCATTTGCAGCAGAATGTACAGGAGCAGGGTCATTCCCGTCCCCTTCAGAAATGCCGCATCCGATTCCTTCTGTTTTGACATAGTGATCCCCCATTCCGCCGCTGTGCGCGGCACATATCATGAAATGTCCGGTAAAGCGGATCTGTGCAAAAAGGGCCTCCCCTGCCGTATGCCCTGTTGGAGCATATGACAAGGGAGACCCTTCTTATGATGGAGTTTTCAGAAAATCAGGACGCCTTACTTCTCAGAGGGCTCCTCGGTCTTCTCGACGGGAGCAGGAGCGGCGGGCTCCTCGGGGACCGCGTCAGAGATCTCCTTCTTTTCCTTCTTCTTGGCCTCCGGCTGATCGGTAGCCTGGACGCCAGTGGTGGAGACAGCCCACTTGGTCAGCTCCATGCGGACGCGGTCCTCACTGGTCTCAATGATGATAGTTGCGTCGTTGACCTGGACGATGGTGCCCACAATGCCGCCGATGGTGGTGACCTTGTCGCCCTTCTTCAGGCTGTTCCGCAGCTCCTCAGCTGCCTTCTTCCGCTTGTTCTCCGGACGGATGAGCATGAAGTAGAACAGGACCAGCAGCAGAACGAGCATTACGATAGATTCCATAGTGCAAAAAACTCCTTTGTAAAAATCAGAATGGAAATATTATATCAAATACAGCAGGTTTTGCAAGACCTTTCTTTGGGGATGGCGTGCCTGTCAGACCCGCTCCTCCAGCCGTCCGCTGTACCGGGCCCGGAAGTCGTCGAAGGTGCCGTCATCCAGGGTCTGGCGGATGCGGGCCGCCAGCTCATTATAAAAGTACAGATTGTGCAGCACCGCGAAGCGCAGGGCCAGCACCTCGTCCGCCTTGAACAGGTGGCGCAGATACGCCCGGGAGAAGCTGCGGCATACAGGGCAATGGCAGCTCTCGCTGATGGGCCGGTCGTCGGTGGCGTACTTCTCGTTGAGAATGTTGACAGTCCCCTCCCAGGTAAACAGCTTGCCGTGGCGGCCATTGCGGGAGGGCATGACGCAGTCGAAGAAATCCACGCCCCGGCTTACCGCCTCGATGATGTTGCTGGGCGTCCCCACACCCATGAGATAGCGGGGCTTGTCCTTGGGCATATGGGGCTCCACCGCGTCGATGATGTCGTACATCACCTGGGTGGGCTCCCCCACCGCCAGTCCGCCGATGGCGTAGCCGTCGCAGTCGATCTTGGCGATCTGCTGCATGTGCCACACCCGCAGGTCCGGGAAGGTGGCTCCCTGGTTGATGCCGAACAGCAGCTGGCCGGGATTGATGGTGTCCGGCAGGCTGTTGAGCCGGTCGTGCTCCGCCTTGCACCGCTCCAGCCATCGCAGGGTCCGCTCGCAGCTGGCCTTGGCGTACTCGTGGGTGGCGGGATTCTCCACGCACTCGTCAAAGGCCATGGCGATGTCGCTGCCCAGGTTGGACTGGATCTGCATGGACTCTTCCGGCCCCATGAAGATCTTGTGGCCGTCGATGTGGGAGGCGAAATGGACGCCCTCCTCCTTGATCTTCCGCAGGCTGGCCAGGGAGAACACCTGGAAGCCGCCGGAGTCCGTCAGGATGGGGCCGTCCCAATCCATGAATTTGTGAAGTCCTCCCAGCTGGCGGACGATCTTGTCACCGGGCCGCAGGTGAAGGTGATAGGTGTTGCTGAGTTCGATCTGGCACCCCACCTCTTTCAGATCGTGAGCGGAGACGCCGCCCTTGATGGCACCCTGGGTGCCCACGTTCATGAACACCGGCGTCTGGACCACGCCGCCGTGGGCACAGGAAAACTCGCCGCGCCGCGCGCGGCCCTGGGTCTTGAGCACTTTAAACATGAATTTCTCCTAAAACGTATAACGTATATTGATATTCCGGGATAGCCCGCGGTCAATGGAGGAACATGGCGTCCCCGAAGCTGAAGAACCGGTACTTCTCCTTCACGGCTTCGTTGTACGCCGCCAGAACATGCTCCCGTCCGGCGAAGGCGGACACCAGCATGATGAGGGTGCTCTCCGGCAGATGGAAGTTGGTCACCAGCGCATCCATGACCTTGAATTTGTAGCCGGGATAGATATAGATGTTCGTCCACCCGGCTTTGGCCTCCATGTGGCCGTCCTCCGCCGCCCAGCTCTCCAGCGTCCGGCAGGAGGTGGTGCCCACGCAGATGCACCGGCCGCCGTGGGCCTTCGTCCGGTTGATGAGGTCCGCCGTCTCCCGAGGGATGGTGCAGAACTCACTGTGCATCTCATGGCTCTCGATGTCGTCCTCCTTCACGGGACGGAACGTGCCCAGGCCCACATGCAGGGTGACGTAGCCGACGCCCACGCCCTTGGCCGCGATCTTCTCCAGCAGTTCCTTCGTGAAATGGAGGCCCGCGGTGGGGGCGGCGGCGCTGCCAAGGACCTTGGAGTACACAGTCTGATACCGCTCCTGATCCTGTAATTCCTCCTTGATATAGGGCGGCAGAGGCATCTTGCCCAGATGCTCCAGTACCTCCAGGAAAATGCCGTCGTAGTCGAACCGCACCAGACGGTTGCCGCCCTCCAGCTCTGCCGTCACCTCGGCGGTGAGCTCGCCGTTTCCAAAGGACAGCTTGGCGCCGGTGCGCATTTTCCGTCCGGGCCGCACCAGGCACTCCCAGGTCTTGTCTCCCCGGTCGATGAGAAGCAGCACCTCGCAGGCGCCGCCGCCCGGCAGCCGCTGGCCCAGAAGCCGGGCTGGCAGCACCCGGGAGTCGTTCAGGATCAGGCAATCGCCGGGGTTCAGAAAGTCCGGCAGCTCATAGAAATGGTGATGCTCCACCGCGCCGGTGGCCCGGTCTAGGGTCATGAGGCGGGAGCCGTCCCGCTTTTCAATAGGGGTCTGGGCGATGAGTTCCTTTGGTAAGTCGTAGTAGAAATCGCTTGTTTTCATAGTCTTCCTGTTCCCGTCACCGGATGGTGACGTCTGTGTAATAGAAATGCAGAATGCCCTCGTAATCATAGCCCTGCTTGGCCATGGCATTGGCGCCGTACTGGCTCATACCCACGTTGTGGCCGTTGCCGGTGCCTGTGACGACGATGGTATCGCTCTTGGATGCGTTCTGAACGCTGCTGCCGGTGAGAGGCAGCGCCCTGGTGCCGCCGGAGGTGACGACATAGGGCGTGCCGCCGCTGTAAGAATTGACCGTTCCGCCGCCGGAGATAACGCTGACGCCCTCCAGCGAGCTCAGCAGCGTGCCGCTTCCATTGATCGTATAGCCGGAGGCGTTTCCGGTGCTGCCGCCGGGGGTGACAGCGCCGCTGTCCTGTCCGTTGATGGTAAAGCGCATGCTGCGGACGTTTTTGTTATAGGAGGTGCTGCAGAAGGCGTAGCGGGCCTTCTCCCCTTTTACCGTCAGTGTCTTGCCGGAGGTGTCCACAAACGTCACCTTGCCGACGTTGCCCATCTGGGTGAACTCCGATACATAGGCGTCCGCAATGGTGCCGATGGAATAGCCGCTGTTCTGGAGAATGGCGGTCAACTCCGACGGCGTGAACGTCACGGTGTAAGAGTAGTCCGGAATGGAGATGGTGGACTCGTAGGGGTCTTCCTTGCCCACCAGATAGGTGGTGACGCCGCCGAACACGTTTTCAGAGTCCTCCGTGGCGCCGCCGTCGGAGGAGAAATACAGCGCCTCGATGAGCTGGCCATCGGCATACAGGCACTCCCCCGCCGTGGCCTCCGCGGCACGGTCTGTGGCGTCGGCGGCGCCGGAGCGGCCATTGTAGACCTGACAGTCCGTGGTGTTGCAGACGTCAAAGCCGTAGAGGGACAAGTGCTTCGTGTTCCGGCAGGCGAAGGTCCGGGCACACACCGCCTGGGCCTTCAGCGCCTCCTCCGGCCAGCTTCCGCCCATCTCATGGGGCAGGACGCCCTTCACGTAGTCCTCCAGATCCACCACGTTGATGACGTTGATGTTTCCGCCGGTGACCCGGTCGTACTGGAAGCCGCCGTTGTACTTGTAGCCCTTGAACCAGGTGACGGCGTCCATCCGCCCGTCGGGCAGGACGCCCAGGCTCTCTGCGCCCTGGCAGTCAAACTCAAACAGCACCTCCGTGGTTTTGGTGACGGTGACCACCACGCCGGTGGAGCTGCCGGACACCACTTCGCCGGAGACGTCCAGTTCATCCAGCGCGTCCTCCGCGTCGTCCTCAGACGTCCAGCAGCCGATCCGCACCACGAAGTTTCCGGCGATGTAGGCGGGATAGCCGCCGTCGTACTCCGACGCCGTGTCCTCCGCCTCCTCGTAATCGTCAAAGACATCGTCCAGCTGGACGTGATACTTCCCGATGACGCCCTTGCTGCCGGAAGTACCCGCGGAATAGGCGCCGTCGCTGCCGACGGCGATGTTCCCCGCCGCCGTCATGGAGATGGCGGTCTCCCGGGTGCTGCCCAGATACTGAAACTCCCGGTCGCTGTCGAACCAGCCGAACTCGTAGCCCTCGCCTTCCTCGTTCAGCAGATTGGCCGAATACAGCGCGCCGGAACCGTATTTCAGGCCCACCTTGATGGTGTCCTTCTCCGCCGCGGAGGCACCGGCGGCGCCGCAGAGGAAAAATGTCACAACAAACAGCATCGTTATCAGGTACTTTTTCATGCAGCCTCCCAAATCGTCTTTCTTGACGAAATACCAGAAATGTGTTAGTATACATACAAATGTCCGTGGCGGAGAAACAGATGCTTCTTTCCCACCAACGGAGAAAATTCGGCGGTTCTATTATAGTACATGGAAGCGGCCTTTTGCAACCTCAATCGCCAAAAGCCGCCTCTGAAATCCGCAATAACAGGAGGAAGAAATCATGGAAAAGTTCAAGGTCGGTATCATCGGCGGCACGGGTATGGTGGGCCAGCGGTTCGTCACCCTGATGGAGAATCACCCCTGGTTCCAGCTCACCGCCATCGCGGCCAGCGGCCGCAGTGCCGGCAAGCCCTACGAGGAGGCTCTGGCCGGCCGCTGGGCACTGGATGTTCCCATGCCCGAGGAGGCCAAGAAGCTGGTGGTGCTGGACGCTGAGGCGGACGCTGAGAAGCTGGCCTCTATGGTGGACTTTGTGTTCTGCGCCGTCAACATGAAGAAGGACGAGATCCGCGCCCTGGAGGAGAAGTACGCCAAGCTGGAGTGCCCGGTGGTCTCCAATAACTCCGCCAACCGCTGGACCGACGATGTGCCCATGGTAGTGCCCGAGATCAACGCCGACCACATCGCCATCATCGACGCGCAGCGCAAGCGTCTGGGCACCAAGCGGGGCTTCATTGCCGTGAAGTCCAACTGCTCTCTCCAGAGCTATGTGCCCGCCCTGCATCCCCTGCGGAAGTATGGTCTGGAGCAGGCGCTGGTATGCACCTATCAGGCCATCTCCGGCGCGGGCAAGACCTTCGAGCGTTGGCCCGAGATGGTGGACAACTGCATCCCCTACATCGGCGGCGAGGAGGAGAAGAGTGAGCAGGAGCCTCTGAAGCTGTGGGGCCATATCGACGGCGACAAGATCGTCAAGGCCGAGAGTCCCTCCATCACCGCGCAGTGCTTCCGCGTGGCCTGTCAGGACGGCCACATGGCCGCCGTGTTCATGAAGTTCGCCGAGGGTCAGAAGCCCTCCATCGAGCAGATCCGCGAGGACTGGGCCAACTTCCGCGGTCCCGCCCAGGAGCTGGAACTGCCCTCTGCTCCCAAGCAGTTCCTCCACTATTTTGAGGAGGCCGACCGTCCCCAGACCCGTCTGGACCGGAATCTGGAACACGGCATGGCCGTGTCCATCGGCCGTCTGCGGCCCGACACCCAGTACGACTATAAGTTCGTCTGCCTGAGCCACAACACCCTCCGCGGCGCCGCCGGCGGCGCTGTCCTGCTGGCCGAGCTGCTGTGCAAAAAGGGCTACATCACCAAGAAGTAATTTCGGACATATGACGCAGGCCCGCCCCAAAAGGGCGGGCCTGCTGTTTTATTGCCTGGCAAGTTCGGTCATCACCGCGTCAAACCGCTGGAGATTTTCCTCCAGAGAGCATGTTTCGTCATACGCATAGCCGGTCTCGTCCGCCGAAAGACAGACGTCGTTCCCTGTCAGCCACCAGAGATCGTCCCGGGGATGCGCCGGGTCGATGCCTTCCAGCGCGTCGTCGGTGGTGAGCAGCAGGCGGCTGTGGGACAAAAGCCCGTTAATGTCCTCCATAAACGACGCGATGGCCGCCGGGTCGAAGTCATGGCCCAGAGGACTGCCCCAGTTGATGTCGAACGCTACGCCGTTTTGCTGAAGCACAGATTCCCCGCCGCTGCCGTCCAGAGAGAACAACTGATAATTGTACCCGCAGCAGCCCTGGTACATGGTGGGATGGTAGCGCAGAAGATCGTCCTCCCCGTCCAGCGTACAGGCAAAGAGGGTGTTCCAGCCCGCGTGTTGAGGCGCCGCCCGGTCCGACCACAGCGGCGTGCCGTCTGCCTTCCGGACGTGCAGCTCATACCAGGAGACCTGTTCGCCGTCACCGTCCGGTGCCCACAGCGTCACAAGCTCCGTGACTTCCGGCTCCCCGTCGTGGTCGAAGTCGTATGCTTCGGACAGCACCTCCGTGGTTTGTTCTAAGGTATTGCCAGCCAGCTGACCGCCGTCCATCAGGAGAGAGCAGCGGTAAGTATGTTGTTCACCTTCGTCGCCGCCCCGGCCTACCGTCAGCAGCAGGTCATAGTCCTCCTCCGGAACGTCCTTCCCGATCCAGGTCCCCCAGGGCTGATCCGCGGGCAGAAAGGTGTACTCCGGGATGGGTGAGCCGTCCGGCAAGGTGAAGTCCCAGGATGTCCAGGTGTCTGTCTCGATGAATTTTACCGCCTGCCAGGTACGGGCGCCGTATGTCAGCGCCAAATACCGGCTGTCCGGCGACCACAGGACCGACTGGGTGACCCAGCCTTGCTCCTCCCACAGCACCTCTCCGGTTTCCCGATTTACGAATTGAATACTCTCGGGCGGCACCACGCCGCTGACATAGTTGTCCGTCTTCCCCACCGTCCGGGCCTCAAACCGGCCGTCCGGGGAGACAGACTCCCCCTCCAGCTCCGCCACCGGCGTGTTTGACAGCAGCTCCTCATAGCCGTTCTCCCCTTCCTGCAAGGCGTCTCTCGTGCCCCAGAGGGCGTCCGCCCCGATGACCGCCGCCGTAAACGCCAGCAACAGCAGCGCACCCAGAATCTGTTTTCTCTCCAATGAAACCGCCCCCGGCACCGTTTTTCTTTCAGTTTATGGGCGGTTCTGGAGAAAGTCAATGACAGTCCGGTTACAGCCGGTTACAATCCGGTTACAGCCGGTTACAATCCGGACAGGGCCGCCAGCTCATCTTCGGCGGGGGTTTTATGCAGGGTGCGGGAAAATATCACAAAATGGGCAAATGGTCTTTCCATTTCCTGCTGTTTATGATACACTTTAAATCGCAACAATACTTGTCCAAAGAAACGGAGAATGCCCGCATGGAGACCCGCACGGACAAACGCGCAAAAGGATTTCGCCTCCCCACGGTGGGGCTTCGGAACATCAAGACCGCCGTCGCCGTCACGCTCTGCGCGTTGGTCTATTATTTTCTGGACCGTGGCCCGGCCTTCGCCTGCATCGGCGCCATTTTCGGCATGGGCAGCGACTACGGGACCAGTAGGCTTCATGGCGGTAACCGATTTTTCGGCACGCTGGTGGGCGGCTTCATCGGTATGGGCCTGTTCGCATTCTACATGTTCCTGTTCCCGGACGGCAGCAACCGCTGGCTTTTGATCCCGCTGTCCTTTATCGGTGTAGTGGTTCTCATTGTAGCCTGTCAGTATATCTGGGTGGGCGGCGTCCAGCCAGGCGGCGTGATCCTGTGCATCATCCTGTTCAATACCCCCACGGAGACCTATATCTCCTACGCCCTGAACCGCATTCTCGACACAGGCGTCGGCGTGCTGGCGGCCCTGTTTATCAATGGGATGCTCCCCGGCGGTTTCACCTTCGGTTTCATGCACCGCTTTTATCTCCGCGTCGGCATCAAGGATGATATCTGATCCGGCAAGGGACTCCGCTCCGGCGGGGTCTCTTTTTATGCAGCGAGTGCTGCATACTCCAAAAAACGTGCGCCTGAACATGTTCAGGCGCACGTCTGTGCGGATCATTCCGGTCTGTCTCAGCAGGTCTTCTTCCACTCGATATATTCGTCGTAGGTGCAGGGCTTGTCGATGACGCCGTTGGGCGTGAACTCGATGATGCGGTTGGCCACGGTCTGGACAAACTCATGGTCGTGGGACGCGAACAGCACCACGCCCTTGAAGTCGATGAGGCCGTTGTTGACGGCGGTGATGGACTCCAGATCCAGGTGGTTGGTGGGCTGGTCCAGCACCAGCACGTTGGAGCCGTACAGCATCATCCGGGACAGCATGCACCGCACCTTCTCGCCGCCGGACAGGACCTTCACCGGCTTGTACACGTCGTCGCCGGAGAACAGCATCCGGCCCAGGAAGGACCGCTTAAAGGACTCCGTACTCTCCTCCGCCGTATCCGCCGTGTACTGGGCTAGCCAGTCCAGCAGATTCAGGTCGCAGCCGTTGAAGAAATCGGAGTTGTCCAGGGGGAAGTAACTGGTGGTGATGGTGGTGCCCCACTTGTAGGTGCCCTCGTCCGGCTCCTCCTCCCCCATGATGATCTTGAACAGGGTGGTCTTGGCCAGCTCGTTCTCACCCACAAAGGCGATCTTGTCGCCCCTGCTCACCCGGAAGGAGACGTTATCCAGCACCTTCACGCCGTCCAGGGTCTTGGACAGGCCCTCCACGGTGAGGATCTCCTTGCCGGGCTCCCGGTCCATCTTGAAGCCCACGAAGGGATACCGGCGGGAGGATGCAGGCATCTCCTCGATGCTCAGCTTGTCCAGCAGCTTCCGGCGGGCGGTGGCCTGCTTGGACTTGGACTTGTTGGCGGAGAACCGGGAGACGAATTCCTGCAATTCCTTGATCTTCTCTTCCTTCTTCCGGTTCTGGTCCCGCATCATCTTCTGCATCAGCTGGCTGGACTGATACCAGAAGTCGTAGTTGCCCACGTACATCTTGATCTGGCCGTAGTCCACGTCCACGATGTTGGTGCAGACAGTATTCAGGAAGTAGCGGTCATGGCTCACCACGATAATGAGGCCCTCGTAGGACATGAGAAAGTCCTCCAGCCACTCAATGGCCGCCAGGTCCAGATGGTTGGTGGGCTCGTCCAGCAGGATGATGTCCGGCTTGCCGAACAGTGCCTGGGCCAGCAGCACCTTCACCTTCTCCTTGGCGGTGAGGGAGGACATCTCACTGTACAGGATGTCGTTGGAGAGGCCCAGGCCCTGGATCAGCCGGGAGACGTCGCTCTCGGCCTCCCAGCCTCCCATCTCCGCGAACTCTCCCTCCAGCTCGGAGGCCCGGACGCCGTCCTCATCGCTGAAGTCCTCTTTTTCATAGAGGGCGTCCTTCTCCTTCATGACGTCGTAGAGGTGCTGGTTGCCCATAATGACCGTGTCCAGTACCGTGTACTGGTCATACTGGAAGTGGTCCTGCTTCAGGACGGACATCCGCTCGTTGGCCGGGATGATGACCTCGCCGCTGGAGGGCTCCAGGTCGCCGGAGAGGATGCGGAGGAAGGTGGTCTTCCCCGCGCCGTTGGCTCCGATGATGCCGTAGCAGTTGCCGGGGGTGAATTTCAGGTCCACATGCTTGAACAGGGACTGGCCGGTGAAGTTGACGCTGACGTCGCTGACTGTGATCATAGCAGTTCCTTTCTATTGGGTGATAGATTCAATTGGTAGACAACGCGCGGCAGGCGCGGCGTGGAAACGCCGCGTCTGCCTGCTGCATTATTCTTTCACGATGGCTCTGTGGTAGACCTTCTTGCCCTTTTTGATGATGACGCCCTCGCCCCGGAAGTCGTTCTCGTCAAAGGCCGCGTCGATGGCCGCGATCTTCTTGTCGCTGACGGTGACGCCGCCCTGCTGAATCAGACGGCGGGCCTCACCGTTGGAGGCGCAGAGACCGCAGGCCACCAGCAGGTTCATAGCGCCGATCTTGCCGTCGGTGAACTTGTCCGCCGTCAGCTCTGTGGTGGGCATGTGCTCCGCGGAGCCAGCGCCGGAGAACAGACCCCGGGCGGTCTCCTGGGCCTTCTCGGCCTCGGCCTCGCCATGGACCAGCTTGGTCAGCTCGTAGGCCAGGATCTCCTTGGCCCGGTTCAGCTGGCTGCCCTCCCACTTGTCCATCTCGTCGATCTGCTCCAGAGGCAGGAAGGTCAGCATCCGGATGCACTTGAGGACGTCGGCGTCGCCCACGTTCCGCCAGTACTGATAGAACTCGAAGGGAGAGGTCTTGTTGGGGTCCAGCCACACGGCGCCGCTGGCGGTCTTGCCCATCTTCTTGCCCTCGCTGTTCAGCAGCAGGGTGATGGTCATGGCGTAGGCGTCCTTGCCCAGCTTCTTCCGAATCAGCTCCGTGCCGCCCAGCATATTGCTCCACTGGTCGTCGCCGCCGAACTGCATGTTGCAGCCCACGGTCTGGAACATATGATAGAAGTCGTAAGACTGCATGATCATATAGTTGAACTCCAGGAAGCTGAGGCCCTTCTCCATCCGCTGCTTGTAGCACTCGGCACGGAGCATGTTATTGACGGAGAAGCAGGCGCCCACCTCGCGGAGCACGTCCACATAGTTCAGCTTCAGCAGCCAGTCGGCGTTGTTCAGCATCATGGCCTTGCCCTCGCCGAAGTCGATGAACCGCTCCATCTGCTTCTTGAAGCAGTCGCAGTTGTGCTGGATGGTCTCCGGGGTCAGCATCTGGCGCATATCCGTCCGGCCGGAGGGGTCGCCGATCATGCCGGTGCCGCCGCCGATGAGGGCGATGGGCTTGTTGCCGGCCATCTGTAGCCGCTTCATCAGGCACAGGGCCATGAAGTGGCCCACGTGCAGGGAGTCGGCGGTGGGGTCGAAGCCAATATAGAAGATGGCCTTTCCGTTGTTGATGAGGTTCTTGATCTCCTCCTCATCCGTCACCTGGGCGATGAGCCCGCGGGCTACCAGTTCGTCATAGCAAGTCATGATTTTGTCTCCTTTATTCTTATAATCTCATGGAAAACGCCCTCCGTCCCGGGCTGGGACAGAGGGCGAACAACATTCGCGGTACCACCTCTGGTTCGCCGTTGTCTCACGAAAACGGCCTCATGGAGTGCCATCACACTCCCGCGCGGTAACGGGCGCTCCCGGAGCACGCCTACTAGGCCCCTTTCGAAAAGCCGTTTGGGTGCCGGCTCCGCGGTGTATTCACCGGATGGCCCTCTCCCCTTTCCACCAGCCAGGGGCTCTCTTGACAGGTCCGGTCCGGATACTCCTCCGCATCATCGTCGTATACGGGTGGTATTCTATCCGATTTCACGGAAAATGTCAACCATTCCGCCGATTTTTTACAGGGGAATAGGTACGGAGATACAGAAACTCAAAAGCGGCTTGTAAGCACGGCAGAACGCCGTCCCGCCGGTGATGATCCGGTGTTTTTATACCAGCGTCTTCCGGTAGGCCTCCGCCTCGTCCAGCAGCTCTCCGGCGCTCTCCAGCAATGCGTCCGTCACCTTGCTGCCGCCGGTGATGCGGGCCAGCTCCGCCTTCCGCTGCTCCCGGTCCATGCGGATTACATGTGTAAAGGTTCTACCCTTTACTTCTCCCTTGGCAACGGAGAAGTGGGTGTCCGCCATGGCCGCCAGCTGGGGCAGATGGGTGACGCACAGCACCTGTTTCCGGCGGGAGACCTGAGCCAGCTTCTGAGCCACCTTCTGGGCGGCCCGTCCGGAGACGCCGGTGTCCACCTCGTCGAAGACCAGCGTGCCGATGGCCTCCTGCTCCGCCAGCACATTTTTCAGTGCCAGCATAATGCGGGCCAGCTCGCCGCCGGAGGCGATCTTCGCAATGGGCTTCAGATTCTCGCCGGCATTGGCAGACATCAGGAACCGGATGGTGTCGCAGCCGTCGGGAGACGGCTCCTTCTCCTCGAACTGGATACTGAACCGCACCTTGTTCATGTCCAGGTCCCGCAGTTCCTTCTGGATGCGGTCCTCCAGGGCTTTCGCCGCCGCTTTCCGGACCTTCGTCAGTTCGGCGCCCGCCGCCCGGACGGCCTTGTCGGACTTCGTCAGCTTTTCCTGAAGCTGTATGAGGGTGTCGTCCGCCGTTTGGATGGCGTCCAGCTCCGCACGGCACTTGTCCAGATAGGCCAGCATGTCCTCCACTGTGGCGCCGTACTTCTTTTTCAGGCGGTACAGTAGATCGCAGCGGCCCTCCACCTGGTCCAGCTCCGCCGGAGAGAAGTCGAACTCCTCCCGTTTGTCCTGTACAATACTGGCAAGGTCATACACTTCACATCTGGCTTGTTCCAGACGCTGATACAGTTCTCCCATCTCATCACTGAGATAGCGGATGGCGGACAGGGCCTCCTCCGCCTCCCGGAGCGCCTGAACAGCGCCGCCGCCCTCGTCGCCGCCGTTGAGACAGTAGTCCGCACCCTGAAGGGCAGACAGATATTTCTCGCCGTTCCGCAGCAGATTCCGGCGGTCCCGCAGTTCCTCTTCCTCGCCGGGCTGAAGCTCCGCCCGCTCCAGCTCATTGATCTGGAACTGAAGGGAATCCATCCGCCGGGCCTTTTCCGCCTCATCCATCTGAAGGGCTTTGATCTGCGACCGGAGCGCGGCCATGGTCCCGTATTCCCTCTGATAGGCGGCGAGGACGCCCTCTGTCCGGCCGAAGCGGTCCAGATAGGCGCCGTGCTGCTCCTCGTCCAGAAGCTGCTGGCCGTCGTGCTGGCCGTGGATGTTCAGCAGCTGACTGCCGATCTCCCGCAGTTGGGCCACGGTGACGGGACGCCCGTTCACCCGGCAGAGGTTCTTGCCGTCGGAGAGGATCTCTCTCTGCAGCAGAAGCTCCCCGTTTTCATCCGGCGAGACGCCGTTTTCCCGCAGACCGGGCAGCTCCGGCGGCACCTGGCTGAACTCTGCGCTGACAAAGGCCTTGTCCGCGCCGGTGCGGATCAGATCCCGGGAGGTCCGTCCCCCCAGCACCGCGCCCATGGCGTCGATGACGATGGATTTGCCGGCACCGGTCTCGCCGGTCAGCGCGTTGAAGCCGGAGCGGAAGCGGATGTCCGCCTCCTCGATCACGGCGATATTCTCAATGTGCAGAAGCTCCAGCATAAGCTGTCCTCCTCTGTTACAGCATGGATTTCAATTCCTCACAGAAATCCAGGGCGGCCTCCCGGTCCCGCATCACAAGAACGGCGGTGTCGTCTCCCGCGATGGAGCCAACCATTTCGTTGATGTTCATATTGTCCAGAGCGGAACAGGCGCCGCTGGCCAGACCGGGCATCGTCTTCAGCACCACGATGTTCTGAGCGGTGTCGATGCTGGTGACGCTCTCCCGGAAGATGGTCCGCAGCTTCTCCGCAAAGTTCAGCTTGGTGCGGTTGCTGGAGACGGCGTATTTATAGGCCCCCCGGCCCACCGGCTCCTTGATGAGGTGGAGCTGCTTGATATCACGGGAGATGGTGGCCTGGGTGCTGCTGATGCCGCAGGCCTGGAGCCGCATGAGAAGCTGCTCCTGGGTCTCGATATTCTCCTGGGAAATGATCTCTAAAATTTTCTCCTGCCGGTTATTTTTCATCTTCCTGCCCTCCCGGTAGCATCTTTTTTGCGAAAACCTCGCAGAAATTCTTTTCTGACAAACGAACCAGTCTTGTCACATATTTGGAACGCCGCACGATCACCTGATCGTCCTGCTTCAGGGAAAAGGCGCGGCTCTCGTCCACGCAGAGATACACCGGCTTGCGTCCATTGCGCACCAGTTCCACCGTCAGCGTGTGATTCGGTGACAGTACGTAGGAGGAAAAACGCATGTTGTGGGTGCAGATGGGACAGACCACCATGGCCTCCGCCATGGGTTCCACCACAGGTCCGCCGGCAGACAGCGAGTAGGCCGTGGAGCCGGTGGGTGTGGCGATGATGACGCCGTCTCCGTCGATATCCGCCAGATGGCGGCCGTCAGAGGCGATGCTGAGATGGATGACGTGGGAGATGGGACCCTCCCGGATGACTGCGTCATTGAGACCCAGGTTCTGATACACCTGCTTTCCGTCCCGCATGACGGTGACGTCCAGCATCATCCTGGGCTCGATCTGAAAATCCCAGTCCTTCAGTTTCCGCAGAGCACCCAGCTCCGACGCTTCCAGCTCCGCGATAAAGCCCAGGCTGCCCATGTTGATGCCCAGCACCGGGATCTTGTTCAGGGCCGCCAGCTTCGCCAGATGGAGGATGGTACCGTCTCCGCCGAAGGTGATCAGCAGACAGGCGGTGCGCAGCTCCTGGGTCAGGGGACGCGCGGGAATGCTACCGAACAGCTCCGTCCGCTGCTCCCGGAAGGGGGAGCAGACCACGGTCTGAAATCCCATCTCCCCCAGGATCGCCATGGCCTCCCGGGTGGACTCCATATCCCTGTCCCGGCTGGGATTGGGACAGAGAATGATCTTTTTGGGGCTCACTGTCCCTCACCTCCGTGTTCCTTCAGGTCGGCGTGGGACGCCGCCACCAGTGCCGCCAGGTCAAAGCTCCGCTCCGGCAGCTGTCCTTTCTCCAGATAGCCCAGGTACTCGATGTTTCCCTCCGGGCCCCGGATGGGGGAATAGGTCATGTCCAGCACCGTGAAGCCGGAGGACTTCGCGTGCTCCAGGAAGTGCTCCAGCACCTCCAGATGGACCGCGGGGTCCCGGACGACCCCCTTCTTCCCCACCTTTTCTTTCCCGGCCTCGAACTGGGGCTTTACCAGACAGGCCACATGGCCGCCGTCCCGGAGGATGCCGCAGACCGCGGGCAGGATCAGCTTCAGGGAGATGAAGCTGACGTCGATGGAGGCAAAGTCCAGTTCATCGGGGATCTGCTCATGGGTGAGATACCGGGCGTTGGTCCGCTCCAGACAGTTCACCCGGGGATCACTGCGGAGCTTCCAGGCCAGCTGTCCGTAGCCCACGTCCACGGCATAGACTTTCGACGCTCCGTTTTGCAGCATGCAGTCCGTAAAGCCGCCGGTAGAGGCACCGATGTCGCCGCAGACGGCGCCCTCCAAGGAGATGGGGAACGTGGCCATGGCCTTTTCCAGCTTCAGACCGCCCCGGCTGACGTACCGCAGCGTATTGCCGCGGATCTCGATCTCCGCGTCGTTTGCCACCGCCGTGCCGGGCTTGTCCACTTTCTGGCCCTTCACAAATACGATGCCGCTCATGATGTCGGCCTGGGCCCGCTGGCGGCTCTCCTCCATGCCCCGCTCCACCAGCAGAACGTCCAGCCGCGTCTTATTGCTCATGTTTCATCGCCTCCATGACGGCCACGGCAATGCCCTCGCCGTCCACTCCGGCGCTGCGGCGCAGCTGCGCCACGGTGCCGGCGGGAGCGAAGTCTCCGCCGAGGTTTTTCAGGATCAAGCGTCTGGGGGCCGCGCCGTGCTCCGCCAGAATGGCGGAGATCCGCTGGCCTGCACACCCGGCGCCGAAGCAATCCTCCGCCACCGTCAGACAATTCTTGGTTTGCCCCAGAAAGGGTTCCAGCTCCTCCCAGCTCAGGGGCGCAATGCGGTTGAGCTTCAGCACCTCCGCAGAGATGTGCTGCTCTTTCAGCAGCTCGGCCGCCTTCAGGATCTCCTCCAGCATGGTGCCGTAGGCCATCAGGGTCACGTCCGTGCCCTCCCGGAGACGCACCACAGGCTTGTCCCAGGTGTCCTCCCGGAAGGAGCCCTCTCCGCCTCTTGGATATCGCACCGCCACCGGGCCTTCACACTGGAAGATGGCCCAGCGGAGCATGCTGCGCTCCTCCGCGAAGTTGGCGGGACACAGCACTGTAAAGCCAGGGATCTCCGGCAGGAACAGCGCGTCGAAACAGCCGTGGTGGGTCTCGCCGTCGGCGCCCACCAGTCCCGCGCGGTCCACCGCCAGCACCACATGGAGCTTTTGCAGCGCCACGTCGTGGATCAGCATGTCGTAGCTCCGCTGCAAAAAGGTGGAGTACAGGGCCACCACGGGGATCATCCCCTGCTTGGCCATTCCCGCGGCCATGGCCACCGCGTGGCCCTCCGCAATGCCCACGTCAAAGAAGCGGTCCGGATACGCGCGGGCGAAGTCTGTCAGGCCGGTGCCGTCCTCCATGGCCGCCGTCATGGCGCAGACCCGATCATCCCGGGCGGCGCAGTCTATCAGCGTCTTCCCGAAGACGGCGGAGAAATCCTCCGAAGCGGGCTTTTTCGTCAGTCCCGTGACGGGATCGAAGGGCGACACGCCGTGGAACTTGTCCGGATTCCGCTCGGCATAGGAGTAGCCCTTTCCCTTGATGGTGTTCACATGGACCACCACCGGGCCATGCAGCTCCTTCGCCCACTCCAGCACGTTGCAGAGCCTGTCCACATCGTGGCCGTCAATGGGGCCCAGATAGGTGAAGCCCATGCGCTCAAACAGGGAGCTGCCGGGCCACAGCGTCTTTTTCAGAGATGTCTTCACATGATGATTGAAGCGGTACAGCCGGTTCTCCGCCGGATGGGATCCGAACAGGCTGCGATACCACTTCTTAAAATGATAATAGGCCGGCTTTGACCGCAGCCGGGACAGATGCTGGCTCACCGCTCCCACGTTGGGATTGATGGACATACCGTTGTCGTTGAGAATGACGATCAGCGGCTCACCGGAGGCTCCGGCATTGTTCAGGCCCTCGTAGGCCAGGCCGCCGGACAATGCGCCGTCGCCGATGAGGGCCAGGACGTCGTAATCCGCGTGCCGCAGCGTCCGGGCCCGGGCCATGCCCAGCGCCACGGAGACGGAGTTGGAGGCATGGCCGGCGATGAAGGCGTCGTGCTCGCTCTCGTAGGGCTTCGGGAAGCCAGACAGCCCACCGAACTGCCGGAGGGTGGAAAACAGCTCCCGCCGTCCCGTCAGGGCCTTGTGGACGTAGCACTGGTGGCCCACGTCAAAGACCAGACGGTCCTTCTCCGTGTCAAATACCCGGTGGATGGCCACCGTCAGCTCCACCGTTCCCAGATTGGAGGCCAGATGGCCTCCGGTTTTGGATACGCTTTCCACAAGAAATTCCCGCAGCTCCCGGCACAGCTGGGGCAGCTCCTCTTTCCGGAGCGCTTTCAAGTCCGCCGGGGACTGAATGCTCTCTAATATCACAGAATGCTCTCCCCTCTGTCATTTTCTTCCGCGGCGGAAGAAATGCAGGAATCGTCCGGCCATGAATACCACCTTTGTGCTCTTTTCAATGGCGAAATTCTTGCCGATGGCCTTGCCGCCGATGGTCAGGCCGGAAATCAGCGCCGTGATGCCCACGGAGATCAGCACGGAATGCCAGTTCAGCGCCGTCTGGAGCCGCACCACAATGACGGCGCCGGTGGTGCCGCTGACGATGCCGCAGATATCGCCCACCACGTCGTTGCAGAAGCTGCTGACGTGGCTGGCGTTGTGCAGCAGGCTCAGGGCCTCCGTGGCCCCCTTCTCCTTGTGGGCAGCCATGGAGTGAAAGGGCTTCTCGTCCGCCGCCGTCACCGCCACGCCCACAATGTCAAACAGGATGCCCAGCAGGATGAACAGCACCAGTATCAAAAGCGCCACCGCGATCCCGGCGCCCGCCAGCATCGTTTCCGACGCCAGGCTCAGGGCCGCGGACAAAGCGATGGCGATGAGGAAGACCCGCAGCGCCCATTGATAAGGGGACAATTCCGTCTTCCTTCCCTTGTTTTTTGTGGATCTGTTTTTACTCAAGAGATCAAACCTCTGTCAAATCATAGTCACTAAGCAGGCGGCGGCAGAAAAAGTAAATCTTACGGCTTAGGTACGGGTTGGATTTCCCCACGGTACACCCCTCGTTGCCGATGGGGGCGGTTTCCCTTTCAGCACCGCGGCGCGGCGTCGCCTTCCGCGCGACCCGACTGCCACTTAGTCCGCACTGCAATCCTTTTTCTGCCTCATATGAACAGCCTAGGTGATTTCCACCACAGTCTGTCCGTCTCTTAGCCTCTTTTGCAGGAATGGTTTCAGAGAGCAGGGGGCCGCAGACCGCTCCGGCCGGAGCATCACGGCCTGACCTCTCATTCACCACACCCACGCAAGGCAGGCTACGTCTGCACACAGCATTTGGGGCAAAATGCCCTTCCACACCGCCTTGCAGGTTCACAATCTGCTTCGTACACAGGCCGGAAATACCACGATGGGAGTACGTCTGTGCACAAGAGCAGGTCTCCACGGAAACAGGGTCGGGTTGACCATGCCATTGGAAATCGCCCTGAGTCCGCAAGCGCAGAGATGCGCTTCCCCCCAGCACCCACCCAAAACTGGGCGTAATAAGCAGGCACCAGAGGTTTCACAGGTATGCCCTTTAGAGGATTTTTAGGCCCTCCTTCGGAGGCGGCAGTACTGACTAGAATACTGCGCCGCCGCTTAGCAGCTCTCAGTATAGCACGGTTTTAATAAATATACAACATATTCCGTATATACAAAATGTGAATTTTTCGCTCCCGGAAACAGGCTGTTTCCACGAAACGCAAAAAAACACCCTTTCAGAGTGTGTCAGAACGGCCGGAACAGATGCTGTTCCGGCCGTCAGGCTGTCGAAAAAGTCCGATGGACTTTTTCGACAGCCTTCACAATGCCTCGCTTTTCTGCCCGCGCATCGGGCCGAAAAGCTGCCGCTGCGCGGC